>JBMSML010000085.1:0-6432 GCA_049421125.1 Burkholderiaceae bacterium
CCGCAATGATGTTGGTGGCATGGCCGGTTTCCGAGGCGGCGGCCACATGGCGAACCGGGGCGTATTCCGTGGCGGTGTAGTACTCGGTGATCACCACCATGGCGGCGGTCAGCGCAATGCCCACGACCGAGGACAGCCACAGGTTCATCACGGTCATGCCGGGGACCGCAGCCGCGGCACCGCCCATGATCCATTGCGTGACAAAGTAAAACGCACCAATGGACAGTAGTGCGGCCACGATCAGACCTTTGTATAGGGCGGTCATGATCTTGCCGGTTCCGGAGTACTTTACAAAAAAGCAGCCGATGATCGAGGCGATCACGGATACGCCGCCAAGGGCCAAGGGGTAGATCGCCGCGTCAGCCGCGATTCCCTTCATCAGTAGGGCGCCGAGCAACATGGTGGCAATCACGGTCACCGCGTAGGTCTCAAACAGGTCCGCGGCCATACCGGCACAGTCGCCTACGTTATCACCCACGTTGTCGGCGATCACGGCGGGGTTGCGCGGATCGTCTTCCGGAATGCCGGCTTCGACTTTCCCCACCAGGTCGGCGCCCACGTCCGCGCCTTTGGTGAAGATGCCGCCACCTAAACGAGCAAAAATCGAGATCAGCGATGAGCCAAAGGCCAGACCCACGAGCGGGTGGAGGGCTTTCAACACATCACCAGTGCGCGAGAGTTCGAAGGCGTAGAACCCGGTCACGCCCACCAGCCCCAGGCCAATTACGAACATCCCGGTGATGGCACCGCCTTGGAACGCGATGGCCAGCGCGGGATTGATGCCACCGCGCGCGGCTTCCGCGGTGCGCACGTTGGCCCGTACATTGATGTTCATGCCAATGAAACCGGCGGCTCCGGAGAGCACCGCACCAATGGCAAATCCGATAGCAGTATCCAGGCCCAGGCCCGGCACAATCGCGATCAGTACAAAAATCACAATACCTACGATCGCGATCGTTCGGTATTGACGACCCAGATAGGCCGAGGCGCCGGCCTGGATGGCCGCAGCGATCTCCTGCATACGAGCGTTTCCAGCGGATTTCGCCAGGATCCAGCGGCTCGACACAATGCCGTAGACAATGGCGAGCAGGCCACAAATTAATGCCAGATTAAGTCCCATCGACATGGGGTTCTCCTTGTTATTAAAAGTCCCTAAATGACGCTGCGGCAAGGATCCCAAATCCCGGAGCGCTACAGCGCCCTTGGGGGATGGGGGAATCCCTTAGAATGCGCAGGATCAGCGCCGTATTGTCACACAGGGAGACTGGGGAAATGGCTCTAAAAAATGTGTCTGCCGGAAAGAACGTTCCGGACGAATTCAACGTGATTATCGAGATCCCGGCTGATTCGGACCCGGTGAAGTACGAAGTCGACAAGGAAACCGGTGCCTTGTTCGTGGATCGCTTCATGACCACGGCCATGTACTACCCCTGTAACTACGGGTACGTGCCCGAGACCATTTCGGACGATGGCGATCCGGTGGACGTGCTGGTGGTCACGCCCTACCCCGTGACGCCGGGCTCCGTGGTCCGATGCCGCGCCGTGGGCATGCTCACCATGGAGGACGAAGCCGGGGGCGACGCCAAGCTGTTGGCCGTGCCGATCGACAAGGTCCTCTCCATGTACAGCCATTGGAAAAACATCGACGATGTAAATCCCCAGCGCCTGGCGGCGATCCAGCACTTCTTTGAGCACTACAAAGATCTGGAAAAGGGCAAGTGGGTGAAGGTGAAAGGCTGGGTCGGTGTGGAGTACGCCAAGAAAGAAATCATGGATGGTCTGGCGCGCTATCAAAAAGAAACCACTTAAGCAGGACACGACCACCCTATGCTGAAAGTGGGTGTTGCCCAGATCAACAGCAGGGTCGGTGACCTGCAGGGCAATGCGGACAAGATTTTTGAGGCGGCCCGGCGCGCCCAAGCCGCCGGAGCGGCGGTACTGGTCACACCCGAGCTGTCGCTGACGGGCTACCCTCCCGAGGATCTGTTACTGAGGCCGGCATTTCTGGCGGCCTGCGATCGCTGCCTGCGCCAACTGACCGAGCGGCTCAAAGAGTTGCCGGACATGACGGTGGTGGTGGGCCACCCCCATGCGCGGGAGCAGCATCGATTCAACGCGGCCACGGTGATTCGCTATGGCAAGGTGATTGGCAGCTACGGCAAGCTGGAGTTGCCCAACTATGCGGTGTTCGATGAGCAGCGTTACTTCGTGCCCGATGGCGCGCCCTGCCTGTTTGAGGTCCATGGCGTGCGCTTTGCCATCAACATCTGCGAGGATGTCTGGGCCAGTCGCGCGCCGGCCATGGCCAAGGCCGGGGGTGCCACGGTATTACTGGCGATGAACGCCTCGCCGTTTCATGTCGATAAACAGCGTGAACGTTTCGAGGTGGTTCGCGTCAACGTCTCCAAGCATGGCCTGCCGGTCGTGTTTTGCAATATGGTGGGCGGCCAGGATGAACTGTTGTTTGACGGCGCATCCTTTGTGCTCGATGCCAAGGGCAACATCACGGCCCGCGCCAAACAGTTCGAGGAAGATTTGCTGATTGTGGATTTCTTCGGCAGTGCGGCCCATGATGAACAGCCGGAGAATCGGATCGAGCCCGAGTTATCGGCCGAGCAACAGGCCTATCAGGCGTTGGTGCTGGGGACCCGGGACTACGTGCACAAAAACGGATTCCAGGGCGCTGTGGTGGGACTCTCGGGGGGTGTCGACTCGGCATTGGTGTTAGCCGTTGCGGTCGATGCGCTCGGTGCGGATCGGGTGCGCGCGGTGATGATGCCATCGCCCTACACGGCCGCCATCAGTATGGACGATGCCCTCGCCTGCGCAAAGGCCCTGGGCGTTCGGTTGGACGTCATCAACATTGAAGGGCTATTTCAGACGTTCAAGTCCTCTTTGTCCGACGTGTTCGCCGGCAAAGCCGAAGATGCCACCGAAGAGAACATTCAGGCGCGTGTGCGCGGCACCTTGCTGATGGCCATTTCCAATAAAGAAGGTCGATTGGTCCTGACCACGGGCAATAAGTCCGAAATCGCCGTCGGTTATTGCACGCTCTATGGTGATATGGCGGGTGGATTTGCCGTGATCAAGGATGTGTTTAAAGGCCTGGTGTATCGGCTCTGCCGTGAGCGAAATCGTGTGGCCATTGCACACGGCGGGGCACCGGTTATCCCAGAGCGGATTCTGACCCGGGCGCCGAGTGCGGAATTGCGCCCCAATCAGACCGATCAGGACAGCCTGCCACCGTACGATGCGCTTGACGATATGCTGCAACGGTATGTCGAGGAGGGCCAGACCCGTGCCGAGATCATTGCGGGCGGCCATGCGGTCGCCGATGTGGACCGGGTGCTGGCCTTGGTGCGACTCAGTGAATACAAGCGGCGTCAGGCGGCGCCGGGAGTGCGGATTAGTCAACGGGCATTTGGTCGTGATTGGCGGTATCCTCTCACCAATGGTTTTGTCGAAAAGACTTTTTCAGACTAACTCTATCGTTGCGGGCGCATGACATGAAACTGATTACTGCCATCGTTAAGCCGTTTAAATTAGACCAGGTCCGTGAAGCCTTGGCTGACGTGGGGGTCAATGGGCTTACCGTGACCGATGTCAAAGGATTTGGCCGCCAAAAGGGCCACACCGAGGTCTATCGCGGCGCAGAGTATGTCGTGGATTTTCTTCCGAAGATCAAGATTGAGGCGGTGGTCTCGGATGATCTCTGTGATCGGGCCGTGGAAGCGATCGTGGCAGCGGCCCGCACCGGCCGTATTGGCGACGGCAAGATTTTCGTACGGGCTATCGAACAGGTGATTCGTATCCGGACCGGTGAGACGGGCGACGCGGCGATTTAAGCAGCACGCGTACTGCCCCACTGCCACCGTCATTGGCCGGTGCCTGACAAAACGCGAGCACCACGTCGGTCTGCTGAAGCCAGGCTAAGACCTTGCCCTTGAGCACCGGTTCGCGGTTGACGGACCCCAGACCCTTGCCGTGGATGATGCGCACGCATCGAAGTTCGCGGTGCCCACAGTGTTTCAGGAATTCGGTGTACGCTGCGCGCGCCTCATCACTGCGCAGGCCGTGCAGATCCAGACTGGCCTGCACGACCCAATGACCCCGGCGCAGTTTGCGCAAGGTATCGCTGGAAATTCCATGGCGCGCAAACGACAGCGCTTCATCGGTATCGAGCAATGACTCGGGTGTCATATCCGAGAGCTGTGACTCGGCAAGTGCGTTTCGCTCATCCTCAAGCCGCTTGACCGGTACCGGACGCGGTTTTGTTTTGGCCGCTACCGCCGGGGGGGTGCGGGCGGGGGGCAGACGTTTGGCATCGGAGACGGCCGATAAAAAGAGGTCGACCTCGTCAGCACCGAGCCGTGCGACCTCATCGACATGCCCTGATGATGCGGGCTGCGTTGACCGGTCTGACTTATTGCTCAAGGTAGCGCTGCGCATCGAGCGCGGCCATGCAGCCGGTGCCCGCGCTGGTGACCGCCTGTCGGTAGATGTGGTCCTGCACGTCACCGGCGGCAAACACACCCGGAATATTGGTGGCCGTGGCGTTGCCTTCTAGCCCGCTGCGTGTGCGGATGTAGCCATTGGCCATGTCCAGTTGGCCTTCGAAAATATCCGTATTGGGTTTATGGCCGATGGCGATAAATACCCCGTGCACGGAAAGCTCCTGGGTGGCACCGGTACGGATGTGTGCAATGCGGACCCCGGTAACACCACTATCATCACCGAGAACGTCCTGCAGCACATGATCCCATTTCACTGAAATATTGCCACCTTGTGTCTTCGCCATCAGTCGGTCAATCAATATGGGTTCGGCACGAAACCTGTCGCGACGGTGGATCACCGTGACGCTTTTAGCGATATTCGAGAGATACAGGGCCTCCTCGACCGCGGCGTTGCCGCCACCGACCACGCACACGTCTTGCCCTTTGTAAAAAAAACCATCGCAGGTGGCACAGCCCGATACACCGCGGCCCATGCAGGCCTGCTCCGAGGCCAGGCCCAGATATTGGGCGGATGCGCCGGTGGCAATGATCAGCGCATCGCAGGTGTATTCGCCAGCGTCGCCGATTAATCGAATGGGTTTGTCCTGAAGACGAGCGGTATGAACGTGATCAAAGACCATCTGGGTTTTGAAATGCTCCGCATGCGCCAGGAACCGCTGCATGAGGTCCGGCCCTTGAACGCCATGGGGTTCGGCAGGCCAGTTCTCGACATCGGTCGTGGTCATGAGTTGGCCGCCTTGTGCGAGCCCCGTGATGACCACCGGGTTCAGGTTCGCGCGGGCGGCATAGATGGCGGCGGTGTAGCCGGCAGGGCCGGCGCCCAGGATGATCAAGCGATGGTGTTGGGCGGCAGCGGCCATGGGTCAACCTTTCACGGAAATCTGGAATCCACGGCACAATTATAAAATTTCGTGCAAATCACAGGTTCTTACTCACCTGGACAAGGAGTTCATGGCGATCCGCAGCACCCGCTCTTCTGGCCGAACCTCTGCCCGCGTCAATTCCCGAAGCGTTGGCCAGCGTGTGGCATCGCCGGAAGACGACCCCTCTGAACTTTCGGCGCTGACCGCGGAGTTGCGATGGCTGGGCTATGGCGGGTTTTGCGTATGGATATTCCTGTCATTGGTCTCGTGGTCGGCCGAAGACCCTGGCTGGGCGCAGGCCAGTTCCGCCGCTGGATTTTCCAATTGGTTGGGCCGCTTCGGTGCCTGGACTGCGGATGTGTTGTTGTTTGGGTTCGGATTTTCTGCGTTCTGGTTCATTGTGCTGTCGGGCGTGCTCGCGGTGGCGGGGTTTCAGCTGGCCCGATATTGTCGCGAGCAGCAGCGGCTAGGTGTTGTGGTGACCGCGAGTGCCGCAGGCATGTCCGCGTTGATGAGCCCGCGTCGTTGGATCGGATTCGTGGCACTCGTCATGGGCAGCACGATCATCGAAACCCAGCATGTGCGCGACTGGGGTTCGCCGACAATTTAGTCGGTGTTGGGCGGCGTGGTGGGCCGCACTTCGACCGAACTCGTGGGCTGGGCGCTTGGGCCCATCGGATTAACGCTATTTGCTCTAGCGTTGATGGTGCTGGGCTTGGCGTTATTTTTCCGGTTTTCATGGATCGACGTATCGGAGTGGGTGGGGCGCACCGCCGAGGCCTTGCTGATTCTGGGCAAAGAAAAGCTCCAGGCACGCGAGGATCGGAAACTGGGCGAGTCGGCCGCCATTGAGCGGGCCGATGCGCTGGAAGAAAAACGCCGCCAGCGTGAAGTCGAACATGTATTAGAGATCAAACCGGTCGCGGCACCGGAGCCATCGAAGAAAGCGATCGAGGCCAAGCAACGTGAAAAGCAACGCTCGCTCTTTGCCGAGGTGTCTTCTGTCGGGGGTCTGCCACCGTTGTCCCTGCTCGATGAAGTATCGGCGCAGACCG
>JBMSML010000086.1:0-6423 GCA_049421125.1 Burkholderiaceae bacterium
CCCAATGATGCCGCGAGCAGCATCCCGACGCTTAGATTCTCGGTGTAAAACACCGCAATCACCACGATTGCACCCATATCATCCAGAATCGCCACCGCAGTGAGAAATACCTTCAGAGATAACGGCACACGCCGTCCCAACAGCATCAAAACGCCTAAAGCGAATGCAATATCCGTTGCAGCAGGGATTGCCCAACCACGCATCGCAACCGAGTCCCCCCAGTTAATCAGCGAGTAAATGGCCGCCGGCACCGCCATGCCACACAATGCGGCGACAATCGGCAAACGAAGTTGCGACCGATCGGAGAGCTCCCCAATCATGAGCTCCCGCTTCAACTCCAGGCCAACCAGGAAAAAGAAAATGGCCATCCATAGATCGTTGACCCAAAGATAAAGAGGCTTACGCAACACAACCGCACCATCGCCGAGATTCAGCTCACCCGGGAAATGAGTAAACGCGTGGAAATGCGGTGCAACCCAGGAATTGCTTGCCAGAATTGCGACGAGCGCAGCGCAACCCAATACAATACCGGCCGCGGCCTCCAGTTCGAAGAAGCTGCGAAGTGACGAACTAAACTTCGCGATCAATAATCTAACCACGATGACACCGCAGCGAGCAGTCCATAAGAGACTAATTAGAGTTCAAAAAGTTTTTGTGGATCGAAATACGGATTCTCCCATTCCAGATCCTCCGGTGCTTTGACCTTGCCTAGTGTCGTGGCATAACTACCTGGATTAGTCATCACACGGCAATTGCCCACCTTGTAATCGAATGTGTCGTGCACATGGCCATGGATCCAGAAGTCCGCCTTCTCGACCAGGCCCTCCAGGTCCGACACAAAAGCCGAATTACAGGGATCACCCCGAAATCTAGGGTGAACACTTCCACGTGATGGTGCGTGATGGGTAATGACCACCGTCTTACCATTAAAGGGCTCGTTGAGCTTACTCTCCAGCCAGGCGCGTTCCTCTAGGTGCAACTCGTACGCTTGCTGAGCCGAGAAACCCTGGCCCATTTTTTTTACGCCCATAATTTTCCGATGATCCGCAATGCGCGCCTCGCACGCCAGCATCGCTGCCAACTGCCGACCACCCGAGCCCATGAGTAAATAGTCCGTCCACAACGTACAACCAAGAAACCGAACCCCCTGGGTTACGTATTCGTCGCGGGCCAGCACAACCATGGCCGTGCCTTCAGCCGCCGCTTTGATTTTGGCCAAGTGCACATCAATGGCGGTATCATAAAATTCGTGATTGCCCGGCACATACAGGACCGGATGAGGCCATTGGCCAAACTTATCCACCATCTGCGTTCCAACGTGTATATCACCCGCCAGAATCAATAAATCCGCAAAAGGGGCGTAAAGCCGGTCTACCCGAATGTAGTCAGGAAACCGTTTGTTCAGGTATTCCAGGTGCAAATCAGACGCAAAATGAATCCGCATAATAGAGGCGCAGTTTACAATCGGAGTATTCTCAAATAAAGAGCCGCATACGGCCGACCCACCGGGAGACCACATGATCACAGCGTTAATTATCGTTTTCGTTCTAGCATACGCGGCGATCGCGCTGGAGCACCCGATAAAAATCAATAAGTCTGCATCTGCGCTGCTCGGTGCCGGCCTCCTTTGGACGATTTACGCCACCCTCTCACCGCCCGATACTCACGTCTCGGAGCACCTGTCGGAAACACTTATTGGCACCGCACAAATTGTATTTTTTCTGCTGGGTGCCATGACCATCGTAGAGGTGGTCGATGCCCACAATGGTTTCGAGGTCATTACGCGACGTATCCGGACCCAGAAACTGTCTACCCTGGCGTGGCTGGTGGGCTGGGTCGCGTTCTTTCTGAGTGCGGTATTGGATAACCTCACAACCACCATCGTAATGGTGTCACTCATGAAGAAGTTACTCGATCGGCGAGATGACCGGCTCTTCTTCGCCGGCATCATTATCATCGCCGCGAATGCGGGTGGCGCCTGGACACCCATCGGAGACGTAACGACCACCATGCTCTGGATAGGCGGTCAGATCACCGCCTTGGAAATCATGAAGGGGCTGTTTATTCCTTCCCTTTTTAACTTATTCATCCCATTGGCAGTTACGTCGTACATGCTGCGCGGGAAAGAGGTTATTCCGCCAAGTGGAAGCGCTCTCGAGAACACCAAAGCGCAAACCTCGGTATCGGAGCAGAACCTGATGTTCTTCTTAGGTCTCGGCACACTCATTGCTGTTCCGATCTTTAAAACCGTAACGCATCTCCCCCCATTCATGGGCGTAATGTTTGGACTGGGAATTATGTGGCTCGTAGGAGATCTCATTCACCGCGAAAAAGACGACGAGGAGAAACACCCTCTCACTCTGGCTCACGCACTATCGCGTATCGATATGAGTTCCATTACGTTTTTTATCGGCATTTTGCTCGCCGTTGCGACACTCGAGCACACCCACATACTGAGCGGTTTGGCGAAGTGGTTCGATGACACCATTGGTCGTCAGGATGTCATCGTCATGGTGATCGGACTGATCAGTGCTGTGGTGGATAACGTACCACTGGTGGCTGCCTCGATGGGCATGTACAGCCTCGACCAGTACCCTCCGGATAGTTTTATCTGGGAGTTTCTGGCCTATTGCGCCGGCACGGGTGGATCGATCTTGATCATCGGCAGTGCTGCAGGTGTCGCGGCCATGGGTCTGGAAAAAATCGACTTCATTTGGTACCTGCGAAAAATAAGCCTCCTAGCACTAATTGGGTATTTTGCGGGCGCGTTCGTCTACATCATCCAATACAGTTTCTTCCACTAGTACATCACCCCTGTGCACGGCATGCAGCAACAACGCGGGTCAACGCAGGAAGTCAATCTCAAGCCGGGCCCGCAGGCTTCCTAGGCGCGAGAGCGCCTCGGAGAGCTGATCGATCTCATGGGAATTCAATTCATCCAGGGCCAAGACATTAGGAGATCGCTCGCCCTGATCTTCTTTTTCGGCCCGTGTGGCATACGCCAACTGGGCCTTTAGGCGATAACGCTGCAACACGTTGAATGCGTCGCGCATTTGCTGGGACTCGGACTGGGACATCGCCTTTAACTCCACCAGGGCTTTGAGCCGTTCATCGGTGGAGTTAGCGGAAATGCCTTTGGCCAGCGCGATCACACGGGCAAAGTACACCACCGGTGCCGTACCACCGCGTTTCATTTCCAATGTCGATGGCGCTAACCACTCCATCAGATAGCCACGCCGTCGCAAGGCGCGTGCAATACTGATCGCCACCGAGTTCTTGCTGAGTTTGGCTACTTCGTCGCGCACCGCATCCTGGGCCAACATGCGCAAAAAGAGTTTCTGATCCGCAATCTGTTGAGATAACCAGGAACGAAGTTCCTCGGCCAGACGTACCTCGCCATGCAGGCCCCGGAAATCGAAAAAGATATTGGCGTCCAGAAGCGCCTCGGGCTGGGGGGATCGGAACCAGGAATCCAGCAACTGGTGCCAGTCATCCACGCTGTGGCACCACTTGTCATTCATGGCCATAACGCCGCCCTTGCACAAGGGAAAGCCAATGTCGGCCAGTCCACGATTGATCTCGCCCGCTAACTTCTTAAACCGCTCTTTGTAACTGGCGCTATCCCCCTCGAAAATAATGGCGTTGTCCTGATCGGTGGCCACCGTCTGCTCTTCCCGGCCTTCCGACCCCAGGGCGAGCCAACACCACGTGGGCAAAACGCCCAGTTCCGCGGACAAACGTCGCTCGGTGATCACAATCACCCGACGGGTCAGCGCGTCATTTAAATGACTTACGAGTCGGGAAAGGGATGTCGCGGCCACGCCCTGGGCCAGAAGTCGGCGGGCCATGGACAGGACCTCGCCGGTGCACATCCGCAGATCTTCGATGGTCTCCGCCTGCTCGATCGTAGAGGACACAATTCGGAGGCTCGAGCGCTGGAAATTGAAGACATCGCGCTCGGACACTAAGCCCACCAGAAAGCCATGTTGCAACACGGGGAGATGGCGCACCTTGTGACGGGCCATCATCAGGGTGGCCTCTAGAACACCGCTTTCGGCATCAATGGTCTTGATGCCTGTGCTCATGACCTGGCTAATCGACGTGTTCAGAGGTAGCCTAGGCAAGATAATCCGCTTGATCAGGTCGTACCGGGTCAGAATCCCTTGCAGCCGGCCGGTCTCATCGGCCACGAGCATCGAACCGGCCTTTTCCCTGTCCATCGCCTCGAACACCTGCTGCAGAGGCGTCGACGGAAGGCAGACCAACGGGGATTTGCGGATCAATTGACCGACCCGCGTATCCATGGAAAGTTCGGTCAAATCTTGCTGCAGTGCGTCAGACACGGTTCTTTCCCTAGGTGGACATCTTGTAATTTGCACAGTATCGTGCGCCCTAACAAGAATTAGACCACCTCTGGAATTGGGGATCAAAGCTAGGGGTGAGCGCGGTACAAGTTGAAGGGGACAATATTGTTGAGTGTCGTGGTCGTCCTGAAAGGACTCGCCGAATTCGCCGGTTTGCTGCTCATCGGCCAGGGAGCGGTCTACGCCTTGAGTTTCGGTAAGCACGAGGGCAACGCGGTGTACAAGATGTTCCGACTGGTCACCTCCCCGGTCGTCATAGTTACCCGAATCATTACTCCGGCCAAGGTCGCCGATAAGCACGTGCCCGTGGTGGCCCTGTTGCTCTTGTTCTGGATATGGCTATTTCTCTCGTACACCAAGTTCAGCATCATGCTGGAACAGGCCGCTTAAGATGATCCAGACCGTCAACGCCGCCTATTACAGCCAGATTGCCAACTGGGCCATGCTGTTTAAGAAGTTCGACATTGCCGCGGACTACTGGATGCGGACCGCCGAAGCAAAGCCGGCCAAGGCGGCCCTGCCCTTGACCACCGCGGCCACTTGTATGGCCGAACTCAAGCGCAATCTAGAGGCAGAAGCCCTGTTGCGCAAGGCCATTGAGGTCGAGCCCGATTACTCCGCCGCCTGGTTCAATCTGGGGTTTCTGATTCAAAAACGCGAAGACCACGAGGAAGCCCTGCGCTGCTTCGATATGGCCATTCGGTTTTACGACAAGATGGACAGGGCCCACTATGGCCGCGCCCTGTCGCTCATTGCCCTAAACCGCCCCGAGGAAGCCAAGGCCGCACTCGAGCGCACCATCGACCTTCAACCGATGGGCCCCTATGGCTACTATCAATTGGCAGGCCTTCATCACCGCTTAGGCGATGAAAAGGCCTGCATCAAACTCATTCGCAAGCTACACAAATTCGAACCGCAGTTGGCCGCTCAGATTCAGCGGGAGACGGGGGTTCAGGCCGGCGTGGAGGATCCCTTTGCCCAGTACCGAAAGTGACGGATCCGCACAGGCCAAACGAATTGATTCTAATAAGCGACGGGATAAGTCGTATCAGCAGTAAAACACTTCCTTTAGGAGGACTTTGATGCAATTAACTGAAAAACACCAGCAGTACTGGTCGGCGACCCTGAGAAAGACAGCCATGCTGCTCGTTCTCTGGTTCATCGTCACGTACGTCGTGGGTTTTTATGCCCGCGAACTTTCTTTTAACTTTTTTGGCTGGCCCTTTGCTTTCTACATGGGAGCACAAGGCTCGTTGATCGTCTATGTTCTGATCATCTGGTATTACGCCCGATCGATGAACGAGATGGACAAAGAGTACGGCGTGGCTGAAGCGGAGGAAGACTAATCATGGCCGGAATGATGGATTCACATAACATTGAAGCCAAATCTCAGAAGGCGTTTACCAGCCAACTGAAAAAGGTTTATGGCTTTTACACGGGCGGGTTTATGGTCTTCGTGATACTGCTCGGCATTGCCGAGCAGATGGGACTGTCCCGCGAAATGATGGGCTATATCTTTCTAGCCGCAACCGTTTTGCTCTATGCCGGTATCGGTATCATGAGCCGAACCAACGATGCCGACGAATACTACGTCGCCGGCCGCCGCGTTCCCGCGCTGTTCAACGGGATGGCGACGGGCGCCGACTGGATGTCTGCCGCATCGTTTATCGGTATGGCCGGTGGCCTGTACCTGCAGGGCTATTCGGGCCTGGCCTTCATCATGGGCTGGACCGGTGGCTATGTGCTGGTGGCCGTGTTCCTGGCACCGTTCCTGCGTAAGTTCGGTCAGTTCACGATCCCGGACTTTTTAGGTGCACGTTATGGTGGTCACCTGCCCCGATTCATCGGTGTGGCCATCGCCATTCTGTGTTCGTTCACCTATGTGGTGGCGCAGATCTACGGCGTGGGCTTGATCACAACACGCTTAACCGGTGTGACCTTTGAAGTCGGTGTGTTCTTAGGCCTGGCCGGTATTCTGGTCTGCTCCTTCTTGGGCGGCATGAAGGCGGTGACCTGGACCCAAGTGGCCCAGTACATCATTCTTATCATCGCCTACATG
>JBMSML010000087.1:0-6345 GCA_049421125.1 Burkholderiaceae bacterium
GCAGGCCATCCTTGGCCGCCTCGGGCTCCGCGGCCTGCTCGTCGCGGATGATGTCATTACAAAGGTCAATGCATTCGTCGCAGATGAACACCGACGGGCCCGCGATCAGCTTTTTTACCTCATGCTGGCTCTTGCCACAAAAGGAGCAATACAAAAGTTTCTCGCTCGACCCTTTTTTCTCAGCCATCCGTGCTCTCGCGATGCGTCAGTACCTTGTCCACGATGCCATACTGTAACGCATCCTGCGCGGACATAAAGTTGTCGCGATCGGTATCACGGGCGATCGTCTCCAAGGACTGGCCGGTCTGCTGGGCCAAGATCGCGTTAAGCTTGTCACGCAGCGCCAGAATCTCCTTCGCATGGATCTCAATGTCCGAGGCCTGGCCCTGTACCCCACCCAGGGGCTGATGAATCATCACGCGGCTGTTGGGCAGCGTGAACCGCTTGCCTTTTGCACCTGCAGCAAGCAGAAACGCCCCCATGCTGGCCGCCATGCCCACGCACAGGGTACTCACATCCGGCTTGATGAACTGCATGGTGTCAAAGATCGCCAATCCTGCGGACACAGATCCGCCGGGTGAATTAATGTAAAGCGAAATGTCCTTGTCCGGATTCTCCGATTCCAGGAACAACAACTGGGCAATCACCAGGTTGGCGCTCTGATCGTTGACTGGGCCCACCAGAAAAACCACACGCTCACGCAACAAGCGTGAATAGATGTCGTAGGCGCGCTCACCACGGCCCGACTGCTCAATCACCATGGGCACCAGGCCCAGTCCCATGGGTTTCTGGGCCGACAGTGCGCCCGCTAACTCCCCACCTACGCCCCACTGCGACATGCTGACTCCTTTATCCCGATTAGGCCTGGCCACCGTCGGCCATCAAACCTTCCACCGTCATGGCATTCTCGACCACTTTGCCACTCGACAACGCCCAGTTCACCACGTTGTCTTCGACCACCACGGCCTCAGCCTCTGCCCGTTGCTTGGGTTGGCCCATGAACCACCCCACAAATGCGTCGGGTTTCTCGTAAGCCGATGCCATCTCCTCGACAAACGCGCGGACCTGGACCTCGGTGGCCTGGAGATTCTTGGCCTTCACGATCTCGCCGACCAGCAAGCCCAACTTGACCCGCTTGGTGGCCTGCTCGGCGAACAAGTCCGCCGGAATGGGAACATCCTTCATGTTCATGCCCCGGGCCGCCATATCCTGACGGGTCGAATCCGCTAAACGCTGCGACTCGCTGTCGACCAGGGCCTTGGGGATTTCAAAGTGAGCAAACTGGCTCAAGGCATCCATGACCGATATCTTGGTCTTTGACTTGCAACGATTGGCCACCTCACGGGCCAGATTCTTGCGCACGTCCTCACGCAACTGCTGCACATCGCCCGAGGCAATGCCCATGGACTTTGCAAACTCCTCGTCGAGCGCGGGCAATTTCGGCTCCGCAACAGCCCGGATCTTGATCGTGAATAGCGCGAGCTTACCCGCCACGTCCTTGCCGTGATAGTCCTCGGGGAACCTGAGCGGAAAGGTTTTGCTCTCCCCGACACTCATGCCCACGGCCGCCTCATCAAACTCTTTGAGCATCGACCCATCGCCCAACACGAACATGTAGTTTTCCGACGATCCGCCGGTAAACGCCACTCCGTCGATCTCCCCCTTGAAATCCAGGTTCACGCGATCGCCCTTCTGGGAGGCCCGGCTCACATCAGAAAAGGTGGTGCGCTGCTTACGCAGGGTCTCCAAGGTGTGCTCCAGATCGGCATCGGTGATCGCACAGGTGGTTTGTTTAATTTCTACGCCAGCAAGATCCGGGCATGCGATCTCAGGGTAGACCTCCACCACAGCCTCAAACCGCAAGGCGCCGCCGGGGTCACCCTCGGGGCTCACCGGCGCAATGGACGGAGGTCCCGCGACGCGCAGCTTTTGCTCGGTCACGGCCGTGCTGTAGGCACGACTCACCACATCGCCAATGGCATCGGAGTGCGCCTGGGCACCATAGGTTTGTGCGACCACTTTCATGGGCACCTTGCCTGAACGGAACCCGGGCATCTTCACCGTCTTGCTCAGACGCACCAGACGCTTTTGCGCCTCTTGCTCAACGTCAGCCACGGAGACGGACAGCTGAATGCGGCGCTCAAGGGAGTTGGAAACGGGAGTGGAAGTAGTCATAAATGGTTGATCACAATCAATGAAAAATTCGACTGGTGCGAAGGGGGGGACTCGAACCCCCACACCTTGCGGCGTCAGGACCTAAACCTGGTGCGTCTACCAATTTCGCCACCTTCGCACGACGCGCGCAGCCAATCGAACCCTCGTTTTGTCCGACGCTAGATCCGCATTGTACTTAGAATCCCGCCATGGACAGGGCACACCACGGCACGGCATATCACGGGGGGGAACACTACGAAAACTTCCCCGTCGGCTCATGGCTGCTGCCCGCCAGGATGCGTCCCGCCGTGCTAGCCCTTTACCGATTCGCCCGAACCGGTGACGATCTGGCCGACGAAGGGGCATTGACCCTGAATGCGCGCCTCGCAGGACTCCGGGCGCTGCGGGCGGGGCTGTTGGCACAGGCACCGCAGGGCCATTCGGAGGATCTGTTTGAGATCGGCGCCGCATTGCGCCGCGCGCTCGATGGCCACGGGATATCGACCGCCGCACCCGACCGACTGCTGACCGCCTTTGAACGGGATGCCCACAACGCACCCATGGCGACCGAGACGGCGGTACTGGAGTACTGCCATCGGTCCGCGAACCCCATCGGGGAATTATTCCTGCAACTCTCCGGGCTTCACCGTCATGTCGCCTATGCCACCCTATTGAAGGCCTCCGATGACATTTGCACGGGACTGCAGCTCGCCAACTTTGCACAGGACATGGGCGAAGATGTGGCGCGCGATCGCCACTATGTGCCCGATGACTGGTGCCACGAGGCCGGCATCATCGCGCGTGATGCATTGGCCCGGCTGCGGCCAGCACAACTGCCCGTGCGGATGGCCCAATGGGCCCGGGACTACCTGCACCGAGGCGCCTGCCTGCCCGCCCAGATGCGCCGCACGCGGATGCCCGATGCCCGTCGTCTGGCCATCGAAGTGGCCCTCTGCGTGGAAGGAGGACTCGCGATCACCGATAAGGTCTGCACCGACCCGGCGGGCGTCTGGCATCAATCCCCGACAATTTCACGGCATCAACTGCCGATGTTACTGTTGCGCTCAGTTCGTCGTGCCTTTTCAACACCGCTCATCCATAACGTGTCATGACCCCCGATCAGTATTGTGAACAAAAGGTGTTGGAGAGCCGCTCGAATCTGGTGGGTGCGTTCAAAATGCTCCCGGAAGGCGCGCGCTCGGCCATCACCGCGCTGTACGCGTTTTGCCGTGAGGTCGATGACGTGGTGGATGAGTGTTCTGAGCCGCAATTGGCGGCCATCAAACTCAGTTGGTGGAAAACGGAGCTCGATCGGCTATTTATCGGAGAACCGACCCACCCCGTGAGTCAGGCACTGGCATCGCGATTGGAGAAGTTCGCGTTGCCGCGCGAACCGTTTGATGCCGTGGTCGCCGGCTGCGAAATGGATCTTCTGCAGAACCGCTACGCCACGTGGCAGGACCTTGACCAATACTGCGACCGGGTGGCCGGCGCAGTCGGACTCTTATCCGCACGCATCTTTGCCAAGAGCGATTCGTCCATGGCCACCGTCTGCGATCAGACGCTGGAATACGCCAAGGCACTAGGCCGTGCCTTGCAATACACCAACATCATTCGCGATGTCGGTGACGATGCCCGCAAGGGGCGCATCTACCTGCCGGCCCAGGCCATGGCCGAGTTCCGTGTCGATCCGGCCAGCATTCTTCGCCTGGAACACTCCGATGCTTTGCAGTCCTTGCTCTACGAGATGTCCAAACGTGCCCACGCCCTCTACGATCAGGCGATGGCCTTGTTGCCGCGCGAGGCGCGCACTGCCCAACGTCCGGGGTTAATCATGGCCGCGATCTATCGGGAATTGTTACGGCTCGTCGAGTCGGAGTCTTTTCGAGTGTTGCACCAGCGCATCTCGGTCGCGCCGGGTCGCAAGCTCTGGCTGGCCTGGCGCACCTCTCTTGGCATGATGCCCAGCTGATGCATATAGCGATCGTGGGCGGCGGCTGGGCCGGCCTTTCCTGCGCGGTTCGATTACGACAGCATCTCGATGCACGCCACCACGGGTCGCAGGGCCACCCGGCTCATCGCATCACTGTCTTTGAATCGGCTCCTCAGTGCGGCGGCCGTGCCCGGGGCCTTTACTGGCATGACCATGCGATCGACAATGGACAACACCTGACCATTGGCGCCTACCGGGAAACGTTTGCACTCTTGCGCGCTGTCGGCGCCCGTCCGTGGGCCCAGGACGCCATGATCTGGAGTGGCATGGATCGGCAAGTCATCGGCCAACGGTGGAGCGTTCCAGATACCGCCTGGCCGGCCAGGGTACTGGCCGCACTCATTCCTGGTAAGGGACCCCGGGGATGGCCGCTGTCTTGGCGTTGGTCGATGGCCCGCACTCTTGTGCGCCTGGCCCGGCATCGCTGGAGTGCGCCGGCCATTCCGGTGACGCAGTGGCTGGCCAGTCAATGGGTTCCCCACGGACTGATCGCGCATTTCTGGCAACCACTGACCGAGGGCGCCTTGAACACCTCGATCCATGAGGCCAACACGGCGGTTTTAGCCCGTGTGTTACGCGACAGTATCGGTGGCAACGCTTATGCCACTCGGATTCATCAGCCCCATCACAATTTGAGTATGGACGGTGTGGATCCCATCACTGCATGGTGTGCACGCCATGAGGTGGCCATTCATACCGGTCATCGCGTCTCGATGATCCACCCAGATGTGGAGCCCTCGGACGCCGTGCGCCTAACGGTACAACACGCCGGCATGCACTCCCAGTGCAATGCGGATGCCGTCGTGATCGCACTGCCCTTTCACGACACGCGGCGACTGTGGGCCGATTCATCGCATCCCATCACGTCCACCATCGCCCGGCTCGAGCGCTACGCGGCCCGCGCGATCACCACAGTTTGGATTGAACTGCCAACGCATCACCAGTTGAGGTGCGCTCAGTGGCCATCATGGTTTGTCTTAAATCCAATCCGACACGTGCCGCATTTGGGACAGGTCATTGTGATGCGGGGCGTGGTAATGGGAGTGGTGATCAGCGCGCGCGATGCCCGCACCCTGGATCACACACGTGACTCGGATCAACTTCGAGAGCAACTGATCGCACAACTTGGCATGGACATCTCGGACATGCCGCAGAAGTGGATCACCGAGAAATCCGCCACCTGGGCCTGCACGCCCGACGCGCCCGATGCCAGCACGTTCGATGCACAGGGTCGGACGGGTGTTCGACATATCTTTCGCTGTGCCGATGATCTAGAACCCGGTTATCCCGCCACCATCGAGAGTGCCGTGCGCAGCGGCCAACGAACCGCCGAGACGATCCTTCAGGAGCGCATGTGATCCAAGGCCTGATCAAGGCGGGATACGGCCACCACCTCTAATCCCTCGATGGATTTCTTCGGGGCGTTGGCCGTCGGGACAATGGCCCTGGAAAAACCAAGCTTCGCCGCCTCTTTTAAGCGCTCCTGGCCGCGCGGGGCCGGCCGTATCTCACCGGCCAAACCCACCTCGCCAAACACCACCGTGCCCTTGGGCAACGCCCGGTTACGCATCGATGACACGATCGCCATGATCACGGCGAGATCCGCCGCAGGCTCACTGATTCTCACGCCCCCCACGGCGTTGATAAATACATCCTGATCAAAGCAGGCAATGCCCGCATGCCGATGCAACACCGCCAACAACATGGCCAGACGCTGCGGCTCTAACCCCACACTGAGTCGGCGCGGATTGGGCACGTGGGCCGTATCGACCAGGGCCTGAATTTCGACCAAGAGCGGCCGCGACCCCTCTTGCGTGACCAACACACAGGATCCCGGCACCGTGGCCTCCCCCTCCATGCCCAGATGCCCGGGCGAGAGAAACAATGCGGACGGGTTACTCACCGCCTTTAGTCCCCGATCGGTCATCGCAAACACGCCGATCTCGTTGACCGTGCCAAAACGGTTTTTAATCGCACGAATCACGCGATACGAGGCCTGTGAATCGCCTTCGAAATACAACACGGTATCGACAATATGTTCCAAGACGCGCGGGCCGGCCAGGGTGCCCTCTTTGGTCACGTGGCCCACCAGTATGACGGTACACCCCTGCTCTTTTGCCCATCGCGTTAATCGGGATGAACACTCCCGCACTTGCGAGACCGAACCGGGCGCGGCCGTGAGCCCATCGCTGAACAAA
>JBMSML010000088.1:0-6322 GCA_049421125.1 Burkholderiaceae bacterium
CCAGCAAACAATCCATGGCCATCGGAACAGCCGGCTACACCGCCATGTTGTGCATTCTGGCGCTCGAGCGTCATGGCGTGAAACCCAGCGACGGCGATGTGCTGGTCACCGGTGCCGCCGGTGGCGTGGGCAGCGTCGCGGTCGCCATCTTGGCGGCACTGGGGTATCGGGTCGTGGCCTCCACCGGCCGCACATCTGAAGCGGACTATCTCAAGTCCCTTGGCGCGGCCGAGATCATGGACCGTGCCGAGCTCTCGGCCCCCGGCAAGCCCCTGGGTAAGGAACGTTGGGCCGCCGTGGTCGATAGTGTCGGCAGTCACACGCTGGCCAATGCCTGTGCCACGACCAAGGCCGAGGGCGCTGTGGCCGCCTGCGGGCTCGCCCAGGGGATGGATTTTCCCGCCTCGGTAGCCCCGTTCATTTTGCGCGGTGTCGTTCTCTACGGCATTAATAGCGTGACCGCACCACGGGCCCGTCGCGAACTCGCCTGGCAGCGTCTGGCCAGGGATCTGGATAAGACCAAGCTCGATCTGATGACGGCCGAGATCGGACTGAATCAGGCCATCGCGCACGCACCTAAAATTTTGGCCGGCCAGATCCGGGGCCGTTTGGTGGTGAACGTCGATCGCACCGCCTAGGCGCAATTCTGGACAACCCAACGCAATCCCGGCGAATGGCAACATTAAAATGTCGCCATGGCCGATATCCTTAATATTTCGTCGTATAAATTCGTTGCCCTGCAGGATCTCCCGGCCCTTCGGGAGCAGCTGCGCGCGCGTTGCCAGGCCCTGGAACTTAAAGGCACGATCCTAATTGCCGAAGAGGGTATCAACCTATTCTTGGCGGGCGCAAAGGACGCGATCCGGCGTTTCGTCACCGCCTTAAAAGAAGACCCCCGCTTCGCGGATCTGGACCCCAAAGAGAGCTGGTCGGACACGCAACCGTTTCGAAAAATGCTGGTGAAAATCAAGCGCGAAATTATTCGCATGGATCACCCCACCATTCGGCCGCATGCCGGCCGAGCCCCGGCCGTCACTCCCGACACCCTGAACCGATGGTTAGATCAAGGGCATGACGATCAGGGCCGCCCGGTCGTGATGCTCGATACACGCAATGCGTTCGAAGTCGACTACGGAACATTTAAGAACACCGTGGACTATCGGATCACCAAATTTACCGAGTTTCCTCAGGCGATCGCCCATCACAAGGCCGACTTCGATGGCAAGACCATCGTGAGCTTCTGCACCGGTGGCATTCGATGCGAAAAAGCTGCGATCTACATGCGGGAGATCGGTCTTGAACATACCTATCAGCTCGAAGGCGGCATTCTGAAATATTTCGAGCTGACCGACGCCCATCATTACACCGGCAGCTGCTTTGTGTTCGATGAGCGCGAAGCCCTTGATCCGGGTCTATTGCCCCAGACCACCCCAAGCCTCGCCTAACCCTCCTTGAAAGCCGATATGCCGCTTCCTTCTGAGCAACGTCTGCGTGACGACATCCGATTCCTCGGCACTATTCTCGGTGACACCATTCGTGAACAAGAGGGCGCCGCCACCTTCGATCTGATTGAAAACATTCGCAAGCTCAGTGTTGCCTTTCGTCGCGATGCGGACGCGCAGGCCGGGAAAGCCCTGGATAAGCTGCTGAAAGGCCTATCCCCCGATAAGGCCGTGAGCGTGATTCGCGCCTTTACCTATTTTTCCCATTTGGCCAATCTGGCCGAGGATCAGTTCAACCTATTGGTGATGGCGCAAGAAGATCCGTCACACGCAGAAGGCAGTCTCGTGCGCACCTTTCAGCGACTGAAGGAATCCAAAGTCCCCGCCGCCAAAATTCATCGGACACTGCACGATGCCTGGGTGTCGCCGGTGTTAACCGCCCATCCGACCGAGGTGCAACGCAAAAGCATTCTCGATGCCAAACGGGCCATTGGTGAACTGCTGGCACGGCGTCAGGACATCAACAGTAGTGATGAACGTGCGGAAATTGAAGTCGCCATTCGGGCACGGGTTACCCAGCTGTGGCAAACCCGTTTGATCCGCCTATCCAAGCTCAGCGTGGACGACGAGATTGAAAATGCAGTCTCCTATTATCAAAGCACTTTCTTAAATGAGGTACCCAAACTCTATCAGCGGGTGGAACAGTTGGCCAAGGTCGATGACATACCCCCGTTTTTTCGCATGGGCAACTGGATTGGCGGGGATCGGGATGGCAACCCCAATGTGATCGATACGACTCTGGAGCAGGCCATCTCCCGGCACAGTGAAGTGGTGCTGCGTCATTACCTGACCCAGGTGCATCAATTAGGCAGTGAACTCTCCATCTGTGACGCGCTTGCAGGATGCTCTGAAGCGCTACTGGCCTTGGCCGAGCATTCCAACGACCGCAATCCCCATCGTCAAGACGAACCCTATCGTCGGGCTCTGATTGGCGTGTATGCGCGCTTGGCCGCCACCCTGACCCACCTGACCGGCACCGAGGCACTGCGGCACGCCGTCGAACCCGCTGAACCCTATCTGCGCAGCGAAGAGTTTCTGCAGGATCTGCGCACTATTCATGAGTCTTTAGTGGCCCATCATGGCATTGCGCTCACGCGCGCTCGCCTGCGCCCCTTGATCAAGGCGGTCGAGGTATTCGGGTTTCACATGGCCACGACCGATCTGCGTCAGAACTCCTCGATTCATGAGCACGTGGTGACCGAGTTGTTGCGAGGCGCAAAAATCGAGAGCGGCTATGACCACCTGGAAGAGAACAGCAAGATCGAACTTTTGTTGGTATTGCTAAATGACGCCCGTAGCCTGCGATCCCGACATGTGGTGTATTCCGAGCTTGCAGAGGCGGAACTCTCAATTTTTGAGACCGCCTTTTCAATTCTGCAGCGCTTTGGCTCCGAAACTATTCGGCACGCCATTATTAGCCACACCGAGAGTGTCAGTGACTTACTGGAGGTGCTCCTGATTCAGAAAGAGTGTGGCCTGATGGCCGGCACGCTGCAGGAAGATGGATTTTCTGCACTCATTGTGGTGCCGCTTTTTGAAACGATTGAAGATCTGCGCTTTGCCGCCGGCATCATGCGGGCGTTTTATGAGCTGCCCGGCATCGCAGACCTAATCCGTCGTTCCGGCGGCGAGCAAGACATCATGCTGGGCTATTCTGATAGCAATAAAGATGGTGGATTTTTCACGAGTAACTGGGAGCTCTATAAGACTTCCACGGAGCTGGTGACGATGTTTGCCGACTTTCCAGGCATCACGTTGCGGCTTTTCCACGGCCGCGGCGGCACAGTGGGCCGCGGCGGTGGACCGAGCTACCAGGCGATCTTGGCCCAGCCGGCCGGAACCGTAAATGGGCAGCTGCGGCTTACCGAGCAAGGCGAGATCATTGCCAACAAATATGCCAACCCACAGATTGGGGGTCGCAATCTGGAGGTGCTGCTCGCGGCGGTGCTGGAGGCCACCCTGCTCACCCCGCATGAGCAGCCGCCTCAGGAGTTTTTAGAGGCGGCAGCACAGCTATCCGAGTTGAGCATGAGTGCCTACCGGGCCCTGGTCTATGAGACCGATGGATTCGAAGATTATTTTTTTGAAGCCACGCCCATCAGTGAGATTGCCCAGCTGAATATCGGCTCCCGTCCGGCCTCGCGTCGGGACTCCCGCAGCATTGAAGACCTGCGGGCGATTCCCTGGGGATTCTCATGGGGTCAGAGTCGAGTCAACCTTCCCGGCTGGTATGGATTTGGATCGGCCATTGAGTCCTTGATCGCCAAGTCGCCTAAAAAGAATACGGCGCTGCTCAAGCGCATGCAGGAACAATGGCCTTTTTTCTCAACACTGATTTCCAACATCGATATGGTGATGGCCAAGGCCGACCTGGCCATGGCTAAACGTTACGCCGATCTCGTTCAGGATCGAAAGCTGGCCAAGAAAATCTACACGGCCATCGAATCGGAAACCGCAAGGACTCTCTCTGCACTTGAGCGCATCACCGGACATAAACATCGATTGGCCGCGAACCCCGTGCTGGCCTCATCGATTGCGCACCGCTTCCCGTACTTGGATCCACTGAACCATCTGCAGATCGAGCTGCTGCGGCGCTGGCGGGCAGGCCATCAGGATGAACGCACGCAGATCGGAATCCATCTATCGATCAATGGCATTGCCGCCGGACTTCGGAATACCGGCTAAACCGACTCTCGACAGGCGTCGGCCAGCGTTTTGAAAAAGAATTCGTGACCCACCCGGCCCATGAATTCGGATCGCTCCATGAGCGAGAGCGGCTGACCATGGGCCCCCGCAATGCGCAGCTCACTGCCCTGATCGCGCAGGGCGTGATGCAGACTGCTCAATGCCTCAATGCCGGTGGTGTCCAGCTGAATCAATGCCGACATATCGAGCACCAAGACCTTCGGCAGGTGGGCCCGACTCTCCGTAAATCCTTCAAGCTTACTGATGGCCCCGAAGAAAAGACTCCCAACTATGCGTACGACCTCGGTATCGGCATCGTGGACGCCCAGGGCGGCACGCTCCTGTGCCGTGAAGGGTTCGACCCGCGTTAATGCCGACATCCGAGTGATGTAAAACAGGCACGACAGGGCCAACCCCACCTCCACCGCTACGGTGATATCGACCACCACCGTCAAGATAAAGGTCGACAGCAGAATCATGCGATAGGCGTAAGAGAAGTTTTTTAATCGGGCAAACTCGCGCCACTCGCCCATATTCCAGGCCACAAACATCAGAATCCCCGATAGGGTTGCGAGCGGCACATTACTGGCCAAGGGTGCCGCGCCGAGCACAATCACAAGCAGCGTCAGCGCATGGATCATTCCTGAGATCTGCGTCTGACCACCGGCACGGACATTGGTCACCGTACGGGCCACCGTCCCGGTCGCGCAGTAACCGCCAAACAGTGGTGTCACCACGTTGGCGATGCCTTGGGCCATCAGCTCCTGGTTTGGATCATGTTTGCCGCGGGTCATGGAATCGGCCACCCGTGCGCACAGCAAGGACTCCACCGCGCCTAAAAACGCGATGGTCAGAATCGGTGCAAATAAATAGCGGACAGTACCCCAGTCAAAACTCGGCAATGCAAAACTGGGCAGCCCCTGCGGTATCTCACCAAAGGCGGTTCCGATGGTCGCCACATTAAGTTGCAACACCGATACGAGCACCGTGCCCACCGCTAAGGCCACCAGGGTGCCGGGCATACGGGCCACCCATCGCCCCATCCAGGAGCTATGGTCGGTGTAACTCTTGGGCCAAAAGACCACGATCACCAAGGACAAACACGACAACACCACCGTCATCGGATCAATCGTATCAATCACCGACATGATGGCCGCCATCTTCTGAAAAAACTCGGCCGGCAGGCTCGTGATCTTAAGCCCCAGAAACTCTTTGACCTGAGAAAGCGCGATCAAGACCGCAATGCCATTGGTAAATCCAATCACGATGGACACTGGGATTAGACGTACCAATCCCCCCCAACGCATCACGCCCATGGCAAACATCAGCACGCCGGCACACATGGTGGAAATCAGCAGATTGGCCACGCCATAGCGCTCGACAATCGTGAACACAATCACGATGAATGCGCCTGCAGGGCCAGCGATTTGAACCGACGAACCGCTGAAGGTCGAGACCAGAAATCCCGCGACGATGGCCGTAAAAAGTCCGGCCTGAGGGGGTAGCCCCGAGGCAATGGCAAAGGCCATCGCTAGCGGCAGTGCAACAATTCCAACGGTGACGCCGGCGGACAAATCCCGCGCAAACGTCTGGCGATCGTAAACCGCCAGGTCATCCAGAAGCCTTGGCCGGAATCTAAAACTGATATTCGTCAAACCACGCACGATCGCCCAAGTGTAGCATTCCGCTCCATACGTATATAAACATAGGGGGAGTCATGAACCGTCGCCGTTTCATTGGCCAGTCTGTCAAAACCGGCGTGGGCATTAGCGCTGCGATTGGTGGCCTGAGTCTCATTCCAGAGGTCCGTCTGTTTGCCCAACAGGCCGATGATTTTCTGCGCGGCCCCCCGGTAAAAGACCACAGGCCGCGACAGATCTCCAAACGCGTATGGCTGATCTACTCGCCGGACAGTTTTCCGACCCCTGAAAACCGGGGCATGATGTGCAACATCACTTTTGTGATCACGCAAAAAGGTGTGGTCATTCTGGATTCCGGCGGCTCGGTGCAGATCGGTGAAATGGCAATCCGCATGATCAAGACCGTCACCGATAAGCCGATCGTGGCCGTGTTCAATTCCCACTATCACGGTGATCATTGGCTGGGCAATCACGCTTATGCGGCGGCCTATCTCG
>JBMSML010000089.1:0-6302 GCA_049421125.1 Burkholderiaceae bacterium
CACCGGATTTTGAGTCCGGCGCGTCTACCAGTTCCACCACCCCGGCAGGGGAAAGCCCATTAGTATACCGGCGATGGAACTTCGGGGCATATCTCTAACGCGCGACGGTACCCCTGTCTTTCGGGACCTCTGCCTATCCCTGGCCGAGCATCGCATTGGCCTGATTGGCCCCAACGGATCGGGCAAGAGTTCCCTGTTGCGTCTGATCAAAGGGCTTCTGTCGCCAGACTATGGGCGTGTGGACTGCGACTCGCCCGTGGGGTTTGTGTTCCAAAATGCCGAGCATCAGTTGTTATTTCCCACTGTGATGGAAGAACTCTGCTTTGGCCTGTTAGAGCGGGGTGTCTCGGAGTATCAAGCGAAGGCCGCCGCCTTGGAGTGCTTGCACCGCTATGGCTTCGAGCATCTCGCCCAAAAAGCGACTCATGAACTGAGCGATGGCCAAAAACAGATAATCTGCATCCTGTCGGTATTGGTCGACGGGGCAGACGTGTTGCTGTTTGATGAGTCACTGGCCAGTCTGGATCGCCCAACGAAAACCACAGTGATGCAGATGCTCAATCACTTGCCCCAGCGGGTGATCATGGCCACCCATGACGTAGAGCTGCTCTACCATTTTGATCGGGTGATCTGGCTGGAGTCTGGGCAGGTGCGCATGGATGGCGCCCCCGATCAAGTTATTTCCGCCTACATCAGCGCCTGCGACGCAAGGACACAGAAAGAGCGTGCTACATGATGTCGTTGTTTATTTCCAGGCAGACCTGGTTGCATCGTTGGCCCGCCGGTATGAAGCTCGCGCTATTGGCGGTGATGTCACTCTTGGTGCTCCCGATCAGCGATTGGCGATGGCTTGCCATGGGCTGTACGGCATTGATTGCAGCTTATTTAAGTTTTGGTGATGTGGGCCGGCATCGCGTGATCGCGCTGCGTGGTGTGCTGGTGCTGATCGCACTACTTGGTGTTTTTCAGGCAATGCTCATGAGCTGGCAGACCGGCTTGCTCTCGGTGGCCCGCATTTGCTTTATGGTGTTATTGGCCGATCTTGTGTCGATGACAACACCCATGCAGGCCATGCTACGGGTCATGATAGCGGTGTTAACACCCTTGCGACTCTTTCGCGTTAACACCAAGCGACTGGCCTTAGCGGTTACGCTGATGATTCGGTTGATATCCATTCTCTTTATTCAGTGGCAGTCACAGCAGAGTGCGTGGGCGGCTCGTAGTCCGCGCAAACGTTCCGTGCGTCTATTGATTCCATTTATTACCCAGGCTTTACGCCACACCGATCTCACGGCAGAAGCCTTAATGGCGCGCGCATCCGCTATCGGCGAATCGCGGCCGGGCGCATCGGGGCATCGATCGGTCAGTCACGAACGATGATGGATTACAAGCCCCTCGTACGAATCGCGCTTTTTGCGGCGTTAATCGCCGTACTGGGGCTAATTCCCAAGCTCGATATTCCGATTGCGGCGGGAGTGCCGATCACGGCGCAGACCCTTGGTGTGATGTTGGCGGGTCTTTTGTTAGGCCCGAGACATGGTGCCTTGGCCGTACTGCTTTTTTTATTTACGGTCGCCCTGGGGGCCCCGGTGCTGTCCGGTGGGCGTGGGGGGTTAGGGGTATTTTTTGGTCCAACGGTTGGCTTTCTGGCGGGATGGATTGCAGGTGCTTGGGTTTGCGGTTGGGTTTATCAACGCACCCGCTCGGGTCTGCTGGCCTGTTGGATAGGCGGCATTGGTGTGGTCTACGCGTTTGGAATTCTTGGGCTGACTCTGATATCGGGCCTTAGCCTGTCTCAGGCGGCACTGGCCACGCTGGTGTTCTTGCCTGGTGATATTCTGAAATCTCTGCTTGCGGCATGGGTAGTAAGCCGTTTGAATATGAAGCACCGTGAGCCGTAATCCCATCACTGCTCCGATAGTTGAGCGGGCCGCTACACAGCCGGACAAATTAGCACTCGTCATCGAGAGCGTTGGGCATGCTGCGCAGCGCTGGACGTATGGGGAACTTGCCCATGCAATCGCGGCAAGTCCCCCTCAATCCGGGTCATTATTGTTCGACCCAAATGTCGCCTTAAAGGACCAAGTGCTGGGTGCAATGGCGCAGCTAAACGCCGGGAGCTCCATCGTAGGATCCACATCTGGCACCACGGGGCAGGCCAAGCGCTATCACCGCTCTCAGGCTTCCTGGATTGTAAGTTTTGAGATGGATCAGCAGACCTTTGGGATCACGGCCGATGATGTGATTGTGGCGCCCGGGGCCCTGAGTCATTCCCTATTTTCATATGCCCTGTGCCAGGGCCTTTATCGGGGCGCTACCGTTATTTTGAGCGAGCGTTTCCGCCCGGATCAGGTACTGCAACAGATTGCACGCTATCGCGCGAGCATCCTGTATGGCGTGCCCACTCAGTTAAAGCTGATCGTGCAGGCCGCCTATCAAGATGGCGAGTTACCGACCACCGCATTGGCTACGGTGCGTTGGGTGTTGTCCTCTGGAGCGCGTTGGTTTGCCGAGGTCACCCCCGCGCTTACCAAGCTTTTCCCCGGCGCCAAGATTGCGGAGTTCTATGGCGCCTCGGAACTGAGTTTCGTTAGTGCTGCTGTCCGTGTTGGAGAGCCAACGGCGCCGGTGGGATCAGTGGGTAAACCCATGCCGGGAGTTTTTGTTGAGATCAAGGAAGATCGCATCTGGGTTCATTCATCAGGTTTATTTGAGGGCTACCTGAGTGACCCGCCGCCCGATTTTCACGAACGCGTCGATGATCAGGGCCGTCGTTGGATGTCCATTGGCGATCTGGGTCGTCTGGACGAAGAGGGTTATCTCTATCTGTCAGGGCGCGAAGCCCGCAAAGTGATCGTGAGCGGCAAAAACCTGTACCCAGAGGAAGTCGAGCAGGCCTTACTCTCCCATCCCGCAATCGCACAGGCGGCGGTCGTGGGGCGGGCGGATGACTTACGTGGAGAGCGCCTAGTGGCGGTGGTAATAACGAATGGCCTTCTTGATAAAGCGGATGTGATTCGCTATCTGCGAACGGCGCTGGAGGACTTTAAAGTGCCGCGCAGTTTCTTTTTAGCCCAAGACTGGCCTATGACCGCATCCGGAAAAACCGATGTCCACGCGATTCAGGCCGGATTAGATACGGGTCGCTACACTGCCTTATGAACGCCTTTATTGTTGCGGCAGCCCGCACGCTGATAGCGCCGAAGGGCGGGCTTTTTAAAGAGACCCCGCTACATGAGTTGGCGGCATCTGTATTGCGCATGGTTGCTCAAGGTCGCACACCCGAATCCGTAATTCTGGGGAACGCCTTGGGGGCGGGAGGCAATCCCGCCCGCGTTGGGGCGATTGCCGCGTTTGGAGTGGGTATCAGCGCACTCACCGTGGATACCCAGTGTTGCAGCGGTATGGATGCAATCGCACTCGCTGCCGACCGGGTCACGGGTATAGACCGCGCAGCATCGGTGATTGCAGGGGGTGTGGAGAGTTTCAGTATGGCGCCGGCGCGCTTTCGGCAAACGCCCCAGGGCCTTGTCGCGTATGAGCAGGCACAGTTCGCACCCCACCCGGATCACGATCCCAATGTATTGCAGGCGGCACAGCAGTTTGCGATCGATCACTGTATTTCGCGCAAAGACCAAGAGGCCTACGCCGTCGCAAGTCATGACAAGGCCCGTCGATCTTTTGCGCAGGATCCCTATGCGCGACGGCTTACGCCAGCGATTTGTGCCCGTATGGCACCCCTTGTGTCGCTTGGCCATCGTCACCCGGAGCACGCGATGACAGCTGCTACCATGGCTCCTCAGGCCGATGCCGCTGCGGCGCTCTTGGTGGTGAACCAACAGGCATTGAGAACCGTTTACCGACACGATCGTTTTGCCGCGATGGAGATCGTGGCGACAGCGCAGGCTGGGGGGTCGAGCATTCAGCCGGCATTGGCGGGTGTGACCGCTGCCCAGAGGCTACTTGCCCCCCTTTCTAGCCGCGAGCGCGCAAAGATCGCCTGTGTAGAGCTTATGGAGTCGTTTTCAGCTCAGGCTATTCACAACCAGCGCGTACTGGGCTTTTCAGAGGCGCAGGTAAATCGCGATGGCGGGCTCTTAGCCCGTGGTCATCCGATTGGCGCCTCGGGCGCCATACTCGTGGGCAATCTCTTTTATCAGTTGCAAGGAGAGCCCTCGGGCTCCTTGGGTCTTGCCCTTATTCCAGCGGCCGGTGGCATCGGCTCCGCCATCTTATTGCGTAAACCGTGAATGAAACTCTCTGACTTTGATTTTGATCTGCCGGCAGAGCTGATCGCCCAGCATCCCGCGCCTCAGCGTTCGGCAAGTCGCATGTTAGTGGTGAATCACGGCACGACAGGATCGATCCAAGATCGGCAGTTTCCCAATCTGTTGGATCTGGTCAATCCCGGCGATGTGTTGGTGTTCAATAACTCCAAAGTCATTCCAGCGCGCTTGTTCGGTGAGAAAGTCACCGGTGGTCGTGTTGAAATTGTGGTGGAGCGTGTTCTCGCTAACAATCGGGCGAGCTGCCTCATGCGGGTCAGCAAAAAACCGAGTACGAATGCGGAGATACGGCTTGCGAAGGGCTATCGACTAAAGTTACTCGGGCGAGACCCTCAGCATTCCGACCGATTTCATCTGGAGTTCTCGGAACCGGTCTTCACTGTCTTGGATCGCATCTGAGAGATTACTCTGCCCCCGTATATCACCCACGCGGCGGATGCTCAGGATACTGAGCGCTATCAAACGGTGTACGCACAGCATCCGGGATCCATTGCGGCGCCTACGGCGGGGCTGCACTTTGATGACACTATGCTCAACGCCCTAGATAAAAAGGGTGTGCACCGGGCGTTTGTCACCTTGCATGTTGGCAGTGGCACTTTCGCACCGGTTAAAACCGAGCACCTCGACGATCACCGTATGCATTCCGAGTGGTATGAGATTTCACCGCAAACTGCCGATGCCGTGAATCGTGCCAAGCGCGAGGGGCGGCGCGTGATTGCGGTGGGCACAACCAGCCTGCGCACCTTAGAAGCAGCCGGGCAACACGGTGTGCTCGATCCGGACAGCGGTGAGACCGATATCTTTATTAAGCCCGGTTATGAATTCAAGATGGTGGATGCGTTGCTGACCAATTTTCATCTGCCACGATCGACGTTGTTGATGCTGGTCGCCGCATTCATGGGGTATGACACAATGCGTCAGACCTATGCCCACGCGATTGCACAACGCTATCGGTTTTTCAGCTATGGCGATGCCATGTTTTGTCTAAAGAAATGAACTTTGAATTACTGGCCACGGATGGTGGCGCCCGCCGGGGCCGTTTAACCCTGCATCACGGTGTAGTGGAGACCCCCATTTTTATGCCGGTGGGCACCTATGGGTCGGTCAAGGCGATGTCCCCTCACGCACTGGAATCCGTGGGCGCTCAAATCGTATTAGGTAACACGTTTCATCTGTGGTTACGCCCGGGCCTAAACGTGATCGCTGCCCACCAGGGTTTACATCGCTTCATGAACTGGACTAAGCCTATTCTCACGGACTCGGGGGGGTTTCAGGTCTGGAGCCTGGGGAATCTGAGAAAAATCTCTGAAGAAGGGGTCACCTTCCAATCCCCGGTCAATGGGGATACGTTGTTCTTGACTCCGGAAGAATCCATGCGGATTCAAACGGTACTCAACTCTGACGTTGTGATGGTGTTTGATGAGTGCACGCCTTACCCCGCCACACGGGATCAAACCGCCGACTCCATGCGGCTCTCCTTGCGTTGGGCAAAGCGATCCAAGGCAGAGTTTGAGCGCCTGGGTAATCCCAATGCATTGTTTGGCATCGTGCAAGGCGGCATGATGGAGGATCTGCGCGAGGAATCCTTGGCCGGCCTTCAATCCATCGGTTTTCATGGGTATGCCATTGGGGGTCTATCGGTGGGGGAACCAAAACAGGACATGGTGCGCATCCTGGCCCACACCACACCGTGCCTGCCCGCCGATAAGCCACGCTACTTAATGGGGGTGGGCACCCCAGAGGACTTGGTCGAGGGCGTGGCCAATGGGGTTGATATGTTTGACTGTGTCATGCCCACCCGTAACGCCCGAAATGGATGGATCTTCACCCGCTACGGTGATTTAAAGATTCGTAACGCGCGATACCGGGAGGACCTCTCTCCGATCGACCCTACCTGTGCCTGCCCGGTCTGTGCTCCCCAACGCCATGGCGATGACCGTCCTCCGTTTACCCGCAGCTACCTGTATCACTTGCAAAAGGTTCAGGAAATCCTGGGTGCCCAGCTCGCCACGATGC
>JBMSML010000090.1:0-6073 GCA_049421125.1 Burkholderiaceae bacterium
CTCAAAAATACGCAAGAGCGTATGGAGTCCCTCCGTGGTGAAATCGAACATCGGGTCTCGACGACGATTCAAACGGTGATGCATGACACGTCCGAAAAAATTCCTCAGATTGAGAAACGCGTAGAGGAAATCGCCCAGAAAGTAGCCGAAACGGAAGCCGAAGTGCACAGCCTGCAAAAACCGATCGGGAAAGAAGGGGAAGGCGGCGACCGGGCTGAAAAGGCGCCCCCGAGTCCGCCGGGCAAAAAAGCCTAGGCCAGGTACTGGTGTTATCCGAGCCAGTGCCCCACCGACACCAAGAGCATCAGGGCGACCCAGAGAATTACCGCACGCCACACCAGGCCCACCGCCGAGCGCATGGCGCTCTCATCCGCTTCTCGCAATACGGACAAATCTTGATACAGGGCCGGCCACGGCCCGCCCAGCGCCTCAGTCTCCGAGCCCTCTTCGATGTGCATGGTGACCGAGTGCCCCTCGGGCACACTCAACCGGACGCCCATGGCGCCCGCACCCGATGACAAAATCACCCGTTCGGTGTCATTCGCATGTGGCGCGAAACTCGATTTCATGCGCCACATCAAAATGGCATCTTCAAAATTACCCACAATCGCAAACACGATGGCACTGACCCGGGCCGGAAACCAGTCGACCCAGGCGAAGGCGCGCACCGCAAACTCTCCAAAATTAGATAAAGGCGGTATCGGCGCATTCGACTGCGATGTCGCAGACGTCTCCTGTCGGGCATCCGCCCAAATTCGGCGCGCCTCGGCACTGAGACGATACATCACAGCACCCGCGGGTCCCGGCAGAATCACAAACCAGAAAATCACTCCAAAGACGTGACGTTGCGCGCCAATCAAGGCCAACCGAATCGCCTCGCGCGAGATCGCCGAGGCATCTCCGTTTTCCGAGGCAATGCGGGTCATCACATCGCCGCCCGAATGGGCGGCCCATTGGCGCAACTCTGCGCGGGCACGAGGCAGATCGTTTTCCGCTAACGCCAGCTGAATTTCAGTGAATCGATTGCTGAACTGACGAAATCCGATCGTGATGTAGAGCACGCCCACAGTGGCCAGAAACCCCAACAGCACATGCACCCGCGTGATGAGCTCCACCACCAAGGCGGTCACCACGGTGCCCCCAATCACCACCGCAAGCCATGTCCAGCGGGCCGCGGCCACTTCGCCGGTGTCGGTCGCACGCTCGATGCGCAAAAATACCTGCTCGATCCACTGCGCAAAACGCGAGTCATCGCGAACCGGGCGCACCTGCTCGAGCAACATGGCAAAGATAAAACTGAAAAGGGTCATAGAGCGCTAGTCTAACGGGATTGCTGCTCGGCCCACGCCGCGGCCAAGAGCCGATACAGATTGCGCAGCATGGCGGCGGTCGCGCCCCAGATGAAAAAGTTTCCGTAAGGGATGGCGAAAAATCGAATCGTCTCCCCGGTCGGGCTCTGATCGGCAGGAATCACGCGGCGCTGATGGTTCGCCGGATTCATCGCGAACGCGAGCGGCACCTGAAAAATTTCTGCCACTTCCCGTACGTCTTTGGAGAAGGACGGCGTGGACGTGATGCGTCCAATCACGGGCGTGACCAGAAAACCGGTGGCCGTGAGGTACTCGGGCATCTCACCCCAGATCTCGACCTGTCCGGGTGCCAGCCCGATCTCTTCCTGGGCCTCCCGCAAGGCCGTGGCCTGCGGGGACGCATCGTGGGCCTCAGCGCGTCCGCCCGGAAAACTCACCTGCCCGGCATGACTCGAGAGATCGGCCGTGCGTTGGGTGAGCACCAGCTGCATGCGCTCGTCATGGGCATCCTGGTGGGCCAGCGCAATTAAGACCGAGGCCCGCGTGGCAGTCTCCCGCGTGACCGGCACGCGCGGACGTCGCCGATCCTGCAGCATCTCGGGCGCCCAATGCGGAAGATCGCGGGTCGGTCTGCCGAGGGCGGCCTGATGGGCCTGCCAGTGGGCACGGCGTCGCGCGAACACGGCATCCAGGTGAGAAAACGACAAAGCCTGCTCGGGAAGAACAGGCTCTGCGGGATGCGGCTCAAGTGCGGCCGCCTGGGGATCGAATCCGAGTGGCGCCGATGGGTTCACCATGACGCGCCCGGCCCGATCAATCCCCGTTGCTTATTCGGCGTCGGCGGCAGGAGCCGCCTCGGTCTTACGGGCGGCCAGTTTCTCGCGAATACGTGCCGATTTACCGGAACGCTCACGCAGGTAATAGAGTTTGGCACGGCGCACATCACCACGACGCTTGACCTCGATGCCGGCGATCAATGGAGAGTAGAGCTGAAACGTCCGCTCCACCCCCTCACCCGAGGACACTTTGCGCACGATGAAAGAGGAATTCAAACCACGATTGCGTTTCGCAATCACCACACCCTCATAGGCCTGAACGCGCTTGCGGTTACCTTCCACCACATTGACGTTCACGACCACGGTGTCGCCCGGGGCAAACTCGGGCACTTTTTTATTCAAGCGGGCGATTTCGTCCTGCTCGATTTGACGGATCAGATCCATGATTTCTCCAAAAACCATCGTGGGCTCGACATCAGTCCAGAGGATGGGGGTCTACGTTACTTGGCCAGCAAATCGGGACGAAGCCGGGCGGTGGCCTCTTGGGCCGCCTGTTTGCGCCAGCCCTCGATTCTCTCATGATGGCCGGATAAAAGCACGTCCGGCACGGCCGCGCCATGAAAGACCTCGGGGCGAGTGTAGTGGGGCCAGTCCAATAGGCCCCCTCCCGCACCCGAAGGGGAAAAAGACTCCTGCACCGCCGATTGGGCATCCCCCAGGGCCCCCGGAAGCTTTCGTATCGCGGCATCCATGACCGCCATGGCCGCGATCTCACCGCCCGACAGAACAAAGTCGCCCAGGCTCCAGAGCTCGTCCACCTGCTGATCGATGAACCGCTGATCCACCCCCTCATAGCGCCCACAAACCAGGGTCCAGCAGTGCCCCATCGCCACCCGATCCACTAGCGCCTGGTCGATCGGCGTGCCCCACGGACTGAGCAAGACCACCGGACCAGGCGCAAGCCCCGACTGCTGCTGACGAGTACGGATGGCCTGCACGGCTTCGGTGAGCGGGCCCGGCATCATCACCATGCCCGGACCGCCGCCATAGGGACGATCGTCGATCGTTTTATAGGCGTCATGCGCATAGTCCCGCAACTGATGGGCGTGCACGCTGACCAGTCCCTGTTGCACCGCGCGCGCGGTAATCCCATGGTGAGTCAGGGCGTCTAACATCGACGGAAAAAGTGTTACGACATCAAAACGCATGCTTTACTATGCCGGCCAAAGAAAGGGAAAGTCAACGCGATGATTCTGGGTTGGTTTCAAAAAAAACGTTACGACAGCGAGACGCTGGGCAGAGCACTCACCCAGCTGGTTCTGCAACCTCCGAAGGAATTGGACCGCTACGCCAATAAAATCGGATTTGCTATTCATTTGGACAGCACCGCGATCAGCCAAGGGAAAGCAAAGCCGGAGTCCCTTGTGGAAAAGTACACCACGGCCCACGCAGAACAGCAAGCACTTTTCGCGAAGCATCACCGTAAAGACGATCAACTCGGCGCTTACGTCGCCTACGTACTCGCCAGTTACTTCGCTATTTTAGAGAACCCCGAACGAGAGGTTCAGGCGCTCGATCTGAGAAAGATCCAACGATTTCTCACAAAGAACTGTAACTCTGAGGTGGTCAAAAAGCTCAATGCCCTGTGGTGAGATTACACAAACCACTCCGTCTGCCAGTCCACCATCACCCGCCGCTCCTGCGGCGCCACACGATCGATGTAACGCGACACAAAGGGAATCATGCCGTCACGCACCACCAACCAGTCATGCTCGCCATTGGTCTGCAAGGAGATCACTGGGCCAAAGGAGACACCGTCACGGTTGACCACCTCGCAGCCCAACAGATCGGCCCAGTAAGTTTCATTCTCACGTGCCGGGGGAAAACTCGCCCGCGATAAGCCCACGAGCGCCCCACGCAATTGCTCCGCCTGCGATCGATCACGAATCGTGTCGAGCTGGAGTTTGACGCCACGGGTCTGCAGTGTGCAGGCGACGATCGCGGCATGCATCCAGTGCGAAGAAGGCTCTGTAGTGCCGGCCGGTGTACCAGCCCACGCCGTGGTGGCCGCGAGCTTGATCCAACAGCGCGGGGCATCCATTAACAGGGAGTCTTCCATCGCCAATCCGGTCACGGACTTCAGGGTGTGAATTCGGACTGCACCGGCCAGCCCAATGGGCGCGCCGACCTCGGCCAAGGCCACCCAATCCTCGGGTGCCGGCTCTGTGGTGCTGGGAAGTGGGATGAAGGCCGCGCGAGGGGCCGAGTGGGCAGAGGCGCCCAGCACCGCCTTAGGCGGCTTTTTGGCTTGCAAATTCTTTGATCAGGCGCTGCACGCGGGGGCTCACCTGCGCGCCTTGACTGCGCCAGTAGTCCACACGGTCCATGGACACGCTGAGCTTGGTCTCATTGGCCGCGGCCACGGGATTGAAAAAACCTACACGCTCTATGAATTTGCCGTCACGGCGGCTGCGCGAATCGGTGGCCACCATGTGAAAGTAAGGACGCTTGTGGGCGCCGCCTCGGGCTAAACGAATAATGACCATCTGGAAATCCTATGTGTAATCGGGGATCCCGCTAAAAACGCGGGAAAGCCCATAATTCTAGCAGTCCCCGTCGGGGTTTCCTAGTCTAAAAAGGGGCTAACGGGACAGCGCCGCGGTGAGTTCCGGAACGGCCTGGAACAAATCCCCAACCAGGCCATAGTCGGCCACCTGGAAAATGGGGGCCTCGGCGTCCTGGTTAATGGCCACGATCACCTTGGAGTCCTTCATGCCCGCCAAGTGCTGAATGGCGCCCGAAATCCCCACCGCGATGTAGAGCTGCGGGGCCACCACCTTGCCGGTCTGACCCACCTGCCAGTCGTTGGGTGCGTAGCCCGCATCCACGGCCGCACGGCTTGCCCCCATGGCCGCACCGAGTGCATCGGCCAGTTTTTCCAGCATGGCGAAGTTCTCTTTGGAGCCCAGGGCCCGGCCACCGGAGATCACCACCTTGGCCGCCGTTAATTCGGGACGGGCAAGTTTTGCAATTTCACGGGACACGAATCTGGCCGACCGCGCCGGGGCCGCTGCCACGGCCACCGACTCCACCGGGCAGGCGGCCTGCGTGCCGGCCGCCTCAAACGATGTGCCGCGCACCGTCATGACCTTGACCTTGTCGGTCGAGCGCACCGTTGCAATCACGTTACCGGCATAGATGGGGCGCTTAAAGGTATCGGCCGATTCCATCTCGATCACATCGGAGATCTGCGCGACATCCAATCGCGCGGCCACGCGCGGCGCAATGTTTTTTCCAAAGGCCGTGGCCGGAAACAGAATCGCCTCCATGCCCGCACTCATGGAGAGCACCTGCTCGGCCATGGGCTCGGCCACCTGATCCTCCAGATGGGCCGCCTCGGCGACCAACACCTTGTTCACGCCGGCAATCTGGGCCGCTGCATTGGCCGCCTGTTGTGCGCCATGGCCTGCGACGAGCACATGTATCTCGGCGCCACCGGCCCGCTGACCCAACACCGATGCCGCGGCCACTGCGCTGGCCGTGACCGGCTTGAGATGATCATTAGCGTGTTCCGCAATCACAAGAATTTTCATGTCTGGGATCCTCTTACAAGACCTTGGCTTCGTTGCGCAGTTTGTCGACCAATGTGGCGACATCCGGCACCTTGATGCCGGCCTTGCGGGCCGGCGGGTCCTGCACCTTGAGCAGCGTTAACCGAGGAGCAATGTCCACGCCGTGATCGGCCGGTGTGGAGGAATCAATCGGCTTTTTCTTGGCCTTCATAATGTTGGGCAAAGTGACATAGCGCGGCTCATTCAAGCGCAGGTCGGTGGTCACCACGGCGGGCAGCTGCATGGACACCTTCTCCAGGCCGCCATCGATCTCGCGCGTGACCGTCGCCGTATCGCCCGCCACCTCCACCTTTGACGCAAAGGTGGCCTGCGGCACTCCCCAGAGCGCGGAAAGCATCTGACCGGTTTGATTGGC
>JBMSML010000091.1:0-5978 GCA_049421125.1 Burkholderiaceae bacterium
GTTGGCACTGGCCAATCTCACGCTCAAACCACTTTTAGTGTTAATCACCTTGCCTTTGACGCTGTTGTCCTTTGGACTGGCCTTGCCCATCATCAATGGTGTGGTGTTGTTGGGCGTGGCCAAGCTGGTGCCAGGTTTTGCGATCGCGGGGTTTTGGACGGGCGTGGTCTGCGCGCTGGCGGTCTCCTTGGTCAGTGCGTTGATCGGCATGGCCACGGGGCAGTCGCGTCTGCGTGGGCAGGTGCACGTGGGTCGGTTTCGGGGGGATGTGTCCGGTTCCTGGGGCGGCCGGGATCAGGATCGGCCATCGGATCCGAATGTGATTGACGGTGAGGTGCGTGAAAAACCCACCTCCGGAGGGTCCAATAAGCCCCCGGATCCAGATCGATTGGAGCAGAAATAGGGCGTTTTTTGTCTTGGTCAGGCCCTGATTTTCATAATGTGGGAATTTGTGGCATTGCGTCAAAATATCTCATTGAGGGGGTTGCACCGCACCAAATCTTTCGATTCAATACGGTTTGTGCGCTGCGTCAACTTAGTTCGGTAGCGCGGAGAGTTAAACGTTAAATGTGCAGTACAACCCTTATCAAACTGGAGATTGAAAATGAAAAATGTAAACGAACAATTCGTGGACCTGGCCAAAGTGAACGTGGAGAGCGTGGTGGAAGTCGCCGACGTGGCCTTCAACGGCGTTGAGAAAATGGTCGACCTGCAAATGAAAGTGGCAAAAAATGCGATGAGCCAAGGTGCTGAGAACATGAAAGCCCTGGCCGGTGCAAAAGATGTTCAGGAACTGGTGAAAGTTCAGTCCTCTTTTGCCATGCCCACCCTGGAAGCCGCCGTGTCCTACGCAAACGCCGTCTACGGTATTGCTTCGGAGACCGCCAACGCATTTGCCAAGATGGCCGAAGCCCAGATTTCAGCGAGCAACGCGAAATTTCACAGCGCAGTGGAAGAGTTCTCGAAATCAGCTCCCGCCGGTTCCGAGAGTGGCGTGGCTCTGGTGAAATCCGCTCTGACGGCTGCGAATGCTGCCTACGAGACCGCCAGCAAAGCCGCCAAGCAGGCAGTGGCTGCGGTTGAACAGAATGTTCAGTCCGCCACTAAGGCCAGCATGAAGGCCGCCACCACGGCTCTGAAAGCCGCCTAATCGTTCGCGATTAAGTCGAGTGTTGCGAAAGGCCCGCAGATTGCGGGCCTTTTTCCTTGTGAAGTCGGAAGACGCACGTCACGCCTGGCGGATGATGGGGACTCGATTCAATACTTGGTCGTGAAGTCGAGCATCGCCTGACACACGTCGGCGCTATAGGTAACCGGATGTGCACTGTGCGGGCACTCATGGATGCGCGTGAGCGGGTGGAGTTCGAATATCCGATTCACTACGGCATCATTGATGATCTCGCTGTCCATGCCTCGCAGTAGCAAAATGGGCGCGGTGACCGCGGCAAACGCGTTTGAGAAATCCACGCCCGACAGTCGGGTCTCGTGTGGCAGATCAAGGTGCGATGGCTGACGCACTGCGCGCAGCAATGCCGGATCCACGTTTAACTTTTTCGCAAGATCCGGTCCACTCAGTTCGCTGCCGCGGCCCATGGTGTTCGATAGGTGATGGGCGATCTGGGATCCCGCATCCGCGGACTTCGCCGAGGCAATCCCGGTCATCAGTGAAAACACGCCGCTCCAGGGCAGCACCGGGCCGACATCATTCAAAATCACGGTGCCCAGATGGCGGGGTTTGTGACTGGCCAGAAATACAGCGAGCAGCCCCCCCATGCTGGTGCCCACCAGATGAATCCGCGGTTTTTTGCCTGCGCTCGAGGTACTGATGGCGCCCATCGCATGGGAATAAAAGAGCGATAAGTCGCTGAGGTATACGCTCATTCGGTAATCATGAGCGGCATTGAGCTTGGTAGAGTCACCGCGGCCACACCAATCCACGATCATGACCCGGGCATGCGGGGCCAGATGGGTGACTAATTCGTTGAAACTCTGGCGGGTTTCCAGCAGGCCCGGTAGGCACAGAAAAAGCTCGGGTGCGTTTTCATCGCCAATATCCTCCCCGACCAGCAATCGATGCCGGCTGGGCTCGAACACCATGAGTTCAAATCGTTTGCGTCGCAGGCTCATTCGTCCAGAAGTTTAACGACTCGCCGTAAGGCGTGGTCGTCCGGATCGGCTTCCACTCTGAAGCCTAACCGGGTCATCAGTCTCAGCATGTTGCTATTTTTACCGAGCACTAATCCTTCAATGACCTTGAGCTGCTGCTCCTTGGCCACTTCAAACAGCGCATTCATGAGTTTGGCGCCGATGCCATGGCCCTGATAATCATCCCGCACCACCAAGGCGAACTCGGCGCTCGTGGTGTTGGGCAGCAACATGTAGCGGGCCACGCCAATGAGCTCGTCGCCGCTGTTGTGTTCGATCACAGCCGCTAACGCCATGTCACGGTGGTAGTCGATCTGGGTCAGGCGGGCCAATTGTTTGGGCGTGAACTCCTTGATGTTCGATAAAAACCGCATGAAGCGGGATTCTTCGGACAGGCTTGCCAGAAATTTGGTCAGGCGTTGCCCATCGTCCCAGCGCAGCGGCCGAATCTCGTAGGTGTTGCCATCCTGCAGCGGATACTCCTCGGTGAGGTGACCGGGGTAAGGCATGATGGACAGATGACCGTAGCGTGGTTTGCCCAAGGCCTTGGTCTTATCGACCACGATCCGGGCATCGACCACGATGGTGCCTTCCTCGGAGATCAATACCGGATTGATATCGATTTCTTTGATCGCGGGTAATTCGCAGATCATGTCGGAGACCTGCAGCAGAATCTTTTCAATGCGCTCGATAGCCGGTGACTCGAGTCCCTCGGGGCTTTCTTCGCGCAGCTTCTGACCGAGCTGTGTGCGTTCAATCAGGCGTTGGGCCAGGAGCGCATTGAAGGGCGGCAGTTCCAGGGCCCGATCCCGCACCCAGCGCACCCGTTCACCGCCAGCGCCAAAGGAGATGATCGGACCAAAGAGCGAATCAGTCGTCATGCCGATGAAGGCTTCGGTGGTGCGCAGTCGATCGATATAGCGTTGCACCACCACGCCTTCTAGGCGCGCATTGGGTGCCAGTGTTTTTACGCGATCGATGAGCTCGGTGTAAGCCTCGCGCACGTCATGGGCGTTTTTCAGGTTTAAGCGCACGCCACCGACATCGGATTTATGGGCGATGTCCGGAGAGTTGATCTTGATCACCACCGGAAAACCGATCTGATGGGCCACGAGCGCGGCCTCATTGGCGTTGCGTGCCACCACCGTGGTGGAGACCGGCACACCAAAGGCCGACAGCAGCGACTTGGATTCCATCTCGGTGAGCGCATGCCGGCGATCGGCCAGGGCCCCTTCGATGATCATGCGGGCACCATCAAGATCGGGCGTGATGTCCGATGACAGTGCGGGCGGGACCTGTTGCAAAAGCTCCTGGTTTTGTCGAAAGGCCAGCAGGCTATGGAATGCATCCACGGCGGCTTCGGGCGTGCGAAACGATGGCACGCCCTGTGTCGAGAGCCAGTTGCGCGCCTCGCGCGTGCTGTGGTCACCGAGCCAACATCCCATCACCAACATGTTCACCCTGGAGGCTGCATCGGCCACCGCACGCGTGACCTGCCAGGTGTCCACCCCGATCTGCGGCGAATGCATGACCAGAATGCTGTCGATATCCTTGGTGTTGGCGAGTTCCAGAATTTTCTGTTGGTACTGCTCACCGTTGGCATCCGAACGAATGATGATGGGGTTGTGCTCTTCGAGCTGCGGCAGTCGGATGTTGGCCACGCGGGCCAGATCCTGCACGAGCAGTGCCGGCCCGCGGCCATTGCTGATCACCGCCACACGTTTTCCATTGGGCGGGCGATTGGAGGTCAGCATGCGCACGGCCGCAAACAACTGAATGAAGTAATGCACGCGTACGGCGCCGGAACGTCGAATGGCGGCATCGAACACGTCGTCGCTGCCTACAAGCGCGGTGGTGTGGGTCAGGGGATCCGTGGGCGCGTGGGTGGTGGCCCCGGCCTTCAGCAATATGACCGGCTTCACACTCGCCGCGGCCCGAAGGGCGCTCAGAAAAGCGCGTGGATTGGCCACGCACTCCAGGTACAACACAATGGCCATGGTGTCGTGGTCGGCGGCCAGAAAATCCAGGGCCCGTGCAAGGTCCACATCGACCTCATTGCCCAGGGTGAGCACCGACGAAAAACCAATCTTGTACTCCTCGGCCCAGTCCAGAATAGAGGAGGCTAGGGCACCGGATTGCGACAGCAGGGCCACACGGCCGGGCGCGGCCGAGGTGGCACACAGACTGGCGTTGAGTTGGCGCTTGGGGCGCTGAATGCCAAAGGAGGACGGCCCCACCAACGCCACCCGCAGGCGCAGCGCCTCGTCGCGCAGTTGTTGTTGCACCTTATTGCTCACATTGGTGGTGTAGATCACGGCGGCCTTGGCCCGATGGGTGGCCGCCTGGTGCAGGCATTGCACCAGAGTGTTTTCCTGGGTTGCAATTAGGGCCAGATCAATTTTCGGCTCCATGACCTCCGGCCATACACTCACGTTGCAGGATGCATGGGCGAGTTGCCCGGTCAGGGCCGCCCTCACGGCCGACGGGGTCGTCTCGTCAAACCACAGGGCGACGTGCCCCGGGTCGAACAGGTCGGATAAGGGCTGTTTTTCCATGTCGATTCACTGATATTGATGCATCGCAACAATACAGTAGCACACCTGAAGAATAAGTGAACCCTAGGTCACTAAACTTGAAAAAAACCGACTATCAGTTGTAAAACCGCCAATCCAGGTTCACAACTTCCCAGCTTGCCCTGCATTGCACCGCCAGGCGGAGTGGCGGGCCCAAGAGTGGCGGGCCTAAAACGGGGAGACCGGTTCCGTCTCATCGAAGGTCACCACGTGATCGGCCTCTAAGCGGATACCGATCGGCTCATTGATCGCGTGGTCGTGATGGCTCGGCACCAGAGAGAGAATCTGCTCCCCGTTATCGAGTTCCAGGGTGTAGAGAAAATCAGCCCCACGAAAGGCCTTGCGCACCACGCGCGCCTTCAGACTGGAGTGATCGTCGTGGACCACGTCATCGGGCCGCAGCAACACGCGCACATCCCCCATGGGTTCACAATCATTGCAACAGCACTCCTTTAGAGCGAGTTCTCCCAAGAGGGTGTGCACAGAATGTCCGTGTTGCGCGCCACTGATCAGCGCGCCTTCGCCCACGAACCGGGCCACGGCTGCGGAATTCGGCTCGTGGTAGAGCACATAGGGGTCGGCCCATTGGGCCAGCGTGCCATCGAAAATCACACCGACTTCATCGGCCACGGCAAAGGCTTCGTGCTGATCATGGGTCACCAGAATCGCCGTGGTGCCGGTTTTTTCTAATATCTCGCGCACCTCGCGCGCGAGCCGCTCGCGCAGGGAAATGTCAAGGTTCGAGAAGGGCTCATCCAAGAGCACCAGATCCGGTTGTGGGGCCAGGGCACGGGCAAGTGCCACGCGCTGCTGCTGCCCGCCCGAGAGTTCGTGCGGGTAACGATCGGCCATGGACAGGAGTCCCACCAAGGCCAGCATGTCTTTTGCCGACGATGGCATGCCGCCGGCACCCCACTTCTTGCCCTTCGTGAGCCCAAAGGCCACGTTCTCGGCCACGGTCAAATGTGGAAAAAGGGCGTAGTCCTGAAACACCACGCCCACACTGCGTTTTTCCGGTGCCAACGCACGCCTGGCATCGGCCACCAAGCCGCCGTTGAGCAGGATCTCGCCGCTGTCGATGGGAATGAAGCCGGCAATCGCGCGCAGCACACTGGTTTTGCCGCAGCCCGATGGGCCAAGCAGGCAGCCGATGCTGCCCTTATCCAGTGAAAAACTGATGTCGCGGGCGGCCACGACTCCTCCGCTGGGCGCACCGCGCTCGGGATATCGGATGGTGATCTGACGAAGTTCGAGGGCCTT
>JBMSML010000092.1:0-5703 GCA_049421125.1 Burkholderiaceae bacterium
GATCGAGCCGTTTGCGCCCGATCAGGTCCGTTACGCCGGAGACAAGAAAATCGTGTCCTACGGGACATCGAGCTACGGCTACGATGTCCGATGCGCGGATGAGTTCAAGATTTTTACGAACATTAACAGCACGATCGTGGATCCGAAGAATTTCGACAGCGCCTCGTTTGTGGATTTCAAGGGCGATGTCTGCGTGATTCCGCCGAATTCATTTGCCCTGGCCCGCACGGTGGAATACTTCCGGATTCCGCGCAGCACGCAGGTGATCTGTCTTGGAAAAAGCTCGTACGCGCGTTGCGGTATCGTGGTCAACGTAACGCCCTTGGAGCCCGAGTGGGAAGGGCACGTGACCCTGGAGTTCTCCAATACCACGCCCCTGCCGGCCAAGATCTATGCGGGCGAAGGCTGTGCGCAGATGCTCTTTTTCGAGAGCGATGAGGTCTGTGGCACCTCGTACAAAGATCGCGGCGGGAAGTACCAGGGTCAAACCGGTGTGACACTGCCGAAAACCTAAGCGGCACGCGCGCATGAACGGCCGGGGCATGAAGCGGCCGGAACGGTCGGCGGTCTGCCCGGTCATGCACAGGCTAATTCATCAGGCCGGCATCTCGCCAAACCGGCCGTTATTGAAATCCGTAATCGCCTGCTCGATTTCCTTGCGGGTGTTCATCACAAACGGACCGTAGCCCACCACGGGCTCTACGATCGGTTCGCCGCTCAGCAGCAACACCGACGCATCGGTGAGCGCCGCGATCGATAGATCCGCGCCCTCGGCCGAGAGCACCACCATTTCACCTTCCTGGGCGAGGCCCGTGCCGTTGACCTTCAGTTGACCCTTTAGCACCACCAGTGCCGTGTTCCATCCGTCGTGTGCCAAGAGGGTGCTCTGGTGGCCGCTCTTTAACTGAAGATCCCAGACATTCATCGGACTAAATGTTCTCGCCGGGCCCGTGACCTCACCGCACTGTCCGGCGATCACCCGAATGGATCCTGCCTGATCGGAGAGCGGGAGGCATGGAATGTCTGCGTTCAGAATGGCCTGATAGCCCGGTGGCGTCATCTTGTGCGCGGCGGGCAGATTCACCCACAGCTGAATCATTTGAAGCACACCGCCCGATCGTGTAAAGGCCTCGGAGTGAAACTCATCGTGCAGGATCCCGGCGCCGGCCGTCATCCACTGCACATCGCCAGGACCGATGGTGCCGCCCTGCCCGGTCGAGTCACGGTGGGAGACTTCCCCGTGGTACACGATCGTGACCGTCTCGAATCCACGGTGAGGGTGCTGTCCGACACCACGTGGCCGCGTTGCAGGCGCGAACTCGGCGGGGCCGGCGAAATCGAGTAACAGGAATGGACTGAGCTGTTTCGCATGCGTGGAGTAGGAGAACAGGGAGCGCACCGGGAATCCGTCTCCGACCCAGTGGCCGTGGGGGTTGGTTTCGATACTGAGGATGTTTTTCATGGCAGGAATATGACAGACGATGTTCGGTCGCGGCGAACGGAGATCCGGCTTGGACGACGGAAGTGGTGGAGACGAGGAGGATCGAACTCCCGACCTTCGCATTGCGAACGCGACGCTCTCCCAGCTGAGCTACGTCCCCGACACACCAAACTATAACTTCTCTGTGGCAAATGCGGCATGAATCAGGCGCCGCGTGTAGTCCATACGGGGGTGATCCAGCACCTCCATGGTGTTGCCGGATTCCACCACCTGGCCATGGTGCATCACCACCACCCGATGGGCCATGGCGCGGATGACGGCCAGGTCATGGGTGATCAGCAGGTACGCCATACGATGATGGCGCTGCAGGCGCACCAAGAGCTCGAGCACCTGCTGTTGAATCGAGACATCCAGGGCACTGGTGGGCTCATCCAGCACCAGCAGATCCGGTTGCAGAATCACGGCACGTGCGATGGCAATCCGCTGACGTTGGCCTCCCGAGAACTCGGGGGGATAGCGGGACACGCTGTCGGCCGGCAGCCCCACTTCCTCGAGCATGTCGGCCACGCGGGATTCCCGTTCGATTCGCGAGAGTTCGGGGAAATGCAGTCGAAGGCCTTCTTCCAGAATCTGGCTTATCGTCATGCGCGGAGAAAGCGCGGAGAACGGATCCTGGAACACGATCTGCATGCGCTTGCGCAATTGGCGCACATCGTACGTGTTCATGCCCAACAGTTCTTGCCCATCAAAGACGAGTGCACCACTCACGGAAGCGCTGCTCAGACGCAGCATGGCGAGCGCCAGGGTGGTCTTGCCCGAGCCGGACTCGCCGACAATGCCCAGTGTCTCGCCCTGGCGTATGGACAAGGAGGCGTTGTCCACGGCCACAAATTCCCGTTTACGCCACCACCCGGTAGGAATTGCAAACTCGCATCGAATATCTCGGGCTTGGACGATCTCCGGATCATGAATCGGGCCGACCACCATGCGTTGCGGACGGCTCGCCAACAGCCGTCGTGTGTAGTCGTGCTGTGGCTGGGCAAAGAGTTCCGGGGTGGTGTTCGTCTCGACCAGTGCCCCGGATTGCATCACGCCCACGCGTTGAGCAAACCGCTCCACCAGGGGCAGGTCATGGGTGATCATCAGAATGGCCATGCCTTCCTCGCGCTGCAGCTGCAGCAGGAGCTCCAGCACCTGTTCGCGAATGGTCACGTCCAGTGCCGTGGTGGGCTCATCGGCGATGAGTAACTGCGGATGGCAGGCCAATGCCATTGCAATCACCACCCGTTGACGCTGACCGCCCGAGAGCTGGTGCGGGGTGTTGTTGGCGCGACGATGCGGCTCATCCACACCGGTGCGATCCAAGAGTTCCACGGCGCGCGTGAGCGCTGCGCGTTTGGACAGCCCGTCGTGCACCTCCAGCACTTCAGCGATCTGTTGGCCCACGGTGAACAATGGGTTTAACGCCGACATCGGCTCTTGAAAGATCATGGCGATGTCTCGACCCCGCAGGCCACGCATGCCCCGCTCGGACAGCGTGATCAGGTCCACGGTTTCGGATGTGTCGTGCGCCACGTGGTTGGCGTGGGGTGTCCACAGAATCTGCCCGCGGGTCTGAGCGTCCGGCAACAAACGCAGGATAGAGAGCGCGGTAACGGTTTTCCCTGAACCCGACTCGCCGACCAAGGCGAATCGCTCGCCGCGATGGATATCGAAACTCACGTCCTGCACGGCGGGCGTGCCGTCGGTCTGGGGTTGAGTGGGAAACTCGACCTGCAGGTGATGAAGGGAGAGGAGCGGTGTCGTCATCAGCCTCTCCGGGTGTCCAAGGCATCGCGCAATGCCTCACCGATAAAAATCAGAAGCAATAGCAGCGCTACGAGTACGCCAAATGTGGACAGTGAGATCCACCAGGCATCCAGATTGGATTTGCCCTGGGCCAGCAACTCCCCTAGGCTCGGAGTGGTCGAGGGCACGCCCAGGCCCAGAAAATCCAGGCTGGTCAACGCCAGGATGGCGGCACTCATGCGAAAGGGTAGAAATGCGATCACCGGTGTCAGGCTATTGGGCAGCACGTGGCGGGTAATGATCTGCAGATTCGAGAGTCCCAAGGCACGGGCTGCTGTGACGTACTCCAGTGAACGATTGCGTAAAAATTCGGCCCGCACATAGTCGGACAGTCCCATCCATCCGAAGAGCGACAGAATGACCAACAGAATCAAGAGCCCCGGTTCAAATACCGATGCCAGAATGATCAGCAGGTAGAGTTCCGGCACCGACCCCCAGATTTCGATAAAGCGCTGAATGACCAGATCCACTTTGCCGGCAAAGTAGCCCTGAAGGGCGCCCATCATAATGCCCAACACCACGCCGATGGCCGTCAGGGCCAGGGCAAAGAGCACCGACACCCGGAATCCATAAATCAATCGGGCCAACACATCGCGGCCTCGATCATCGGTCCCCAGCCAGTTCACCGTGGATGGTGCAGCTGGATTGGGGCTAGGAGCGAAGTAATTCAGACTGTTGTACGAGTAACGATTCAAGGGATAGAGGGCCCAATTGGAACCCTCTTGAATGCTGCGCTCAATAAACGGATCTAAAAAGTCGGTGGGCGTTTCAAAATCACCGCCGAAGGTTTTTTCCGGATAGCTATGGACCAGTGGAAAGTAGTACTGCCCCTGATAATGGACCACGACCGGACGATCGTTGGACAGGATGTCGGCCACCAGGGAGAGCGCAAACGCCACGGCGAAAATCCAAAGGCTGATATAGCCGAGGCGGTTTTGTTTAAACCGGCGCCAGGCCCGCTGTCCCGGGGAGAGGCTCTTCATGATCGATTGGCCTCGAACTGCACGCGTGGATCGACCCAGACATACACCAGATCATTGAGCAGCTTGGCCACCAGGCCAATCAGGGCAAAGAAATAAAGGGATCCCATCACCACCGGATAGTCGCGCTTGATCACTGCTTCATAAGAGAGCAGTCCCAGCCCATCCAATGAAAACAGGGTTTCAATCAGCAACGATCCTGTGAAAAACGCGCCCACAAAAGCGGCAGGAAATCCGGTCACGATTGGAATTAGGGCGTTTCGAAAGACATGGCGCCAGAGCACGGTACGCTCCGACAACCCTTTTGCGCGCGCCGTCAGCACATACTGTTTTCGAATTTCCTCCAGTATGGTGTTCTTGGTGAGCATCGTGGTCACCGCAAAGCTGCCCAGGGTCATGCAGATAATGGGCAGTGTCAGATGCCAGAAATAGTCCAGGACTTTTCCGGCCAGGCTTAGCGACTCCCAGTCATCCGAGGTCAGTCCCCGCAACGGAAAGAGTTGAAGAAAGCTGCCGCCCCCAAAGAGCACCAACAAGGCCACACCCAGCACGAAGCCGGGAATGGCGTAGCCGACCAGGATGGCCGTGCTCGTCCACAGATCAAATCGTGAGCCGTGACGCACGGCCTTGGCAATGCCCAATGGAATCGACACGAGATAGGTCAGCAGGAATGTCCAGATGCCCAGACTGATGGACACCGGAAGCTTGTCTTTCATCAGCTGCCAGACACTGCGATCGTGGAAAAAGCTCTTTCCCAGATCGAAGGTGAGAAAACCACTCACCATATGGATGAAGCGCTCGTGCACGGGTTTGTCGAAACCGTAGAGTGCCTTGATCTCTTCTAGCTTTGCCCCATCCACACCGCGGTTGCCGCGATAGATGTTGCTGGTCTGGCCCACCTCCTGGCTTGCGCCACCCGGTAGCGAGGCACTGGCACCGCCCATGGCGGCGTGATCGCCTTTGAGCATTTGCACCATTTGTTCCACGGGGCCGCCGGGCACAAACTGAATGATGGCAAAGGTGATCAAGAGAATCCCAAAGAGGGTGGGAACCATCAGTGCAAGACGTTTGCCGATGTAGCGCCACAGGGTCGGATTCATGGCGAGCCTCTCGGTGCGTTGGACGGGCGCGCAGCGTCGGTGGGACCCGGCGGATGGCGTTGCCACCACCAGGCCGCCAGCACCCAGTCCTCGGAGTGGTAGTAGTCGGGCAGAGTCTCGGGCCCGGCCAGCCCGCGGCGATACGAGATCCGGTGGACATTATTGTGCCAATGGGCAATCGCGTAGTGGCCTGCGCGCAAGACACGGTCTAAGGCCCGTGTGGCCGTAATGAGCTGATCACGGGTCTCGACGGACAGAATCCGGGCGACCAACTGATCCACGACGGGATCCTCGATCCCGACGACAACTGTCCCGACGTGCCGAACCCGGACCA
>JBMSML010000093.1:0-5503 GCA_049421125.1 Burkholderiaceae bacterium
ATGAGAGTCTGGCCTGGATCACCGGATCGGCCGTGATGATGGGCGGCGTGCTGCCGTCCTCGGAGTCGATGCTCTTGGCCCTGATGTATGGCCTGGGGGCGCACGGCATCATGACCCTGAACGATTTCAAATCCGTGGCGGGCGATACCCAGACGGGCGTGCGGTCGTTGCCCGTGCAATTGGGTGTGGTGCGGGCAGCGCGACTGGCCTGCTGGACGATGACCCTCCCACAGGTCATGGTCATCGCCATGGTCTGGTCATGGGACGCTGCCGCGCACAGCATGGCCATCCTCGGGTTGCTGATCGCGCAAGTGATTCTGATGCGGTGGTTTATGCAATCGCCCAGTGAACGGGCGCTTCAATACAGCGGCTTTGGTGTGCCCATCTATGTTTCGGGAATGATGGTCAGTGCCTTTGCGTTACGGGTGACCTCATGAGGATCACCCCCTTTAACTGGTTCGCTATTTTTCGCCTTGGACTCGCACAGCTTAGCCTGGGGGCGATTGTGGTGCTCACCACCTCGACGCTGAATCGAGTGATGGTGATTGAGCTGATGTTGCCCGCACTTCTGCCGGGGCTTCTGGTGGCCTTGCATTACGCCGTGCAAATGCTGCGTCCACGCATGGGGTATGGCTCGGACATGATGGGGCGTTGCACCCCATGGATTCTGGGCGGTATGGCGGTGCTGGGTCTCGGCGGAGTATTGGCCGCCACCGCGACCACGGTGATGGCCGACTCGGTCATGGCGGGCACGCTGCTGGCCGTGATCGCGTTTGCGTTAATCGGTCTTGGTGTGAGCGCCTCCGGCACTTCGGTCTTGGTGCTGCTGGCCAAGCGCGTCGAGGATCATCGTCGCGCGGCGGCGGCCACCATTGTGTGGATCATGATGATCATGGGACTGGCCATGACGGCCGGCATCTCGGGTCAACTCCTCGATCCCTACTCCCACGAACGGCTGCTTCTGATTGCCACGGTCGTATCGATCAGCGCCATCCTGATCACCATCGTGGCGCTCTACAAGCTGGAAGGGGCTGCGGGATCCATCGCACCCCCCATGGCGGGCGACGCGTCTAAAGTGTCGTTTACACAGGCGCTGCGAGAAGTCTGGTCCGAGCACGCCGCCCGTCGCTTTACTGTATTCGTATTCATGTCGATGCTGGCGTTCTCGGCACAGGATCTGATCCTCGAACCGTTCGCCGGCATCGTGTTTCATTTCACGCCCGGAGAGACCACTACCCTGTCGGGTCTGCAGCACTCCGGCGTGCTCGCGGGCATGGTGCTGTGCGCATTTGCCTGCGGTCGTTTCGGACAGCGCTTTATCGGTCTGCAGTTCGGTTCCTTGCGCGCCTGGACCGTCGGCGGCTGCATCGCCTCATCACTGGCCCTGTTTGGACTGGTCGTGGCCGGTCTGATGGGCGGCGACTACCCGATTCGTCTGAACGTATTTTTACTTGGCGCCTTCAACGGTGCATTCTCGATTGCCGCCATCGCGTCGATGATGCGCTTGGCCGGTGAAGGGCGCGGCCATCGCGAAGGCACGCGCGTGGGCCTGTGGGGTGCCGCGCAAGCCATTGCCTTTGGGGTCGGTGGACTGATCGGTGCCGTGGCCAGCGACCTGACACGACGCGTGATCGATGATCCCGGCCTGGCCTACGGTGCGGTGTTTTTTGCAGAGGCCTGTTTATTCGTGGTCTCAGCCAGGCTCGCGATGACCATCGACTCGGATCACGATCACACCACCACCGGCGCTCGAACGCCTCACAACGCTGCCCCCTGGGAACGAAAGGAAGGCCATGAACCTGCATGATTTAAATGACATGCGCGAACTGCACGAGGAGATCACGCGCGACAATGCCACTGCCGTCGATGTGGCCGTGATCGGGGGCGGCCCCGCCGGTGCCACCGCGGCCGATGATCTGGCCCGCAAAGGCTACACCGTGTTGTTGTTGGACCGGGCCGGGCGGATCAAACCGTGCGGAGGGGCGATTCCCCCGCGGGCCATGAAGGATTTTGATATTCCCGATGCGATGCTGGTCGCCCATGCGACCAAGGCACGGATGATCTCTCCCACCAACCACAAAGTGGATATTCCGATTGAGAATGGATTTGTCGGATTAGTGGACCGCTGTGAATTTGATGAATGGTTACGCACCCGGGCCGCCTCCCATGGCGCGCAGCGTCGGATCGGAACATTCACACGCATCGATCATCAGGCCGATGGCAGTGCCGTCGTGCACTTTGAGGAGCGTCTGCGCGCCGATGATTCCCAGAGCTTTCCCGCCCAGATTCGCGCGCGGGCCGTGATTGGTGCTGATGGCGCGAAATCCGAAGTCGCCCGACAGAACGTGAAATACGCCGAGAAAACCAAATACGTCTCGGCCTATCACGAGATTGTGAGAACACCGGAACACCCACCGTCCGACTACGAAGCCTCCCGCTGCGATGTGTATTACAACGGCACCATGTCGCCTGACTTTTATGGTTGGGTTTTCCCGCACGGCAATACCGCGAGCATCGGCACGGGCAGTGCCATTAAAGGATTTTCCCTGCGCAATGCGACCGCCTTGGTGCGCAAAGCCGCCGGCCTTGACGGCGCGGAGACACTGCGCCGTGAGGGAGCGCCAATTCCCCTAAAACCGCTGCGCTATTGGGACAACGGCAAGAACCTGGTGCTGGCCGGTGATGCGGCCGGCGTGGTCGCCCCGGCCTCGGGCGAGGGGATTTATTACGCGCTGGCAGGCGGGCGGATGGCCGCCGATGCGGTCGATGGCTTTCTGAAGACCGGCAATGTCAAATGCCTCCGGCAGGCCCGCAAACAGTTTATGAAGGAACACGGACGGGTGTTTTGGGTACTGGGGATGCTGCAATATTTCTGGTACTCCAGTGATAAGCGTCGTGAAAAGTTCGTCAAAATCTGCGAAGACAAAGATGTCCAGACGCTGACATTCGAGGCCTACATGCACAAGAAATTAGTGCGCAAAAAACCGATGGCCCACGTGCGCATCTTTTTCAAGGATATGGCCCACCTTCTCGGTATTGCCAAGGCCCATTAAAACGGGCCGTTGAGCTGGACGTTGGCGTAGTTCAAGAACCCGGCAATCGTCACCCAGGTGATGTAGGGCAACAGCAGCACGGCGGCGAGCCGGGAGATCCGCCACAGGGTCACGATGATGGCCGCAATCGACAGCCACAACAACGGCAGCTCCCACATGGCCCAGTCGGGCCGCTTGATCGTGAAAAACAACAGACTCCAGGTCATGTGCAGCATGCTGTTAATGCCCCATAGGGCCAGCATCTGCACCCGTTGGGCGGGGTGCCGGGCCCGGCGCCAGGCCAGCACCGCGGCCACGATGATCAGCACAAAGACCGATGACCAGATCACCCCAAAGGCCCAGTCCGGCGGCTTCCAGGCGGGCTGTTTCAAGGCCTGATACCAGGGGCCGAGATCGGTCAATTTCTGGCCGATCACCGACACGGCCGTCACCCACAGCACGGCCACCACCACCTGTTTGGCCAGCACCCGCGTGGGGCGGGCCCCGGGTTCGGGCAACGGGGATGGGGGATCGGACACGGAATTCGTCATCATGGGCCAAAGTGTAGGTGGTTTTACGGAATCGATCCGCCAAATCCCCTGAAAATCCGTACACTTACGCTAGATTTTTCCCTTAACTTTTCCCTTTTGACCTCTGGAGATGTGCATGAGCGCAACCCTCGCGACAACACCTGTTGTGAAAAACGCTGTGGTCATCGGCTTGACCGCCATTGCGGTCGGGCTGGTCGGCTGTTCCCCCAAAGACACGTCGGTGAAGATCGGCCATGTGGCCCCGATGACCGGCTCGATCGCCCACCTGGGCAAAGACAATGAAGCGGGCGCCAAACTGGCGATTGCTGATCTCAATAAAGCCGGCATCAAAATTGATGGCAAACCGGTGACCTTCACCCTGATCTCGGAAGACGATGGCGCCGATCCCAAACAGGGGACCGCGGCCGCGCAGAAACTGGTCGACGCAAAAGTGGCCGGCGTAATTGGTCACCTGAACTCTGGCACGACCATTCCGGCCTCAAAGCTCTACAGTGATGCCGGCATTCCCCAGATCTCCCCGTCGGCCACCAATCCCAAGTACACCCAGCAAGGATTTAAAACCGCATTCCGGGTCGTGGCCAACGACGCCACACTGGGCGGCGTACTGGGCAAATACGCGGTGAGCGAGCTCAAGGGCAAAAGCATCGCCGTGATCGACGATCGTACGGCCTACGGTCAAGGAGTCGCCGATGAGTTCGTTAAAGGCGTGGAAGCGGCCGGTGGGAAGATCGTGGATCGCCAATTCACCAATGACAAAGCCACCGACTTCATGTCGATTCTCACCGCAATTCGCGCGAAGAAACCCGACATCGTGTTCTACGGCGGCATGGATGCCGTGGCCGGCCCGATGCTGCGCCAGATGGACCAATTGAAGATCGCCGCCAAGCTGATGGGTGGCGATGGCATTTGCACCTCCGAACTGCCGAAGCTTGCCGACAAGGCCATTGGCAATAACCGCGTGTTCTGCGCGGAGGCCGGTGGTGTGGTGGGTCCCTTTGAGCAGAAAATGGCAGAGTTCCGCGAGCGTTTCCAGAAAGAAACCGGTGCCGAAGTAAAACTCTACGCTCCCTATGTGTACGACGCCACGATGGTGCTGGTCGAAGCCATGAAAAAGGCGAACTCCACGGATCCCAAAAAGTACCTTCCCGAGCTGGCCAAAATCCAGTACGAAGGCGTGACTGGTCCGATCGCGTTTGACGAAAAAGGCGATGTCAAAGGCGGCACGCTGACCCTGTTCACCTATAAAGGGGACAAGCGGGAGACCCTCAAGGTAATCCAGTAATTCTCGGAAAGCCAACGGCGTCACGGGGCGGCCTGCGGGCTGCCCCTTTATTTTTCTATCCAGGCCCCGGACAGCGCAGTTATCCTCTCTGGTCATGGACACCCTGATTCAACAGCTGATTAACGGCCTGGTGCTGGGCAGCGTCTATGCCCTGGTGGCCCTAGGCTACACCATGGTCTATGGCATTTTGCAGCTGATCAACTTTGCCCATGGCGAAGTGTTGATGATCGGCGCGATGGTGGCGCTCACGGCCATAGGCGCCCTCAATGCGGTGGTCCCCGGTCTGCCCCTGGGCCTGCAGCTGCTGATTGCCGTGGCCGTGGCCCTGCCCGTGTGCATGACGCTGTCGGCCGGCATTGAACGCATTGCCTATCGGCCGCTTCGCAATTCACCACGCCTGGCCCCGTTGATCACTGCAATTGGCGTGTCCATCGTGTTGCAGACCCTGGCGATGATCATCTGGTCGCCCAATCCGCGGGTATTTCCAGATCTATTGCCGACCGCACCATTTGAGATTGGCGGTGCGCTGCTCGCTCCGAAACAAATTCTGATTCTGGTGGTGGCCACGCTGTCGATGACCGTCCTGCTCTTGGTGATTCATCGCACGCGACTGGGGCGTGCCATGCGGGCCGTCTCCG
>JBMSML010000094.1:0-5386 GCA_049421125.1 Burkholderiaceae bacterium
CTGCGGGCGCGTGTGGCCGAACGTCTGCTTCAGTCGCAGGCGACCAATGCCATCCTGACCACCTTCAACGAGGTGAACATGGCGCCTCTGATGGCCCTGCGCAAGCAGTACGGTGAGCGTTTTGAAAAGGAGCACGGCGTTAAACTCGGATTCATGTCCTTCTTTGTGAAGGCCGCGGTCGCTGCCTTGAAGAAATTCCCCGTGCTCAATGCCTCGGTCGATGGCAACGACATCGTGTACCACGGTTACTTTGATATTGGTATTGCAGTGGGGTCTCCCCGCGGTCTGGTGGTGCCGATTCTGCGCAATGCAGATCAGATGACCTTTGCCGACATCGAGAAAAAGATCGCCGAATACGGCGTGAAGGCCCGTGATGGAAAGATCTCCATCGATGAGCTCACCGGCGGAACGTTTTCGATTTCCAATGGCGGTATTTTTGGCTCGATGCTCTCGACCCCGATCATCAACCCGCCGCAGTCTGCCATTTTGGGCATTCATGCGACCAAGGATCGTCCGGTGGCCGAGAACGGGCAGGTCGTGATTCGCCCGATCAATTACCTAGCGATGTCCTATGACCATCGGATCATTGATGGACGTGAGGCGGTGCTGGGCTTAGTCACCATGAAAGAGGCTCTGGAAGATCCTGCCCGCTTACTGCTCGAAGTCTGATTAAGAGAGAGATTCGTTATGACGCAATACGATGTGGTGGTGATCGGTTCCGGCCCGGCGGGCTATATCGCGGCCGTGCGCGCGGCCCAACTCGGATTGAAAACGGCCTGCGTGGAAAAATGGCGCAATCCCAATGGCGAGATGGCCCTGGGCGGCACCTGTTTGAACGTGGGCTGCATTCCGTCGAAGGCATTACTCGCCTCGAGCGAGGAGTTTGAAAAGGCGAGTCATCATCTCGGCACGCATGGCATTAGCGTGAAGGGCGTGTCGATGGACATTGCCAAGATGATTAAGCGCAAGGAAAGCATCGTGTCCAAGATGAGCAAGGGCATCGAGTTTCTTTTTCGCAAAAATAAGATCGTCTGGTTGAAGGGCCACGGTAAATTTGCGGGCCGAAATGATGTTGGAGTTTTGGTGGAGGTAGAGGGGGAGGAACCCGAGACGGTGGTGGCCAAGAACGTCATCATTGCCACGGGTTCAAATGCCCGCCATCTTCCGGGTCTAAAGGTCGACAATAAGATCGTCTGTGACAACGAGGGTGCGCTGGCATTTGATTCGGTTCCGGAGAAGCTCGGCGTGATTGGTGCCGGCGTGATTGGTCTGGAACTCGGCTCGGTGTGGCGGCGTCTCGGGTCCAAGGTGACGATTCTCGAGGCGCTGCCCACGTTTTTGGGTGCCTGTGACGATGCCGTGTCCAAAGAGGCCTTCAAACTCTTCTCCGAGCAGGGACTCGATATCCATCTGGGTGTGAAGATCGGTGAGATCAAGGCCTCGGCCAAGGGGGTCAAGATCGCCTATGCCGATAGCGATGGAAAGTCCAAATCCCTCGATTGCGATCGCCTGATCGTCTCCATCGGCCGCACGCCGAACACCGCCAACCTGCAGTTGGATCAGGTGGGTCTGGCCGTGGATGAGCGCGGATTTATCCCAGTGGACGATGTCTGCCGCACGGTGGTGCCGGGCATTTATGCTGTGGGGGATGTAGTACGCGGCCCGATGCTCGCCCACAAGGGCGAAGACGAAGGCGTAATGGTGGCGGAGCTCATCGCTGGTCAACACCCGCACATTGACTACGACTGTATTCCGTGGGTGATTTACACCTCGCCGGAGATCGCCTGGGTCGGTCGCACCGAGCAGCAGTTAAAGGCGGAAGGGCGCAAGTACAAGAGCGGACAGTTCCCGTTTGCGGCCAATGGCCGTGCCCTGGGCATGGATTCGACTGATGGATTTGTGAAGGTCCTTGCCGATGAGGAGACCGAACAGATTCTGGGCGTGCACATCATTGGTATGGCCGCCTCAGACATGATTTCCGAGGCGGCGGTGGCCATGGAGTTTAAGGCGTCGGCCGAGGACATCGGCCGCATTTGTCACCCTCATCCGTCACTGTCCGAGGCAATGCGCGAGGCATCCCTGGCGATCTACAAGCGCGCCCTCAACATGTAAGACGCCATGCAGCTGCCGCCGCGGGTCTCGGTTTACGACGCTTACCTACAAGAGCTTGCGGCGCACGGGTTTCATGCAGACCCGGCGCAGTTGTATGCGGTTGAGCGTCTGGAGCACTGCGCTCAGGAGTGGGCCGACTACAAGGCCAAGCGTGGTGGCACGCTCAAGAGGATGATTTCCAAACCACCGTTGCCCCGGGGTATCTACCTGTGGGGCGGAGTGGGCCGTGGCAAAAGCCTGCTGATGGACTGCTTTTTCAAGCACGTGCCCTTGGAGCGCAAAGTCCGTTTGCATTTCCATGAGTTCATGCGGGCTACCCACCGGGAAATGCACGACCTGCGCGGCACTGAGAATCCTCTGGATGAAGTGGCCCAGCGGGTGGCACGGCGCTATCGCCTGATCTGTTTCGACGAGTTTCATGTCTCGGATATTGCCGATGCCATGATTCTTGAGCGTTTGTTGCACGCTCTGTTTGACAGCCGGGTGGGGTTCATCATGACCTCGAACTATCATCCGGACACCCTATACCCGGATGGACTGCATCGGGATCGCGTGCTGCCGGCCATTGAGCTGATCAAACAGCACATGGACATTCTTCAGGTCGATGGCGGTCAGGATTATCGGCAGTTTGAGCGTGACAGTGTTCGGGCCTATCTGTATCCCTTAAATGCCGCGACGGATCGGGAGATTCGCGACACTTTTGACCATCTCGCAGCGATCGATTCGCGTGGCTTGGGGGTGGTCTCTGCCGGTGTGGACACCGCGGTTGCCGCTTCTTCGGAAGTGAATGACAACCCGGTATTGCGGATTGAGGAGCGTGAGATTCGCGCCATCGCCCGCCACGGCCGGGTGATCTGGTTTGATTTCAAGACCTTGTGTGGCGGCCCGCGCTCTCAAAACGACTATCTGGAGCTCGCTCAGCAGTTTGATACCGTGGTGCTGTCGGGCGTGCCCAAAATGTCGGCGGCGATGTCGTCCGAGGCGCGCCGCTTCACCTGGCTGGTGGATGTACTCTACGATCATCGTGTAAAGCTGATTGTTTCGGCAGATGTTCCGGCGCAGGAGCTCTACACCGAAGGCATGCTGGCCAATGAATTCACTCGCACGGTGAGCCGGCTGGTGGAAATGCGTTCCACCGACTACATGGAAACGACGGCACGGGAAACCCAGACCCACTTCACTGAGCGCTGACTAAAAATCCGGCATTGCGAAAGTCTGGTTTACCGTAGCGCAGGGGTTGCTGTTGCAAGGTGAGTACCTGGCCGCCGGCGGCTTCCACGATGGCCTGGCCGGCGCAGGTATCCCACTCCATCGTCGGGCCGCGGCGCACATAGACATCGGCTTGGCCTTCGGCGATTCGGCCAAACTTGAGCGCCGAGCCCAGGTGATCCCGACGCGTAAAGGTCTCGCCCTCCGGAAACGTAACGCTGCGCCGACTCGAGATCAGCACGCCACCGTCGGCGGGCCGTGTGCGACAACGGATCCGTACCCAGTCCGAGTCGGCCGATTTACGCTCCGAAGGCATACCGACACCACCGCGATACAGGACTTTATGCAGGGGCCCGTACAGCATGCCAAATACGGCGCGGTGGTTCACCACCAGGCCCAGATTGATGCTGAACTCCCCGGTTCGGGCAATGAATTCCTTGGTCCCGTCCAGCGGATCGAGCAACCACCACGGCGCATCGGGACTCAGGCTCCCGGCCTGTTCCTTGGAAAACCCGTGATGGACACTGTCTTCTTCTGAGATCACCGGCCAGTCCGGTGTGGCCCGACGCAGAGCCGCCACCAACAGGTCGTGACTGGCCAGATCGGCGGTCGTGACCGGTGAGGCATCGGATTTCGTGGAAATCACGTGCTCGGGTGCATGGTAGAGCCGCAATATCTCGTGGCCGGCCTGATGAAGGCTGGGTTCGAGAGCATCGGCAATGGCGATCAGCTGTTCGGCCGATGGCTGTTTTTGGTCTGACAAGGGATAATTCCGGGATGCGCAAAACCCTCATTTTCCCATGTTCGTGGCTGGCCGGTGTTCTGCTGTGCATGGGATCGGCCCTGGCACAGCCGGCGGCCGAGACCGTGGATCCGGATGCGGACTTAAAGGTCCAAAAGCCGCCCCACGAGCAGCAGCTCCATCAGATTGAGCGCGAGCGCAAGGCGTTTTCCCGGGAGCTGGCCAAGCGCGAAGAGGAATGCCTGACACGGTTTTTTTCGGCCAGTTGCATGGAGACCATTCGAACCGATCACCTGCGCGAAATGCGCAGCTTTGATCTGCGCCGTGAAGCGGAACTGCAAGCCCTGCGCACCATCGATGCCGAGATGCGCAACCGGGCCCGAAAGCGCAGGGAACGATCATGAGCCAGTTTCTCTCCGATGTGCGGACCCTGGAGTTGCGTGTGCTCGAGCTTGAAGCCGAGCACCGTGAACTGGATCATTTGATTGAACAACTGCAGCAGCAAGGGGTTCGGGATGAACTGCAGATTCGCAGGCTCAAGAAACGCAAGCTCCAGTTAAAGGATCAGGTCACGCTGTTGCAAATGCAACTGTCGCCGGACGTTCCGGCCTGATGGCAGAGGGCGACACCTCACTACAGGCGGTATTTGCCACTGGCGGAGTGCTCGATCGTGCCGCACCCGCCTATCGGTATCGAGAAGGGCAGGTCACGCTCGCGCAGGCAATCGATGATGCCTTCACACAGCGGCATGTGCTCGTGGCCGAGGCCGGCACCGGGGTAGGAAAAACATTCGCGTATCTGGTGCCTTTACTGCGTCATGCGGGTAAGGCCTTGGTCTCCACGGCCACACGGCATCTGCAGGATCAGTTGTACCAGCGGGATATTCCCCGCATTAAAGCCGCGCTCGGTGTGTCGGCCCAAACCGCAGTGCTTAAAGGGCGCGCCAACTACCTGTGTTTGTACCGGTTAGAACAGCATGAAGGCAGCGGACGTTTTACGCGCCGGGAAGAGGCCGCGGCCTTTGCCGAGATCGTGCGGTTTGCGGCCGGAACCCACACGGGGGATATTTCCGAGTGTGCGTCGGTTCCGGAGAGCGCGGCGGTCTGGTCCGCGGCCACCTCGACACGGGAGAACTGTCTGGGTCAGAACTGCCCGCGATTAAATGACTGCCATGTACTGGCCGCACGAAAACGCGCGGCCGAGGCGGACCTGGTGGTGGTGAACCATAATCTGTTGTGTGCCGATATGGACCAGCGTGATGAAGGCTTTGGCGAACTATTGCCCACAGTGGAGCACATCGTGATCGATGAAGCCCATGCTCTG
>JBMSML010000095.1:0-5221 GCA_049421125.1 Burkholderiaceae bacterium
CGTACTGCTTGCGCAGGGCCATCAGCGGCGCCATGTTGACCTCGTTGAAGGTGGTCAGGATGGCATTGGTCGCCTGCGACTGCAGCAGACGTTCGGCCACACGCGCCCGCAGTCGGCTCATGGGCACACGCTGCTCGGGGCGTCCTTCCAACTGGGCTTCGGGCCCGAAGGTCATCGCGGGCTGCGGCAATCCCGCCGATTGCGCCACCGACGGCAGACCCGCACCCGGCGCGGCGGCGACCGCAGCGGGGCCGGCCTTTTGTGCGGCCAGGACATCGGCCTTGGTGATACGGCCATCTTTACCCGTGCCTTGTGCGGGGACCACGCCGGTCTCGGCCATGAGCTTGGCGGCCGAGGGCATTGCAATCGCGGCGCCTGCTCGGGGCACCGATACGGGTGCCGCCGGAGTGGGCGCAGCCGCAGCCGGTACCACGGCGGGTGCGGCCTTTGCCGGCGCAGCTGCAGGTGCTGCTCCAGCGCCTGCCTTGGCCTCGGTATCGATTTTGGCGATCACCTCGCCCGAGACCACGGTGCCGCCATCGCCTTTCACAATCTCGGACATTACGCCCGCGGCCGGTGCCGGCACTTCAAGCACGACCTTACCGGTCTCGATTTCAATCAGGATCTCATCAGCCGCTACTGCATCGCCTGGTTTTTTCTTCCACTGCAACAGCGTTGCCTCGGCAACCGACTCCGATAACTGCGGAACTTTTACATCATGAATAGCCATTGTCGTCTCTCTGAGTTCTTATGTCTTATTTGGTGTGAACAAATCCCTTAACCTTGCCAAACGCCGTGTTGATCAGATCCTTCAACTGGGCCACGTGTTTTTCCAGATACCCCACCGCGGGTGAGGCCGAGGCCGGGCGTCCGGCGTAGGCAAGCTTCTGTCCAGGCAGCATGTTCTCCAGAATGTTGTGCTGAATCTGGAACCAGTAGCCCTGGTTCTGCGGCTCATCCTGCACCCAGATCACCTCGGTGGCATTCGGGAATTTCTTTAACTCGGCGGCAAAGGCCTTGTGCGGGAATGGATAGAGCTGCTCGACCCGCAGGATCGCCACGTCACCGGCTTTACGGTCGCGTCGTGCATTGACCAGTTCGTAGTAGACCTTGCCGGAACAGGCCAGCACACGGGCGACCTTCTTGGCCTCAATGGTCTTGTCCACCTCGCCAATAACGGTTTGGAATCCACCACGGGTGAGCGCCTCCAGCGGCGAGCTCGCGTCTTTATTCCGCAGCAGCGACTTGGGGGATAACACCACCAGGGGTTTGCGGAACGGACGGATCATTTGCCGGCGCAGGACATGGAAAATCTGCGCGGCCGTGGTGGGTTGCACCACCTGCATATTGGTGTCGGCACACAACTGCAGGAATCGCTCAGGGCGTGCGGACGAATGCTCCGGCCCCTGCCCTTCGTAACCGTGCGGCAGCAACATCACCAGGCCCGACTGACGGCCCCACTTCACTTCGCCTGAAGAAATAAACTGATCGATCACCACCTGGGCCCCGTTGACGAAGTCACCAAACTGGCCTTCCCAGATCACCAGAGAATTGGGCTCGGCTGTGGAGTACCCAAACTCAAACCCCAGTACGGCCTCCTCTGAGAGCACCGAGTCGATCACCAGAAATGGTGCCTGACCGGGCGCGACGTTTTGCAAGGGAATATAGGTGCCCGAATCCCACTTCTCACGGTTCTGGTCATGCAATACGGCATGGCGGTGCGTGAAAGTGCCGCGGCCGGCATCTTGGCCGGTAATGCGCACCGCGTAGCCGCTCGCCACCAGTGAGGCATAGGCCAGGTGCTCGCCCATCCCCCAATCCAAATTGATCTCGCCCTTGCCCATCGCCCGGCGATCTGCAATCACCTTCTCCACCAGGGAATGCGCTTTAAAGTTCGGCGGGATGGTGGTAATGCGCTCCGACAGCCGTTTGATCTCGGCAGCAGGTACCGAGGTATCGGCGTCATCGGTCCATTTTTTACCGAGAAAGGGTGACCAGTCGACCGCGTATTTGCCCTTGTAGTTGGAGATCACCGGCGAGGATTGGTTCGTGCCGGCCTCCATATCGGCCCGATAAGCCTTGACCATCTCATCGCCCTCGCCAATGCGAATGACTCCAGTGGTCTCCAAACGATCGGCGTATAACTTGCGTGTGCCGGGATGTTGGGCGATCTTTTTGTACATCAGCGGCTGGGTGAGCGATGGCGTGTCCTGCTCGTTGTGGCCGAGTTTGCGGAAACACACAATGTCCACCACCACGTCTTTATTGAACTGCATGCGGTAATCCACCGCAATCTGTGTGGCCAGTACGACCGCCTCTGGGTCATCGCCATTGACGTGCAACACCGGCGCATCGATCATCTTCACCACGTCGGAGCAGTAACTGGTGGATCCTCTATCACGCGGATCAGAGGTGGTAAATCCAATCTGGTTATTGATCACCAAATGAATGGTGCCGCCCGTGCCATAGCCGCGGGTCATGGCCAGGTTCAAGGTCTCCATCACCACGCCCTGGCCGGCAAAGGCCGCATCGCCGTGGACCAAAATCGGCACCACCTGATTGCCCTGATCATCGCCACGGCGATCCTGGCGTGCGCGCACCGACCCTTCCACCACCGGATTCACGCTCTCAAGGTGCGAGGGGTTAAAGGCAAGCGACAAATGTACCGGGCCACCCGGTGTGGAAATGTCACTGGAAAAGCCTTGGTGATATTTCACATCTCCGGCCGGAAGGTCATCGGCATGATGGCCTTCAAATTCAGAGAAAAGCTCCTTTGGAATCTTGCCCAGGGTGTTGACCAGCACATTGAGTCGGCCGCGGTGGGCCATGCCGATTACAATCTCTTGAGCACCAAGCTCTCCGCAGCGCTGGATGATCTCATCCATCGACGCAATAAAGGAATCCCCGCCCTCTAATGAAAAGCGTTTTTGCCCCACGTACTTGGTGTGCAGAAAACGCTCCAGCCCTTCGGCCGCAGTGATCTTGGACAGAATGCGTTTTTTCTTTTCAGGCGAGAACTGCGGTGTGGAGCGGATCGGCTCCAGTCGTTGCTGGAACCAACGCTTTTCGGCCGGATCGGCGATGTACATGTATTCCGCGCCGATGGTGCCGCAATAAGTGTCGCGCAGACCTTTGATGATCTCGCGCAGGGTCATTTGCTCCTGACCAAAATACAGGTTATCGGCCCGAAACGTGATGTCAAGATCGGACTCGGTCAGATCGTAAAACCCCGGCTCTAATTCGGGAATCGGGGGCCGCTCCTGACGTTTGAGCGGATCCAGATCCGCCCACTTGGTGCCTAGAAATCGGTAGGCCGCAATGATCGACTGGACATGGACCTGTTTGCGGGCAATCGATAGGTCACGTTCGGCCACACGCGGCAGAAATGCATTGGCTTTCGCGCGCTGGGCAAAGGATTCAATAATCGGCGCATGGGCCACATCGCGACTGGTCTCCGACCCGTCGGTGGCCGGCAAAATCTGTAACTGCTCAAAGTAGTGGCGCCATTTGTCTGACACCGAGCCGGGGTTATCGAGGTAGGCCTCGTAGAGCTCTTCCACATAGGGCGCGTTGGCGCCAAATAGGTACGAGTTGAGCTGATAGCTCTTCATCATGATGCTTCACCCTTCTAGGCCTTGGGCCTGAAATGATGCAGGTCTAACCTTCCGCGTTCGGGCTTCACCCGTCAACGGATCGCTTGGTTCCAGTTCCCCTGAAGCGAACTGCAACGTCCACGCAGGTTACCACTGCTCCTCCGATAAAAAAAGGGGGTCTCACGCCCCCTGTCATCTGTTTACCGCTTCGCGACCGGTTTGACCGAACGCGATGTCGCCCCCACATACAACTGGCGGGGACGGCCAATCTTGTACTCCGGATCCGTGATCATTTCCTTCCACTGACTGATCCAACCGATGGTTCGGGCCAGGGCAAATATGCAGGTAAACGCATCCGTGGGGATGCCCAGGGCGCGCTGCACAATGCCGGAGTAGAAATCCACGTTCGGATAGAGCTTGCGGGACACAAAGTAATCGTCTTCCAGGGCGATTTTCTCCAGGGCCATGGCCAGCTTGAAGATCGGGTCGTTTTGCAGGCCCAGTTCGTCGAGCACCTCTTTGCAGGTCTCCTGCATCAACTTGGCCCGCGGATCAAAGTTCTTGTAGACACGGTGGCCAAAGCCCATCAACCGCACGCCAGAGTTTTTATCTTTTACCTTCTCCATGAACTCGCCCACCTTGGCGACACCGCCATTGGCATTGAGGTCTTCGAGCATGTTCAGGCAGGCCTCATTAGCCCCGCCGTGGGCCGGTCCCCAGAGGCAGGCAATACCGGACGCGATGGCCGCAAACGGGCTAGTGCCCGATGAACCGCACAAACGCACGGTAGAGGTCGATGCATTCTGTTCGTGATCGGCATGCAGAATAAAAATCCGATCCATCGCCCGCACCAGCACGTCGTTTAACTTATACGGCTCGCAGGGCGTGGCAAACATCATGCGCATGAAGTTGCCGGTATAGCCCAGATCGTTTTGCGGATAGATGATCGGCTGGCCGATGCTGTACTTATACGAGAGCGCCACCAGTGTGGGCATCTTGGCAATCAATCGGATCGCGGAGATGTCCTGCTGTTCAGCAGAATTAATGTCCATGCTGTCCGGATAAAACGCCGACATGGCCCCGATCATCCCGGTGAGAATCGCCATCGGATGGGCATCGCGTCGAAACCCGCGCAGGAAAAACTGCATCTGCTCATGGACCATCGTGTGGTGTATGACGAGTTCTTCGAACTCGGCCTTTTGCGCGGCATTGGGCAGCTCACCGTAATAAAGCAGATAACAGGTTTCCAGAAAGTCGCAGTGCACGGCCAGATCCTGGATCGGATAGCCGCGATACAGCAGCTCCCCTTTATCCCCGTCAATATAGGTGATGGTCGACTGACATGAGGCCGTGGACAGAAAACCCGAGTCATAGGTGAACTTACCGGTCGCCCCATAGAGCTTGCGAATATCGATCACATCCGGGCCCACAGTCCCCTTCAGAATCGGAAATTCGACCGATGGCGTTCCATCGGAAAACGACAGCGTGGCTTTTTGATCAGTCGACATGGTCAGTTCCTTTCGGGCAATGCATTACGATGGATCGGTGCGAATCTTGTCCAGCACCGCGTGCACCTCGGGACAATCCAGTTCGCCGCTTGGCGACTCGGTGCCCACCAGTAGATTCAA
>JBMSML010000096.1:0-5162 GCA_049421125.1 Burkholderiaceae bacterium
TGCCCCGCCAGTTCCCGGGCCAGAAGTACCTCGTGTGCAACTCCGATGAGGGCGAGCCGGGCACTTGCAAGGACCGCGACATCCTGCAGTTCAACCCGCACATCGTGATCGAGGGCATGGCTATCGCGGCCTATGCCATGGGCATCACCGTGGGCTACAACTACATTCACGGCGAGATCTGGGAAGTCTACGAACGCTTCGAAGAGGCCTTGGATGAGGCTCGTGCCGCCGGGTTTCTGGGCAAGGATATCTGCGGCTCGAAGTTTTCATTTCAGCTGCACGCCCACCATGGCTTTGGGGCCTACATCTGCGGCGAGGAAACGGCACTGCTGGAATCGCTCGAGGGCAAGAAGGGTCAGCCACGGTTCAAACCGCCGTTTCCCGCCAGTTATGGTCTCTACGGCAAACCCACCACGATCAACAACACGGAGACCTTTGCGGCCGTGCCGTGGATCATCCGTCATGGGGGGCAGGCCTATCTGGAAGTGGGCAAACCCAATAATGGCGGCACCAAGGTGTTCTCCGTGTCGGGGGATGTGGAGCGGCCGGGCAACTATGAAATCCCGCTGGGCACACCGTTTGCAAAACTCTTGGAACTCGCCGGCGGCATGCGCGATGGCCGACGGCTCAAAGCCGTCATTCCGGGCGGATCGTCGATGCCGGTGCTGCCGGCCGAGATCATGATGGCCACCGATATGGATTACGACGCGATTGCCAAGGCGGGGTCGATGCTGGGCTCTGCGCGGTGATTGTGATGGATGAGACCCGTTGCATGGTGCGCAGTCTGTTGCGACTGTCGTATTTCTACTATGAAGAGTCCTGCGGTCAGTGCACACCCTGCCGTGAGGGCACCGGATGGCTGTGGCGCATGGTCCAGCGCATCGAACACGGCCAGGGCACGATGGAGGATCTGGATCGGCTCAACGAGGTGGCCGGAAATATCCAGGGCCGCACGATCTGCGCCCTTGGCGATGCCGCAGCCATGCCCGTGCGGGCTTTTTTAAAGCATTTCCGCAGTGAATTTGAGCACCACATCACGCACAAGCGCTGCGTGGTGGACGATTACCTGTAGAGCAGATGGGTGAGTAAGCGATATGGTTGAACTAGAGATCGATGGCAAGAAGGTCGAGGTGACAGAGGGCAGCATGGTGATGGATGCCGCCACCAAGCTTGGCCTCTATGTTCCGCATTTCTGCTATCACAAGAAGTTGTCGATCGCTGCTAACTGCCGCATGTGCTTAGTCGAGGTGGAAAAGGCGCCCAAGGCCTTGCCGGCCTGCGCCACACCGGTGACCGCCGGCATGAAGGTGTTCACTGCCTCGGATAAAGCCAGGCAGGCCCAAAAGAGCGTGATGGAGTTTCTGCTGATCAATCATCCCTTGGACTGCCCGATCTGTGATCAGGGCGGCGAGTGCCAGCTGCAGGACCTGGCCGTGGGGTATGGACCGTCGGCGTCCCGCTACACCGAAGAAAAACGTGTGGTTTTTCACAAGTCCATGGGCCCGTTGATCTCGGCCGAGGAAATGAGCCGTTGCATTCATTGCACCCGTTGTGTGCGGTTTGGTCAGGAGATCGCGGGCGTGATGGAGCTTGGCATGGCTGGCCGCGGTGAGCATTCCGAAATCATGTCCTTTGTGGGCAATGCCGTGGAGAGCGAACTCTCGGGCAACATGATTGACATCTGCCCGGTCGGTGCACTGACCAGCAAGCCCTTCCGTTATTCCGCCCGTACCTGGGAGTTGTCGCGCAAACGCTCGGTGAGTCCGCACGACAGCATCGGCGCCAATATCGTGGTGCAGTCTAAAAATAGTGACGTCAAGCGTGTGGTGCCGTTTGAAAACGAGGACATCAATGAATGTTGGATTTCGGATCGGGATCGTTTCAGTTACGAGGGATTAAATAGCCCGCAACGACTGACCACCCCCATGCTGCGCGAAGCCGATGGCACCTGGCGTGAGGCCGGTTGGGGCGAGGCCCTCGAGAGGGTCGTCGCCGCCCTGAAGGCTTCGGCCGAGCGCGGCCCGAATCAGGTGCGCACACTCTGTTCGCCCAACAGCACCATTGAGGAACTCGCCTTGGCGGCAGGCCTCACTCGCGCCTTACGGAGTGATGCTATTGATTGTCGTCCGCGATTGGGGCAGACGGGTTTCGATCAGTGCTTTACCGGCACACCCACGCTCGGCATGACCCTGGCCGAGGTGAGCGACTTGGATCGCGTGTTGGTCGTGGGATCTTTTTTACGTGGCGATCATCCCTTGCTCGCGCAGCGGCTGCGTCAGGCAGTCCGTCATGGGGCTCAACTGGTGACCGTGAATGCAGTGGCCGAGGATCTGCTCATGCCGCAGGCCCGGTCCATCGTGGTTTCCCCCGCGGAGTGGGTGCAGGCCTTGCAGAGCGAGGCCTTGGTGCAACATCTACAGGGATCCGCGGATCCATCGCGGCATGCGGCGATTCTTCTGGGCAATAGTGTGCTGGCCCATCCGCAGTCGGCCGCCGTCTGGTCGGCAGCCCAAGCCTTGGCTGATCGCGTGGGGTGTCGGATTGGATTTACCGTCGAGGGTGCCAACGGTGTGGGGGGGTATCTGGCCAAGGCCGTGCCCACACACGGTGGCGTGGATGCCGCCAATATGTTCGCCACATCGGCCGACAGTGTGATCCTGGTGAACCTGGATCCCACCATGGATTACGGCAATCCTTATCAGGCGCGTACGGCATTGAAATCGTCCAAGATGGTGGTGGCCTTGACCCCGTTTAAAGATGGGGCGATGTCGGTGGCCCATGTGGTGTTGCCGATCGCACCGTACACCGAGACCTCGGGGTCCTTTGTGAACTGCGAAGGTCGATTGCAGGCCATTCAAGCGGTGGTGCGACCACAGGGCGCGGCCCGCCCTGGATGGAAGGTGCTGCGTGTGCTGGGCAATATGGTGGGTGCGGAACACTTTACGTTTGAGTCGTCCGAAGAGGTCCGTCAGAGTGTGTTGGGCTATGTGAAGCCCGGTGCCATCATCTCCGGACTGTCGGTGCGTGTGAACAGCGCAGGGGACGCCGCACCACTTGCGGCCAGTGAGCGCACGGGACTCGTGCGTGTGGCCGATGTGCCGGTCTATCGCAGTGATGCCATTGCGCGTCATGCACCGGCACTGCAGGAGATGCGGGTGAGCGCGCCGCCCAAGGCCTGGATGAACCCGGCCGATGTCCAGCGCCTGGGTCTGGCCGATGGCGTCAAGATGAAGTGCGTGCAGGGCGGACGTGCGAGTGCGATTCTTGAGGTCGCCAGCGATGCCTGTGTGGCCCCGGGTGTTGTACGCCTGTCAGCGGCCCATGCGCTCTCATCCGAACTCGGTCCGATGATTGGGCCCATTGAGTTGGAGGCCGCCTGACATGAGCGAACTGCTCTTGGGCATTCACGTGTTTGGCGAGTCCGTGCTCGGTGATGCATGGGTAGTTGCCTGGACACTCATCAAGATTGTGGCGGTGTTGCTGCCGCTGTTGGGGTGCGTGGCCTATCTCACCTTGTGGGAGCGCAAAGCCATCGGCTGGACTCAGGTGCGTCCAGGGCCCAACCGCGTTGGGCCTTGGGGCTTGCTCACCCCCATCGCCGATGCGGTCAAGCTGATGACCAAAGAGATCATCATGCCGTCGCAGGCCAGTCGCGGTCTCTACATCCTGGGCCCGATCATGACCATTCTGCCGGCCATGGCCGCCTGGTCGGTGATGCCCTTTGGCCCCGAGGTGGTGCTGGCCAATGTCAACGCCGGTCTGTTGTTGCTCCTGGCCATCACCTCGTTGGAGGTCTATGGGGTGATTCTGGCGGGGTGGGCATCGAACTCGAAATACGCGTTTCTGGCCGCGATGCGTGCCTCGGCCCAGATGGTGTCGTACGAGTTGGCCATTGGCTTTGCCCTGGTCTGCGTGTTGATGGTCAGCGGAAGTCTGAACATGACCGAGATTGTGGTTGGCCAGCAAAAAGGATTGTTCACGGAGCAGTATGGTTTGAACTTCCTGTCTTGGAACTGGCTGCCGCTGCTGCCCGTGGCCGTGGTGTATTTCATCTCCAGTGTGGCGGAAACCAATCGCCACCCCTTTGACGTGGTCGAAGGAGAGTCCGAGATCGTGGCCGGCCACATGGTGGAATACTCCGGCATGGCCTTTGCAGTGTTCTTCTTGGCCGAGTACGCCAACATGATTCTGTTATCCGCGCTGGCAGCACTCCTGTTTCTGGGGGGGTGGGATGCGCCGATCGACGCCCTGAATTTCATCCCCGGCTGGATCTGGCTGGGCATCAAAACCTTTTTGGTGGTGAGCGTGTTCATTTGGATGCGCGCATCGTTCCCACGTTACCGCTATGACCAGATCATGCGTCTGGGCTGGAAGATCTTTATTCCGGTGACCCTGGTCTGGCTGGTGGTCATTGGTCTGTGGATGCAGACCCCTTGGTCAATCTGGTAGGGGGGCACCGTGAGCAGACTCATTAATTTCTTCCGATCTTTTCTGCTACTGGAGATGCTGCGTGGCATGGCCCTGACGGGCAGGTATCTGTTTGCCCGCAAGATCACCATCCAATACCCTGAAGAGAAAACACCGATGTCGCCGCGGTTTCGCGGACTGCACGCGCTGCGCCGTTATCCCAATGGTGAAGAGCGTTGCATCGCCTGCAAACTCTGCGAGGCGGTCTGTCCTGCCCAGGCGATCACGATTGAATCGGATGTCCGTGCCGACGGCACGCGACGCACCACGCGCTACGACATCGATCTGACCAAGTGCATTTTCTGCGGATTCTGCGAGGAAAGCTGCCCCGTGGACTCGATCGTGGAGACCCACATTCACGAGTATCACGGCGAGAAGCGGGGTGATCTGTATTTCACCAAGGAAATGCTGCTGGCGGTGGGGGATCGTTATGAGCAGGAGATCGCCCATGCCCGCGAGGACGATGCCCGCTATCGATAGGTCAACCGGATGTTTGATATCACCTTAACCCTCTTTTACGCATTCGCCGCCATCACGGTGTTTGCCGCCATTCGCGTGATCACCGCGCGCAACCCCGTGCATGCGGCCCTCTACCGCATCCCCGACAAAAAGAGCGGCAAGAAGCCGCCGCAGCCGAAGCGGGCGAAGGTAGCCATCTCGGTCGCCGACCGCGGGGAGTTGGCCCCCGCACGCCG
>JBMSML010000097.1:0-5148 GCA_049421125.1 Burkholderiaceae bacterium
GGCCGGTGTGGCAAACCGGGGCATGGGGGAGCGGTGGTAGGTGCTCTCGAACACCGGTTTGCCTTTGCCCTCGGGGTCCGGAAACATCTGGGTAGCCAGTTCGCTATACATGTTGTGCCGGCAGTCCACCTGAACATAATCCTTGCGGGACTTGTAACCCAGGGCAGCCGCGGGGCTCAAGGCGCTGGCCGCCCCCTCGAAGCGTTGCTCGTCCTTAAAGTCCAGCAGAATCCAGGTGCGCAGCAGGTCCCGTCCGGCCTGGTTTAAAAAGCTGGCATCCGAGGAGACCGCTACCCCTTGCTCCAGATCTCCGATTTTTTCCATTTTGGCCTGACCGACCGAGGCGGCGAGCAGCCCCAAGGCCAGTGCGAAAGCCATCCGCGCCGGGCGCAGGCGATAGATGCAGCACCGTCCAATAGAAGTGACATCGGGTCTCATAACCTGCCTAGTTACGGCCCAAAAGGTGGGGCGGTTTAATGAACGCAAGGTTTTATTGGACTTTAATAAACCAATCTATCTTGTTGAATTTTATTATTTTTTATGGATAGAATCGTGCCCATGAGGAATTCCACCCCTTTGGTTGCTCTGGTTTGTGCCCTTCTCGCCCTTGCGGGATGCGCGAGCACATCGGGATCGACGTTTGCCAATCTCGACCGAAGTCATCCCAGCTATGAGAGCGAGCGATGCCAGGAGGCTATTCGGGATACCGCGGTTCATGACGAGATCAAACTCTTGCGCTCGATCGCCTCTCCCGTTGCGGTGGTGCTGTCCGGTGGAACACTCTTGCCGGCTGTTTTAGTGGCCAACGTAGGCTTGGATACCGTGGATCGGGTGGATGCCTCGAAGATGGACGTGCACTGTGGTGGCGAGGGGCAAAGCGCGGGCCGGATCACTCTGGATGTTGCCAAGGGGGCTGCCTTTGGTCTGGCAACGAGTGCGGCCGGCAATGCGGTGGGCGCTGGTGGATTGACTGGCGGCACTACCGCATCAAAGTAATTCGCTGAGCGTGGGTTTGGCGATCCGACCGATTCTGCGCGATGGTCCGACAGTGTCATTGATCGTGGATGATCCCGTGGAGTAGTTCATCCATAACTGCTGCAGGCGCTGAAATTCTTTGGCGGGATTGGCTGCCGACACAATGGCCGCGATGATGGAGGCCGACGCACAACCGGTGTCATGGATCTCCCGAAGGTTGCCGTCGTGGACCCCACCAATGCCAATCACGGGATACGGAATCGCGCGCACCCAGTAGCGCAGGTTATCAATGCCTTGGGCAATCCACGGCATCTTCTTGGCCCGCGTGGGGAAAAGCGGTCCGCAGGCGACATAGCTTGGTGCCACGCTGATTGCACGTGCCACTTCCCAGAATGCATGAGAACTCACGCCCAGCCGAACGCCCGCGGTCTGCAATGCCTGAAGATCCGCAGTGAGAAGATCCTCTTGGCCCAGATGTACCCCATAGGCTCCGGCCTCGATTGCTGTTTGCCAGTAGTCGTTGATAAACAGCTGGCACTGGGGGTGGTGACGATTGAGTGCGACGGCCTGGTGAATGGCCCGTTCAATGTCGGGGGTGAGCCGATCGGACTTGATCCGCAATTGAATTATGCGTGCACCGGCGGCCATCAGGGCTTGCAGATCCGAGAGCTGATCCACAATGGGATAGATGCCGGGCGTCGGATTCACCAGTGTGGGAAAGGGTGCGGTATTCCGCACCCCCGAGGTGTGATCGTGCAGGTACGGAAACGGGGCCAGTGATGTCGCCACGGACGGTGCTGTGGGTGTCGCCGCCGGTGGTTCATCCGGATACATCAGTGCCAGCACACAGGCATCTTCGGGCACGTAACCCTGGCTGCGCCAATGCGCAATACGCGACATCACCAGGGTGTCTGCGGGCAATGCACCGTTTAGAGACAGATCTGCACTCAGTCGCGACGACACAATCCGCAACAGATCGCAGGGAGATGATGAGGTGGTGCTTGATGGCCCAGAGGCCACCGATCGTTCGATCGTGATGGAGGTCATAGCGTGAACGGTTGGCCGGTCACCGGTGTCGACGCCGTGGCAAACGGTTGGGGCGTGATGATACCGGCCCGATATCCGGCACGGCCGGCCCGAATGGCATCCCGAAATGCCGCGGCCATCATGATCGGGTCGGTCGCCTGGGCGATCGCCGAGTTCAACAACACGCCATCGAATCCGATTTCCATGGCGAGAGCCGCATGAGAGGGGGCGCCGATACCGGCATCCACAATCAGAGTGATGTCGGGGAATCGATCCCGCATGCGCACTAAGGCGTCTTTATTGGTGATGCCCTGACCCGATCCAATCGGAGCCGCCCACGGCATCAGAATGCGGCATCCACAATCCACCAGTCGCTGCGCCACAATGATGTCCTCGGTGCAATACGGAAAGATTTCAAATCCGAGATCCACTAGTTGTTGGGCCGCTAACACCAATTCAAAGGTATCCGGTTGCAAGGTGTAGTCATCGCCGACCACCTCCAGCTTGACCCAGTTGGTCTCGAAGATCTCCCGCGCCATCTGGGCTAAGGCCACCGCTTCCGAGGCGGTCCGGCAGCCCGCCGTATTCGGCAGAATTCGTTTGCCGGTTTTGCGAATCAGGTCCCACCAGGTCTTGCCCCCGGCGCCCGACACATTGGCGGCCTGGCGTTTTATTCCCATGGTGAGCACATCGGCCTGTGAGGTGTGAATGGCGTGCTCCAACACCTGCGGTGACGGGTAGCCGGCAGTGCCCATGAGAAATCGGCTTTGGAGTGAGGTCTGACCAAAACGAATCGGATCGTCGAGGGGAAGGTCGCTGGAATTCATGGTGATCAATAAGCCGTGGGAGTCAATCAATAAAGGAAATCAATGGGTAGAGGGAAATAATAAGTAGAGGGAAATAATCGATTGCGAAGTGTCTCAAGGTAAGGGGAGTTGCTATCCGCCGGTAATGGGTTCGAAGGTCATGACCTGATCTTGATCGCAAAGGGTGCAGGTGGCGCGATCGCCGCGCGCGACAAATGCGCCATTGACCGCAGTGGCGCACGATGTGGCCGATAGGCCCAGCGTCTCGAGCAACTCCGCCAGCGTGATCGCATCGGCCACCATCTGCTCCGCGCCATTAACAAAGATGTGCATCACTCAGTGCCTTCTCTAATACGGCCGGTGCCAAGAGCCAACCGTGCCGAAATAGTCCGTTAATGCGGGTGATGCCCGGCTGCGTATCGACAACGGGCAGGTTGTCCATCATGGCGGGACGCAGATTGACATCGGTATACAGAATGCGGGCTTCGGCGAGCGACGGGAAAATACTGAAGGCCGCCGACAGTAATTCCAGGGTGCTTTGCACCGAGATCGGCGACCGGTCTTCGCTCTCGATCTCGGTGGCCCCGATCACCAATCGGCCGCCGGGATGGGGAACGATGTAGACCCGCCACCGGGGATGCAGCAGGCGAACCGGGCGGTGCAACTCAAGGTGGGGGGCTGACAACACAATGACTTCACCGCGCACCCCGCGCACGGGCAGGGCGTGGGCGGCACCGGTGCCGCGCGTGTCGAACACCCAGTCAAAGCGGCTGTTCTGGTCATTGACTGAAATGACATAGGGGTCGAGTTGGGAGACCTGCGCGCCCCAACGCCAATGCACCGATGGCAACGACTGGCGCAACGACTCCATGGCGAGCGGTGGCGACAAGTGGCCTTCGCCTTTTAGGCGCCAGGCGTGCAGTGTTCCCTTCAGTCCGGGGGCCAGCGGTGCAATGTCCCGGCCCGTCAGGGCAATGAGATGGTCCGGGTCGTGATCCAGCAACCGCAAGACCCGTTGGGCTGCGCCCAGATCGTTAGCGTGGCAGACCATAAGACTATCGTGCAGCTGCAGGCCCAGTGGCGAGCCGTTTACCGAATTCAGCGTGCCGCGTAATTGTGTGTCGACGGTCTGCCACAGCGTGAGAGAGCGCCGTCCCAGATCGCGCACGATCGGACCACCACACTCCATTTCGGCAATGGGGCTGAGCATTCCGGCGGCGGTCCACGCCGCCGCCCGGAGCGTGTTGGGCTCCGGCGTGGGCGATGGGCAGGCCTCAAATACGGTGACCTCATGCCCCGCGTGCGTGAGCTGAAACGCGGCCAAGCGTCCCAGTAGCCCGCCTCCGGCAATACCAATGCGCATGATCAGATCAACCCGATAATGGAGAGACGTGTCGACACTTAGAGCTTGTGATACACCTTGGCGCCGGTTTTTACGAACTCGATGGATTTTTCCTTCATGCCTTTTTCTAATGCGGCCTGCTCACTCACGCCCTGTGAGGCGGCGTAATCCCGCACGTCTTGAGTGATCTTCATGCTGCAGAAGTGGGGGCCACACATGCTGCAGAAGTGGGCCACCTTCATGCTCTCCTTGGGCAGGGTTTCGTCGTGATAGGCCTTTGCCGTATCCGGGTCCAAGCCCAGGTTGAACTGGTCGTTCCATCGGAATTCGAACCGTGCTTTGGACAGCGCGTTATCGCGGATCTGGGCACCCGGATGACCCTTGGCCAGATCTGCGGCATGGGCGGCAATCTTGTAGGCAATGATGCCGGCTTTGACGTCATCTTTATTCGGTAAGCCCAGATGTTCCTTGGGCGTGACATAGCAGAGCATGGCCGTGCCATACCAACCGATCTGCGCGGCCCCGATGGCACTGGTGATGTGGTCATAACCCGGTGCAATGTCCGTGGTCAATGGGCCTAAGGTGTAGAAGGGCGCCTCATCGCACCACTCCAACTGCTTGTCCATATTCTCTTTGATGAGCTGCATGGGCACGTGCCCTGGGCCTTCGATCATGGTCTGGACATCGTGTTTCCAGGCGATCTGGGTCAGCTCGCCCAGTGTTTTGAGTTCGCCGAGTTGGGCCTCGTCGTTGGCGTCCCATCCGCTGCCGGGCCGCAGTCCATCCCCTAGGCTGAAGGACACATCGTAGGCCTTCATGATCGCGCAGATCTCTTCAAAATGCGTATACAGGAAGTTCTCCTTGTGGTGGGCCAGGCACCACTTGGCCATGATGCTGCCCCCGCGGCTGACAATGCCGGTCATCCGGTTCGCCGTCATGGGCACATAACGCAGTAGCACGCCGGCGTGAATAGTGAAGTAGTCCACGCCTTGCTCGGCC
>JBMSML010000098.1:0-4898 GCA_049421125.1 Burkholderiaceae bacterium
GCTGCGCTCGCTGCTGCTGCGCTTGCGGCTGCAACCGCAGGGCTCGGCGTTTGGCTCGCAGCCGCTCTTGGCTCACTTTGCGCTGACGCAGCGGCCGCTGCCCCGGCAGTGGCCAACGCCCCCGCCGCCTCAATCATCGCAATCACAGAACCCTCGGAGACCTTGTCCCCCACCTTCACCTTCATCTCAACAATCGTCCCCGCCAGCGAGGCCGGAATCTCCATCGAGGCCTTGTCACTCTCCACCGTGATCAGACTCTGCTCCAACCCCACCGCATCGCCCGCCTTCACCAATACCTCAATAATCTCCACCTCTTTAAAGTCCCCAATGTCCGGAACCTTTAACTCAATCGCTGCCATGGTGCGGTCTCCAGAAAGTGGTTAAAGAACAGCGCGACGAAAATCGCTCAGTAAGGCCCGCAGCACATTGTTAAAACGTGCCGCTGCCGCTCCGTCAATGACCCGGTGGTCGTACGACAAGGACAACGGCAGTGTCAGCTGAGGCACAAACTCCTTGCCATTCCACACCGGCTTGTAATAGGACTTCGACACTCCAAGAATCGCCACCTCGGGTGCATTGATGATGGGCGTGAAATGCGTGCCGCCGATGCCCCCGAGCGATGAAATCGAAAACGTGCCGCCCTGCATCTCGGTGGGCGAGAGCTTTCCGTCCCGGGCCTTCTTGGCCAGATCCGAGGTCTCCTTGGCGATCTCGGATAACCCTTTCTTATCCGCATCTTTGAGCACCGGCACCACCAGCCCGTTGGGCGTGTCGGCCGCAAAGCCGATGTGGTAGTACTGCTTGTAGACCAGCTGATCACCATCTAACGAGGCATTAAATTCCGGATACTTCTTCAGCGCCGCGACCACCGCCTTAATCAGGAATCCCAGCATGGTGTACTTCACACCGGTCTGATCACTTTCTTTATTCAACGACACGCGGAAGTTTTCCAGATCGGTGATGTCCGCCTCATCGTTATTCGTGACATGGGGAATCATCACCCAGTTACGGTGCAAATTAGCGCCCGAAAGTTTTTTGATGCGCGATAACGGTTTGGGCTCAATGGGTCCAAACTTGGCAAAATCCACCTTCGGCCATGGAATCAGGCCAAGCGCCGCGCCATCACCTGCGCCGGCGGGATTATCCGAACCGGCCATCACAGACTTCACGAAGCCGCGCACATCGTCTAAGGTAATGCGCTGTTTCGGGCCCGACCCGCGGACTTTCTGAAGATCAACGCCCAACTCACGCGCAAACGCACGCACAGCAGGCGATGCATGCGGCTTGACCACCAAGGCCTCGTCCACCGGAGAGACATGGGCCAGGCCGACCGGTGCCGAACTGGAGGTGACGGCGGCGGTTGCCATCGCTGCAGGCTCCATCGACTGAATGGTCTTGGCGGCTTCGGTCTTCTGCGCTAAAGCTAGTGCAGTTTTCGCGTCGGGTCGAGATCCTGTCTCCACAGCACCGGAAGATGCGGCCGCTGCCCCGGCAGTGGCCAACGCCCCCGCCGCCTCAATCATCGCAATCACAGAACCCTCGGAGACCTTGTCCCCCACCTTCACCTTCATCTCAACAATCGTCCCCGCCAGCGAGGCCGGAATCTCCATCGAGGCCTTGTCACTCTCCACCGTGATCAGACTCTGCTCCAACCCCACCGCATCGCCCGCCTTCACCAATACCTCAATAATCTCCACCTCTTTAAAGTCCCCAATGTCCGGAACCTTTAACTCAATCGCTGCCATGATCTTGTCTCCTGTATGCGCTTATACCGACATGGGGCTCGGACGTGTGGGGTTGATGCCGTATTTCTTAATGGCGTCTTCCACCACCGACATCTTGATGACCCCGTCATCGGCCAGACCACGCAGCGCCGCCACCACCACGTAACGACGGTCAACCTCGAAGAACTCACGCAGTTTGGCACGGGTATCACTGCGCCCGAATCCGTCGGTGCCCAATGTGATGTAACGACGGCCTTGCGGAATGTAGGGGCGTACCTGATCGGAGAAAAGCCGCATGTAATCGGTGGCAGCCACGATCGGGCCTTGCGTACCACTGAGTTGTTCGGCAACGAAGGGCTGCTTGGGCTTAGCCGTCGGATTGAGCAGATTAAAGCGTTCACACTCCATGCCATCACGTCGCAGTTCGGTGAAACTTGGGCAGCTCCAGACATCGGCGCTCACGCCGAAATCCTGCTGCAGCAGTTCGGCCGCAGCAATGACCTCGCGCAAAATGGTGCCACTGCCCATGAGCTGAACACGTTTTTCGGATTTGCCACCGGATTGCAACCGGTACATGCCCTTGAGAATCTGCTCCTCGGTGCCGCCCTTCAATCCAGGATGAGCGTAGTTCTCGTTCATCAGCGTGATGTAGAAAAATACATCTTCCTGTTCCGCCACCATGCGCTTTAAGCCCGAGTGGAGAATCACCGCCACCTCGTGTGCAAAGGTGGGGTCATAGGCCACGCAATTCGGGATGACCGACGCGAGAATGTGGCTGTGACCGTCTTCGTGCTGCAGCCCCTCGCCATTGAGGGTCGTGCGTCCCGCGGTACCACCCAGTAAGAACCCGCGTGCCCGCATATCCCCGGCGGCCCAGGCCAGATCGCCCACACGCTGCAGACCGAACATCGAGTAGTAAATGTAAAACGGGATCATGATCCGGTTGTTGGTGGAGTAACTGGTGGCGGCCGCAACCCAGGAACTCATACCACCCGCCTCGTTAATGCCCTCTTGCAGAATCTGACCTTTCACGTCCTCGCGGTAGTACATCACCTGATCGCGATCCACCGGTTCATACTTTTGCGGCTCCACGGAGTAAATACCGATCTGACGGAAAAGCCCTTCCATACCGAAGGTGCGGGCCTCGTCGACCAGGATGGGAACCACACGAGGGCCCAAGGCTTTATCGCGCAGCAGCTGGGTGAGGCAGCGCACATAGGCCTGCGTGGTGGAGATCTCACGGCCTTCCGGCGTGGCCTCGAGCACCGGCGCAAACACGTCCAGTGCCGGCACGGGTAACTGCTCGTCGGCCTTGGCCCGGCGATGCGGCAGATAGCCTCCAAGCGCCTGACGGCGCTCCTGAAGATATTTCATCTCCGGGGAATCATTACTGGGTTTAAAGAATGGAATCTCGGCCAGTTTGTCTTCCGGAATCGGAATGCCAAAGCGATCCCGGAATTCGTGAATGGTCATGTCATCGAGCTTCTTGGTCTGATGGGCGGTGTTCTTGCCCTCGGCGACCTTGCCCATACCGTAGCCTTTGATGGTCTTCACCAGAATCACCGTGGGCTGACCCTTATGTTTTGTCGCCGCAGAAAATGCGGTGTAGATCTTGTGCGGGTCGTGACCGCCACGATTCAGTCGCCAGATGTCTTCATCACTCATGCGTGAGACCATCTCGAGTAACTTGGGATGCTTGCCAAAGAAATGCTTGCGGACATAGGCCCCATCGTTGGCCTTGAAGTTCTGGTATTCGCCATCGACCGTGTCCATCATGACCTGTTGCAGCAGCCCGTCTTTGTCTTTGGCCAGCAAGGGGTCCCAATAAGATCCCCAGATCACCTTAATCACGTTCCAGCCGGAACCCCGAAACTCACTCTCCAGCTCTTGAATGATCTTGCCGTTACCGCGCACCGGTCCATCCAAGCGCTGCAGGTTGCAGTTCACGACAAACACCAGGTTGTCCAGCTTTTCGCGACCGGCCACACTGATGGCCCCCATGGATTCCGGCTCATCCATCTCGCCATCTCCACAGAACGCCCAGACCTTGCGCTCTTCAGTATCGGCCAGACCGCGGGCGTGCATGTATTTCAGAAAGCGTGCCTGATAGATCGCCAACAGAGGACCAAGGCCCATCGACACGGTCGGGAACTGCCAGAAATCCGGCATCAGTTTGGGATGGGGATAGCTCGATAACCCGCCGCCGTCCACCTCACGACGAAACCGGTTCAGTTGATCTTCACTGATGCGGCCCTCCAGAAACGCGCGGGCATACACGCCCGGCGAGGAGTGGCCCTGTATGAATAAAAGATCCTGCCCCTTGGGGTGATCCGGGCCTTTCCAGAGGTGGTTAAAGCCAATGCCCAACATATTGGCCAGTGACTGAAAGCTTGAGATATGACCGCCCAAGTCACCGTCGGCCCGGTTGGCGCGCACCACCATGGCCATGGCGTTCCAGCGCATCCAGGAGCGCAGTCGCTCTTCGTATTCCATGTTGCCGGGATAAGGCTCTTCATGGGCCACCGGGATCGTGTTCACGTAGGCCGTATTGGCCGAAAACGGAATGAAACCGCCCGTGCGTCGGGTTTTATCGATCAGTTTCTCCAACAGAAACTGGGCACGCTCCGGTCCCTCGCGCTCGATCACCGCCTCCAGCGAGTCAAGCCACTCCTTGGTCTCAATCTCGTCCATGTCGATCCGTTGCGGCTCGGTCATCGTTGTCTCCTGGTTGTTATTTATTGCTACCGATTGTCCTTAGGACCATCTTTCCATGGCAAGCAGTTTTTCACTATTTAAAACAGAATTTCATATTACAAAAATACGGCCCCTCGTTACACTTGCGTCTCGAGTAGTCTCTTTCTATGCCTCCCCCGCCCCAGACCCCCAAAACGGCCCGTTTGCGCGCCGTGACCCAGGCCCGCCTGCCCAGCCGCCGATCGGTGCGTTGGGCCCTGGTCACGCCGGGCCTTGCCCTGTTTGCGCTGGCGGCCCTGATGGCGTCCACGATCTGGTATCTCACAGAAAACGAGCACAGCCAACGGGCACAAACGCTGGCCCGCGATGTGGACGCCATGCAACGCAACATTCGCGATCAATTGCGGCGGCACGAGGCGCAGATGGACGAGCTCGCCAAGTCCTTCGCTACCACACCATCGGCCGTCGAGCTCACACGGC
>JBMSML010000099.1:0-4897 GCA_049421125.1 Burkholderiaceae bacterium
CCAGAAACTCCCCCATCAGGCCAGATGCCACGTTCGGATCACGGGTGTATCCAGTGGCAAACGATAATCCCGTTTGAATCGATAGGACTTCGGCCGCGACTTCCACCGCCATCAACCCCAGTCGAATCACAAAGCCCACGAACACACCGATCAGCAATTCGGTCGCCGCCGCCAAAAACGTGGCCGGTACGAGCCCGAATGCGCGCACTTCGTCAACCACACCGGGCAAGACCGCAGTGGCGATCATCAACGTCATCATGAGACGAAGGCGCATAGGAAAGGCGCGAAAGGCAAACACCGGCGCAGACAAAAATATGCCGAAAATGCGTAACGATACGTACATTAGGCCGGTGGCCCACTGCATGAACAGATCTGCCGGAATGGACAACATCTTGAACGTATCGCGTCGCTACTGCATCAGGCTCGGAATGCGAAGAATGATTTCCCGCAGATAGTCCGAGAACAACCCCAACAGACTAGGCCCCGCCATCAGGATGACGACGGCAAGCACAATGATCTTCGGGACAAACGCGACCGTGGTTTCATTTAGTTGCGTCGCGGCCTGCAAAATACTGATGATCAACCCAACGATGAGGAGCCCCAATAAGATCGGACCGCTCAAAAAAAGCGCCATGCGCAACGCCTGAAACACCAGCTCAATGACCAGTGATGCCTCCACGCTAGCCCCCCATCCTGAAACTCTCCACCAGGGAGGCCGCCAGAATGCCCCAGCCATCGGCCATGACAAAAATTAACAGCTTGAGTGGCAACGAAAACATCATCGGCGAGACCATGACCATTCCCAGAGAAGTAAGAATGCTCGCCACCGCGAAATCGATGGCGATAAACGGAAGGAAGATCATAAAACCAATGATGAAACCGGTCTTAATCTCAGAAATCGCGAACGCCGGAATCAGTACGGAGATCGGAATATCCTCCCGAGTTTGGATCGGCTCGCCATGAAGTTTCGCAAAGAGTGCCAGGTCATCCTGGCGGGTCTGTTTCAACATAAATGCCTTTAAGGGCTTACTGCCGATCTCAATGGCCTGATCAAACGAGATCTTTTTCTGGGTGTACGGAACGTACGCTTTATCGTAGATCGGGTCCAACACGCCTGGCTTCATGATGAAGAGTGTCAAAAACAACGCCAGCCCCACCAAAACCAGATTGGGGGGCATGGTGGTCAACCCCAAGGCCTGACGTAGCAGCGCAAACACGATCAAAATCCGCGTAAAGCTCGTCATCAACATCAATACCGCTGGCAGAAACGTGAGTGCGGTCAGCACGATGACTGTCTGCACCGGGATCGAATACGTACTGCCGCTCACCGTCACCAGTGGCAAGGACTGGGCATAGGCCGTGGCTCCCAGAGTCAGCGCCCCAATTACTGCTCCGATAATGGCCAAGCGCTTCATTTTTTTACCTTTCGCAACAGCTCCGATAAACGCGCTGCGAAATCCGTCGGCGCGGGTGACTGACTCATACCGCGCACCTCGTCGGGACTGAGCTCGGCCAGCAAGGTGATCTGGGATGGCGTGTGCCCCAATACATAGACCCGCCCAACTACACTGCAGATCACCACACGCTCCCGGGGACCCAGGGACTGGACTGACAACACGCGAATGGAGGCATTGGGCACGGTGGCCGTCATGTTTTTGTGCACTAACCAGGCCACCAAGAGCACCACGCCGGCCAATAGCAAGAGTGTGATGAACGTCAGCCAGATCATGCTGCCACCACCCGCGTTCGGCGTATAGACAGATGCTGCAATGGACGGGGGCGGCACGCCGCCCCCGGAGGGGGTCTGGGCCATCGCCCACACGGGGCACCCGGCGCTGGCGAGAGATGGAATAAAGCGGTGAAGACTTCGGGGGCAGATGCCCTGCTCAGACCGCGGTTCACACTGTAGTTGTCCCGCCATCTGATCCCCCTTTTTATGGTGTTGGTCTAGCGGTTAATTTTCCTTAAACGCTCCGCTGGAGTCACGATTTCGGTCAGTCGAATGCCGTAGCGATCATTCACAATCACCACTTCGCCCTGCGCAATCAGACAGCCATTTACGACAACCTCTAGCGGTTCACCCGCTAGCATATCAAGTTCGATGACGGAACCGTAGGAGAGCGCTAGCAGGTTGCGGATCTGCATCTTGGCCCGACCCAACTCCACCGTGACCTGGACTGGCACATCGACCACGAGGTCAATGTCGTTAATGGCGGGTGGCGCCGCCCCCACCACCGCATCATCGTCCAGCGAGGCGTAATCGGCCGGCCTGACGCTTGCCGCATCGGCGCGACCTTTTAGGCCTTCGGCCAGGGCCTCAGCACCCGTTGTAGTGTTCTCTTCCATAATCTTCCGTTCCTCTCTCGCTCAATACTTCCTGTGAATTAACCCTAAACCTTATGCCTCTGCAGCGGGCGACAGATCGGCCGCCTGACCCGCAGGCTCCGCCGCCATGGCCGCCTGAAGGGCTTCGCCAGCCCGGGCCTCGCGCCGCTCGTATAACTCCCCACGTTCCTCGCCACGCATCACGCTGGGACCTAACCGACCCCGCTCCAGAGGTGCTTTCAGATAGTCCACCGGGTGCTTAATGCTCTCCACCTTGACGGCATAGCGTCCATTTTTCACCCCATATTTGCCGCGAATCACCGGCAAACCGTCCACGTATACCGTTACGGGATCGACGATTTCAATCGGAATAATCTCGCCAACCGCCATCGAGAGAACATCGCCCAGAAGCATCTGCTTACGGGCCAAGACGGCCACGGCCTCCAAACTTGCCGATTGGACTTCGTTGTGCAACGTATCCACCCAGACCTGATCTGGCTCGGTGACCAGCTGCATGTTCTCGTACAGCACGCCTTTGAGCGGCTCCAATACCCAGAAGGGGATGCAAAGGTCCACATCGCCCGCGCGACCATTAATATCGATAGTGAACTTAGCATGCATCACCATTTCGTCTGGGCCAGTGATCTTCGCAAACGCAAAGTTCGTTTCTTGGCGCATGAAATCGAACTTCATTTCATGAACAGATTTCCAGGCTTTTTCATACTCGTTGAGAAGTCCATCCATGATGCGGCGGACAATTCTCAACTCGGTGGCCGTGTATTCCTTCACGCTGGTGCGCGGATTTAAACGCCCCTCGCCACCAAACATATTATCTATCGCGATGTAAATCACGCCGGGATCAATACACCAACACCCGGTACCGCGGAGCGATCGAATATTGACGATATTGATATTGGTCCGCTCGGGCAACTCGGAAATGTACTGGGCGTACGTCTTCACTCGCGGCAGATGAACCCGCACCTCCACCGGAGATCGGATCATATTAAACAAAGTTAAACGAACTGTTCGGGCAAATTTTTCGTGAATAAGCTCCAACGTGGGCATGCGCCGGCGCGACAGGCGCACCAGCTTATCGAACATACTCTTTTGCTCTTCGACCTTGGCGCGATAAGCCTCGTCCATGCCCTCGGCCAGACTCTGAGGGCCGCTCGGATATTGCGGCTCTTTGTCGGCGGACTCGGACTTCGCCTGTTCGTTTTCGTTTTCAGCCATGGTTACGTGTTCAGAATTAAGTCTGCCCTTGGGATCAATTACTGCATCACGAGGCGATCAAACAACACGCCTTGCACCGGTAGGTCCATGTCCGTGACCTTCCAGTACTGAGCGGCCGCCTCAATGGCCGTTTGGCTTAATCGTTCGCCTGCGGTGGTCTGCTTCGGGATTGCACCGATACGCTCCAGATTGGCCAGATCGGCGGACTCCAGGCGCTGCTGCAGAATGTAAATCGCGGTTAACTGCGGTTCGATGATGGCGTTAATGACTAGGGCGATTTCTTTGGCCATCGCATTTTTGCCGTCCACCGTGGCCAGTTCTTGCATGGTGCGCGAGGACAGGACCAACAGAATTTTGTCGCGAATAATGGGCATGAAGTTTTTGATCTTGGTTTCCGTAGTGGCTTCACCCGTGCGCAAAAGAATCTTGGTCTGCAGATAATGCTCACCACCGCGGCCCGGCAGGTTCACCGTGAACTCGTCCATAGCCACGAATCGAGGAGGCTTATTCTCCTTGCGGAATTCCATCTGTTTTTTAAGTTGGTATTCGGGCGTGGCTTCCAGCTCGGCCTGCTTGCGCTTGGCCTCGGCCTGGCCCTGCGACCACATGTAGTAGCCCGCGCCGCCACCGATGGCCACCACCGTGCCCAAAATGATAAAGATGAGCCCTTTTTTGCTCTTTTTTGGGGGGGCTTCAGCGCCGTCTGCCGTGCCACCCGCCGCGCCGGCGGCTTCTACTGCTGCATTTTCTTCAGCCATGATGCTCTCTCTGATAGTTCAACGTTACGCCACAAAATGAATTCCGTCACCGGTTCCCATGGACTGGGTAGACGATGCCGTGTTCCCACCACCGATTAATGATGTCCCCGATTTCGCTTTGGTCGGATCTCCTCGCCCAGTACCACCTGTGCCACCGCCCTGCCCTTGACTAAACGCCATGGCATTGGCAAACGCGTTAGATTCCTGCCGCTCGCGCATTTCTAAATTTAAGGCCAGCCCCATTTGGGCCATATCCTGCCTTAAGAAATGGGCGCTGCCCTCCAGGCGGGACTTCATCGCCTCCGATAACCCGTCGACCAACAAGGTGGCCCGACCAGCGCCGTCCAGTTTGAGATCGAGACGAATGGGGCCTTCATTGGGTGGGGTGACCTCCAGTACCGCACGACCACCGCCCTGGCGCGTCAATTTCAGCACTTCTACATTCAGTGGGCCCGACGCCAGACTGGCCCGAGCGGCCTCTACGCGACTCTCCGCGCGTGCCAGAGTTTCGGCATGAGTTGGGCCAGCGGCCGACATCGCCTCGACGCGTTGCGCCGGGGTGCGTGCACCCTCTGGCGACG
>JBMSML010000100.1:0-4889 GCA_049421125.1 Burkholderiaceae bacterium
AGATCCCTGTCGCGCAGCGCAGCAGGTTTTGGGCTGTAGAGCATTTCTAGAGTACGTACCCAATGAGAGTGGTGGCTCGGGGCGGAATTGAACCACCGACACAAGGATTTTCAGTCCTCTGCTCTACCAACTGAGCTACCGAGCCACGCCCGGCGCAGATATTGCCGCGCCGAAGGAAGGCGAAAGTATAGCCCAGCCGCCATTCCCCGCCACGGGCGGGCCCGCGTGACTTGCCACCAGGGCCTCTCTCGGGGGATCCTTCCATTTCTATGACGACTAATTCGCAACCCCCGTTTCCCCATCCGATTGTCGTGGTCGGGGGCGGCATTATGGGGGCGCTCACCAGCCTAGTCGCATCGCATCTTGGCTATTCCGTGCTCTGGTGCGGCCCGCAAGAGCAAGGTCGCGGGGATGGAGCCGATGCCCGAAATTACGCACTGGCACCTCTTACCGTTGATCTTTTAAAACATGTAGGCGCCTGGGCGGCAATCGAGCCGCACACCTGCACGGTGACAAGGATGGAGGTTTTTTCAGAAGGCGCGCGCATTGATCTCAACGCCACCGATGCGGGAGCCGAATTTCTGTCCATCATGGTGTTGCACGCGGATCTGTTAGCGGCGCTGGAGTCCGCGGTGCAGTTTCGGCCTCAGATTCAGCGGATTAAGGCCCGCCCGGAGTCGGTGACAGTCTATGCAAATCATGTGACCCTTCAAGCGGAAGGCAAAGCGTTTGCGGCTCAGCTGGTCATCGGTGCGGACGGGGTGCGTTCGTGGGTCCGGGCACAGTCTGGGATCTTATGGGGTCAGCGTGATTATGGTCAGCAGGGGGTGGTGGCCACACTTGAAATCGAGCATCCCCACGGGGGCGTGGCATCCCAGTGGTTTGATCAAGGCGAGATTCTTGCGCTACTGCCATTGCGTGATCCGCATCGCGTTTCTATGGTGTGGAGCACGTCACGCGAAAACCCCACCTCAGAGCTTGCCTTGCAAGAATTTATTGCGCAGATACAGGAGCGCTCTGCTGGCCGATTTGGGGCGATCACGCTTCAGGGCGCTGCCTTTGCTGCGCCTCTACGCATGACGCTCACCAATGCACAGTCCGCCCTACGCACGCTATTGGTCGGCGACGCCGCACACACGGTCCACCCCTTGGCTGGGTATGGGCTGAATCTCGGTGTGCAGGATCTCATCTCTCTCAAAGAAATTCTGAAAGATGCTCAGCAGGATCCAGGCGCATCCAGCATTGTGCGAGCGTATGATCGCTCGCGACGACTCCGGGTAAAGCGCGTGCAGTGGGGATTGGATATCCTGCAGCGTACGGTCACCGCATCGCACCCTTCTTTTTCGCGGCTACGCCGGTGGGGGATGCAATTAGTGGGCGATATTGGGCCGCTTCGGCAGTTTCTTATTCGACAGGCGATATCGCCTCAGTAACCTGGAGATCAACGCAATGCGCATTTTTCGACATGCTTGGCTGGGTGCTTTACTGTGTGCGGCGCTCTTACCGCTGGCCAGTGCGGCGCCCGAAAAGGCCTCCCCGGCCGTGGACTCGGCGGTGAAAAGCGCGGTAGAGGGGTGGCTGAAGGGCCGGTTCAAGGTGGACAGCGTCTTGAAAACACCGATGCCGGGCATTGTGGAAGTGCGCATCGGTACGGATCTTCTCTATGCCGATGAAAAAGCAGGCTTTGCCATTGTGGAAGGCCAGATGCTGAATCTCAAGACCGGTGAGAACATCACCGCGGCACGCCAAGAAGAAATCAACACCATCGATTTCTCAAAACTGCCGCGTGACCTGGCCATGAAAACCGTCAAAGGCAACGGCAAGCGAGTAATCGCTGTATTTGAAGATCCTTATTGTAGTTTTTGCAGAACCTATCGGAAAACCTTACTGGATCTGAATAACGTCACCATCTACACGTTTTTCTATCCGATTCTTCGCGCAGAATCGGAAACGGTCGCGAAGAACGCCTGGTGTGCCAAAAATCGGGAAGAGGCCTGGAACGACTGGATGTTACTGGGCAAAGAGCCGTCCAAACCGGCGGGCGCCTGTAATTTTCAGTCCGCCAAAATTGTAGAACTCGGTCGCTCCCTCGGTGTGTCCGGTACTCCCACCACATTTCTGTCCGATGGCCGTCGTATGCAGGGAGCGATTGGCAAGGATCGCCTGGAAAAGGTTTTGGCTGAGCTGAATTAAATTATTTCGGCAGCAACAGAAACATTTGTCCATCGGATCGCATGCGGCCCGCGATCTCACCGGCGTCGGACCCCGTGCCAAAGAAAATATCACTGCGATGTGGCCCCAAGATAGCGCTCCCGGTGTCTTGGGCAATCATCAGCCGTTGAAAGGCAACGCCGGCATCCCTCGGGGGTGCTCCGGGCCGCGGCACACGTGTGGATAAAAACACCAGACTTCCTGGCATGACATAGCGCGGATCCACAGCAAGGGATCGCGCCGGTGTCAGCGGCAATCCCATCGACCCCAAGGGACCCAGCGATGGATTCAAATTCCCGAGCTCTTTAAAAAACACCACGCTGGGGTTTTGATGCAGCACTTCGTCGCGCCGATGGGGATTTGCCGCCACCCAACTTTTGATCGATTGCATGGACGCATCATTCGGTTTGAGCTCTCCCTTATCAATCAGATAGCGACCAATGGATCGATACGGATACCCGTTTTGGTCTGCGTAGCCCACGCGCACCGTTTCGCCGTTGGGCAACTGAACACGGCCTGATCCCTGCACCTGCAGAAAAAATGCCTCAACGGGATCATCTACCCATAGCAACTCTTGGCCTGCCAATAAGCCCTTGGTCTCGATATCGGCCCGAGTGGGGTAGGGCACCACGCGATTGCCTTCCATGCGACCGCGTAGACGCAAAGCTTTCAGTTCCGGGTAGACGGATGACAAATCCACGTTCACCAGATCTTTAGGGGTTCGGTAGAGCGGTATTTGGTAGGGGCCACCCCGTTTGCGCGCCCCGCGCAGCATCGGCTCGTAATAGCCCGTCACCGTGGCCGATCGCGTCCCTTTGGCGTCGCTGAGTTCGTGGGGAGTGAACCAGGTCTCGACAAACTGTTTAAGCGTGACCGCATCTTGGCCTTGCACGCGTTCAGACTCTTTGCATACTCGGGCCCAGGCGGTCTGGCGGAGTCGCATGACCGAGCAGTTCTGACTCAGTACTGGCCAGAAATCCGACAGGCTGTCTTCTGCCCATCCCGGCAGTTCCTGAAACGTGATGGGGCGGGTTTTTGCCTCGGGCCCTAGGGCATGCGCCATCGATGGAATCAGAATGCTTGTACAGACAACGAATCCAATCCATCGGGATCCACGCAGGAGTCGGTCTATCCGATCCCTCGCCCTAGAATGCGATGGTTTGGAGACTGGGGGTACGCCCATGTGGGTCATTTTTCTGGAAGCCGGCCTTGCTCTGGCAATTTTCATATTCATTATCTGGTGGACCATGCGCGGGAAGCGCTGATCTAGAATGCCCCTATACCGGAGAAAGCAGTTATGAGTCACCCGACAACCTTTCGCATTGCGCCCAGTATTTTGTCTGCCGATTTTGCCCGATTGGGCCAGGAAGTCGGCCAGGTGGAAGCCGCCGGAGCCGATTTCATTCACTTTGATGTAATGGACAACCATTACGTTCCCAACCTCACCATCGGACCCATGGTCTGCAAAGCCATTCGGCCCCATGTCAAGATTCCGATTGATGTCCACCTGATGGTCTCCCCGGTGGATGCCCTGGTGGTCGACTTCGCCAAAGCGGGCGCCGATCTGATCACCTTTCATCCCGAGGCATCGCCCCATGTGGACCGCACCCTTCAGCTGATCAAAGACCAAGGGTGCAAAGCGGGGATTGTGCTGAATCCCGGCACTCCAATTGAATATATGGATTGGGTCATGGATAGGCTCGATATCGTGCTGCTCATGTCCGTGAACCCAGGTTTTGGTGGCCAGTCGTTTATCGCCTCCACCTTGCCAAAGTTGCAGGCCGTGCGTGAAAAGATCGATCACCATATGGCCGGCGGTGGCCAACCAATTCTCTTGGAAGTCGATGGCGGTGTGAAGGTCGACAACATTGCACAAGTCGCTCGCGCCGGTGCCGATACTTTTGTAGCAGGCTCTGCCGTTTTCGGGGCGCCCGATGCCGATGGGGGGTACCGCGGCGTGATGTCGAAATTTCGTTCGGCGCTGGCCGCGGCGTAAACCGTTGTGACCACTAAGGCCGATTTCAAGGCACTGGCCAGTCAGGGCTATAACCGTATTCCCCTGGTGCGTGTGCTGCAGGCGGATCTCGACACACCGCTGTCGCTCTACCTCAAGCTCGCCAACGCGCCCAACAGTTTTCTCTTGGAGTCGGTGGTCGGGGGAGAGCGGTTTGGGCGCTATTCCTTTATTGGATTACCGGCGCGCACGCGGATTGAAGCCCGCGATGATGCCATCACGGTCACGACCGACGGGCGTGTGGTGGAAACACTCGAGTCGGATCCAATCGCGTTTGCCGAATCGTATCTGTCGCGCTTTAAGGTGGCGATTACCCCGGGTTTGCCGCGGTTTTGTGGCGGTCTCGCCGGCTACTTTGGTTATGACACCGTTCGCCACATTGAGCCAAGGTTGTCTACGGATCAGGCCAAACAGAAACATGATCCTATTCAGGTGCCCGATATCGTGCTCTTGCTCACCGAGCAGTTGGCCATCATTGATAATCTGGCGGGGCGTTTATACCTGATCGTTTATGTCGACCCTGCGATGCAAGGCATGAATGCGGGTCAGGCCTTTGACGAAGGACAGGCCCAGCTCGAAGGGCCGGCCGGCCTGCAGGGCCTGCGCGGCTTCGGCGTTGCCGATCAAGCCGAGGGCGGCCACCGCCGCAGGCGAGGCATCGGGC
>JBMSML010000101.1:0-4881 GCA_049421125.1 Burkholderiaceae bacterium
TACGCCCACGCCTGATTTCGAGTCAGGTACATTCGACCACTCTGCCACCTCTCCGTGCTCTCGAAACGGGAAGCGCGAATTATACCTAGGCGGGAGCGAGCACCGTCTTGCCGCCCATGTAGGGCAGCAACACCCTCGGAACGACCACCGAACCGTCGGCCTGCTGATGGTTCTCCAGTACAGCCACCAAGGCACGCCCCACCGCCACACCCGATCCATTAAGTGTGTGCACCAGTTCTGGACGCGGCTTGCCGCCCTCTCCCACTTTGCGCACACGGGCCTGCATCCGGCGCGCCTGAAAGGCCTCGCAGTTACTGACCGATGAAATCTCACGATACGTGTTCTGCGAGGGTAACCATACCTCCAGGTCATAGGTCTTCGCCGCCCCAAATCCCATATCCCCCGTGCACAGCGCCATGACGCGGTAAGGAAGCTCCAGTCCTTTAAGGATCACCTCGGCATGCACCACCATTTCCTCCAGTGCCGCATCGCTTTGATCCGGATCGGTGATCTGCACCATCTCCACTTTATCGAACTGATGCTGCCGGATCATGCCCCGGGTATCCCGGCCGTAGCTTCCGGCCTCGGAACGAAAACACGGCGTATGCGCAGTGAGCTTCATGGGCAGCTGGGCCGGCTCCAAGATCACATCCCGAACCATATTGGTAAGCGACACTTCGGATGTTGGGATCAAGTACAGGGTCTCACCGACGCCCTCGGCACCCCCTTTTCTCGCAGCGAATAGATCATCGGCAAACTTCGGCAGTTGCCCAGTGCCACGCATGCTGTCGGCATTCACGATGTAGGGGGTGTAGCACTCGGTGTATCCATGTGCTTGAGTGTGGGTATCCAACATGTACTGGGCGAGCGCACGATGCAGCCGTGCCACATCGCCCCGCATCACCGCAAACCGACTCCCGGTGATCTTGGTGGCCACATCAAAATCTAATCCAAGGGGTGCGCCCACATCCACATGATCGTTTACATCAAAGGAATAGGATTTCGGCGTGCCCACGCGGCGGACCTCGACATTGGCATCACTGTCACGCCCCTCGGGCACCGAGGCGTGGGGAATATTGGGGATCGTGAGTAGCCAATCCGACAATCGGGTTTGAATATCATCAAGACGCTTAGCGCCAGCATCGAGCTGTGCCGCAATATCATTGACCTGGGCCATCAGTGCATCGGCATTCTCGCCCTTGCCTTTGGCCATACCGATTTGCTTGGAGAGCGCATTACGCTGGGACTGCAGCTGTTCGGTCTCCACCTGCACACTTTTCCGTTCTGCCTCCAGCGCTGCAAACGCGGCCGTATCCAACGCGTAACCACGACGGGCCAGCGCGGCGGCAGCCCCGGCGAGGTCTTTTCGTAAGAGTTGAGGATCGATCATGAGGACATCTTTCGGAGTTGTGCTAGTTTTTCGGCAATTTTACTTTCCATCCCCCGATCCACCGGTTCATAGAATCGCGGTGGTTGTGCAACAGCATCTGGAAAGTAACGCTGACCCGCCGAGAACGCGCCCGGTTCATCGTGGCTATACCGGTAGCCCGCGCCATGGCCCATGGCCTTGGCCAAGCCAGTGGGCGCGTTGCGCAGGTGATCGGGCACAGGAAGGGACCCTTGCTTGGCCACCAATGCCTGTGCCGACTTATACGCCACGTAAACGGCGTTGGACTTGGCGGCGCAGGCCAAAAACACCAGGGCCTGGGCCAGGGCCAGTTCACCCTCGGGTGATCCGAGACGTTCATACGCGTTAGCGGCCTCCAGGGTCATGGTCAGGGCGCGCGGATCGGCCAGACCGATGTCCTCGACCGCCATGCGAATCATGCGTCGCGCGACATAGCGGGGATCACAACCGCCATCCGTCATGCGCACAAACCAGTACAAGGCCGCATCGGGATCGCTGCCGCGCACGGACTTATGCAAGGCAGAAATCTGGTCGTAAAACGCATCCCCACCCTTATCAAACTGCCGCACCAGTTCCGGCAACATCCGATCCAACAATCCATCATCGATGGGCACGCCCTCTTTCTGGGCCTGAGGAATTAAGGACTCCAGCATTCCAAATAACCGCCGTGCATCCCCGTCGGCGCTGGTGATCAAACGCGTTGCGGCCTCGGGCCGGATGAGATCCTCTTGGGTCTGATAGTGACGCAGCGCCCGGGACATCAGCACCTGCATCGCCGGGGTCTCCAAGGGCTTTAAGACCATCACCGATGCCCGTGACCGTAACGCACCGATCACCTCGAAGCCGGGGTTCTCCGTTGTTGCACCGATAAACACAAACAGGCCCGATTCCACGTGCGGCAAAAACGCATCCTGCTGCGCCTTGTTAAACCGATGCACCTCGTCGACAAATACGATGCAGGGTCTCCCGAGTGCCTTTGCCTGCTCGGCCATGGCGACCGCATCCCGTATCTCCTTGACCCCCCCGAGCACCGCCGAGATCACCACCATCTCTGCGCCGCATGCGGCAGCCAAGAGCCGGGCGAGCGTGGTCTTTCCCACCCCCGGTGGGCCCCACAAAATAATGGATTGCAGGCGGCCCCGATCAATCGCGGCACGCAAGGGTCGGCCGGGGCCAAGCAAATGCTCTTGGCCTACAACATCATCTATCGATTCAGGCCGAAGACACTCGGCAAGCGGCGTCATCGGCGCTAAGGTGAACGCAACACGCTGACCCCCGCAGGCGGCGTGAACTGGAAAATCGCGGGGTCCAAGGCGGTGTTTTTCAAAATGCGCGTGAGCGTCACGCGCGTGACCTGGCCCAAGTGATCATGGATTTCGAAACGCTGGAGCATGGCGTCGTCATCCACACCCACCACCAGGCGGGCGATTCCGGGCTCCGGGGTCTTGGGCACGACACGCACCCATACAACGCCGTCGCGCCGGCCCTCGTCGGTAAACTCATAACGCGCCATTAACTGCTCGCGACTTAAGGTATTTGTATTGAGCAATAAAGCCGCAATGCCCGTGAGATTCGCCGCCTCAATCGGTCGCACGGAGGCCTGTGCCAGGTCCGGATCAAACATCCAGAACTCTTTGCCATTGAGGATCTGCAACTGGGGATAAGGCTTTTTCACCTCCCAACGCAACAATCCCGGTTTCGCTATCGCAAAAGCACCGGAGGCCTGTCGAACGCGCGCCGATGGGGAGGCAGTCGTCTGCATGAACTCCGCCGCCAATGTCTGCGTGGCGGCCAGACTCTCCAACACACGATCCACCGTCGAAGACGCCTGTGCCGCGCTCAGGGCGAGCATCGCGACCGAAAGCATCGCGAACCAACGGCCGACGCCCCATGGCCGCAGGCCCATCGACGGCACTACGCCTGCCCTCCGGGCACCAGGATCTCGCGATTGCCATTGCTTTGCATCGGAGAAACCACGCCCGACTGCTCCATGGTTTCCAGCAAACGCGCCGCCCGGTTGTATCCGATGCGCAGATGTCTTTGGACCAACGAAATCGATGCTCGCTTATGTTTGAGCACGATGGCCACCGCCTCGTCGTAAAGCGGGTCCGCCTCTCCCGTGGCCCCCTCCGTGGCCAACCCCGCAGTAAAGGTGCCGCCACCCCCCGACGTGTCGGCCCCATCCAGAATGCTGTCGTCATACTGGGCCTCACCACTTTGCTTCACGTGGTTGACCACCCGCATGACCTCATCATCGGCCACAAATGCCCCATGGACTCGAATGGGCAGACCCGTGCCGGCGGCCAGAAACAGCATGTCGCCCTGGCCCAGCAAGGCCTCGGCCCCCATTTGATCCAGCACCGTTCGGGAATCCACCTTGCTCGACACCTGAAACGAGATACGGGCGGGGATGTTGGCCTTGATCAATCCCGTGATCACGTCCACCGAGGGGCGTTGCGTGGCCAGGATCAAATGAATGCCCGCCGCACGCGCCTTTTGCGCCAGCCGCGCAATGAGTTCCTCGATCTTCTTACCGGCCACCATCATCAGATCGGCCAGCTCATCGATCACCACCACAATCTGCGGAAGCGGCACTAACGTGGGGGCATCGGGATCCTCGGGATTAGCCAAGGGGTCTTTGAGCGGCGCCCCTTTCTTGATTGCGTCTTCGACCTTTTGGTTGAATCCGGCGAGATTGCGGGTGTTGAGCTTGCTCATGGTGCGATAACGACGCTCCATCTCGCCCACACACCAGTGCAAGGAATTGGCCGCGAGTTTCATGTCGGTGACCACGGGGGTCAACAGATGCGGTATGCCCTCATAGATGGAGAGCTCCAGCATTTTCGGATCGATCATGATCAGCCGGACCTGCGCCGGCGTGGATCGATACAAAAGGGATAGCAACATCGCATTCACGCCGACCGACTTTCCGGAGCCCGTGGTGCCGGCCACGAGTAAGTGGGGCATCTTGGCCAAGTCCACCACCATCGGTGCGCCGGCAATGTCTTTGCCGAGGGCCAAGGGCAACACACCATGGTTCTCTTGGAACGTGGTCGACCCCAGAATCTCCGACAGTCGCACCATTTGCCGCTTGGGATTGGGGAGTTCCAAACCCATCAGGCTCTTGCCGGGGATCGTCTCCACCACACGGATCGAGACCAGGGACAACGCTCGGGCAAGGTCTTTGGCCAGGTTCACAATCTGCGAGCCCTTTACCCCCAACGCAGGTTCAATTTCGTAGCGCGTGATCACCGGGCCCGGCTGCGCCGTGACCACCTTCACTTGGACACCAAAATCCGCTAGCCGCCCTTCGATCACCCGAGAGGTGAACTCCAGTGTCTCCGGAGAAACCGTCTCGGCCTGCGCCGATACTTCATCGAGCAAGGACAACGGTGGCAGCCCCCCAACAGAAGACACCTCGGCAAAGAGCGAGCGCTGCTTTTGACGTTGCTTGGCCTCGATCGCCTTCTTCG
>JBMSML010000102.1:0-4807 GCA_049421125.1 Burkholderiaceae bacterium
CGAAGGACCTCCGCATAGAGCCCCTCGGTGGGCAGGTACATCACTGCAAAGTCAGTGGTGTACGGCGGTTCAATGTATTTCTCTTTGATTTTTTTTGCTTCGCTACGAATCCGGGCCTCCAAGGCCTTCGCAGCCTCTTCTACTAACGCGGTATCGGCCTGGTCATGGGCATCCAACAATCGTTGATAGTCTTCGATCGGAAACTTGGCATCAATGGGCAGCCATACCGGTTGATCGCTATCCCGTCCCGGCAGACGAATGGCAATTTCAACGCGCTCCGAGGCCCCCGGTCGGGTCACTCTATTTTTCTCATACTGATCGGGCGTGAAGATCTGCTCAATCAAGGTTTCTAATTGAAACTCGCCCCAGGTGCCCCGGGTCTTCACATTCGTGAGCACCCGTTTCAGATCGCCCACGCCCGAGGCCAAGCTCTGCATCTCGCCCAGTCCACGATGGACCTGCTCCAAGCGATCCGACACCAATTTAAACGACTGTCCCAGCCGCTCTTCGAGTGTCGCGTGGAGTTTTTCATCCACCGTCTTGCGCATCTGCTCTAGCTTTTCTGCATTATCTTTTTGAATCTTGGCCAGCTGCTCATTCAAAACATTCCGCACCCGTTCAGCGCTCTGCTCGGCCGTTGGGTCATGTGGGTGAGCCGCTCGCCCATGTCTTTTTTCACCGAATCAAGCGTGAGTTGAATCTGCGAGGACAACGACTCCAGTCGCTTTTCCTGCATGCCGGACACCGCATTGGCGACTTCTCTCAGGGCATTGACCTCGCGGCCCAGGATCTCCACCCGGCCCGTAAGCTCCTGTAAACGCGCATCCTCCCCGCGACCAGGGCGTCGAAAAACGGCCACCAAGACGGCCACCAGCAGCACGGCCGCGAGGGTGATAGGAGACAAGAATTCGGTCATCGCATGCTCGTTTGAAAAAAAGTTGTTTCGCCCAGAGTACGGCCAACCGGGCTCACCTGCTGAGCCTAACACTAGACAAAAAACAGTGTGGCCAATCCCAGGAAAATAAAGAAACCCATCGAGTCCGTGCTGAACGTTAAGAGCACGGACGATCCCATCGCCGGATCGCGGCCCATGCGCTCGAGCAACAGCGGCACCAGAATGCCGATCAGCGCACCGATCAATAGATTCAAAGAAATGGCGAGCATCATGGTCCAGCCCAGCAAGGCCCCTTGATCGGTATCACTGTAGAGCCACCAGGCGAAGAGTCCGGCCACCGACCCCCAGACGACACCGTTGAGTGCCGCAATACCAAACTCTTTGGCAAACACTCGTCTGGCATTAGCGCCGGTGACCTGGCCCAGTGCAATCGACCGAATGAACAGCGTCATGGTCTGATTTCCGGAGTTGCCGGCGATGCCCGCCACAATCGGCATCAGCGCGGCCAAGGCGACCACGCGCTCAATGGTGCCTTCAAAGGCGCCAATCACGCGAGAGGCGAAAAACGCCGTGCATAGATTGAGCGCCAGCCAGAGCCAGCGGTTTTTGGCCGACTCCCAGACCGAGGCAAACAGGTCTTCTTCCTCGCGCAGACCGGCCTGGGCGAACACGTCCTGCTCGCCCTCTTCTCGAATCACGTCCACCACTTCGTTCACGGTCAGACGGCCCAGCAGACCGCCCTGATGATCCAGCACCGGCGCCGAGACCAGGTCATAGCGCTCAAACGCCTGGGCGGCATCGCTGACATCATCGTGCGGCTGCAGGGTCATGACTTCTTTCACCATGACCTCACGCACCAGCGTCTCGGGTTCGTGCACCAGAAGTTTGGCGATTGGCAGCGCGCCCTGGAGTTTTACATCACGGTCCACCACGAACACCTGATCGGTATGGTCGGGCAGCTCATCAAACCGGCGCAGGTATCGCAGCACCACCTCCAAGGTCACGTCATCCCGAATCGTGACCATCTCAAAATCCATGCGTGCGCCCACACTGCCCTCGGCGTAGGACATTGCCGCACGCAACTGCTCGCGCTCTTCAATGGTCAGCCCCTCGCTGACCTCCTCCACCACCTCCTCCGGCAGATCAGGAGCCAGCGCCGCGAGATCGTCGGTATCCAACGTCTCCACCGCTGCCACCAGTTCCTCGCGATCCATCGAGGCAATCAGGGTTTCGCGAACGGCATCGGAGACTTCGACCAGAATCTCGCCTTCGCGCTCGGCACGCACCAGATCCCAGATCACCAGGCGGTCTTCCCGCGGCAAGGCCTCTAAGATGTAGGCAATGTCCGCCGGATGGAGCTGATCCAAACGGAATTGCAACGCGGCATGCTGCTGCTTCGCGAGCAATTGCTCGACCAGCCCTTGTCGATCCGCACCCACCGTGTGCTGTTCACGATGCGCGACCTCGCTCTCTAATTTCTGGCGTGCCAGGAGATCCTGGACCTCCACAAGCGACAGTTGTGCCGCCTCCGGATCCCGGGTGGCAGAAGTGGGGGTGTTCAGTTCAGTCATGCGCAAGAAAAGAGAGACGAGGCCTTAATGTGGAGCTGCCGCCAACTGTAGCCGCAATTGCGCCAAGACCGAAGCGGTGTCCGGCCGCACCCCTCGCCACAGTGCAAAGGCCTCGGCCGCCTGCTCCACGAGCATGCCCAATCCATCGGCGACCCGTGGCACTCCGGCGGCCCGTGCCTGCTGCATGAATGGGGTGTCGGCGGGCCCGTACATCATGTCGTAGGCCAAGACCGTGTGGGCACACCACTGCGCATGCAGATCAATCCGGGCGCCCGACAGACTGGCCGAGGACGCATTGATAATGATGTCCACCGCGATCTCAGGATCCGATGCAGCAACGGGCGGGCTGGCCAACATAGACAATGGCATGACGGCAAGCCACTCCTGCGATTCGGCATCCATCTCCGCCCATCGGACCGCCACCTGTTGGGCTTTTTCAAAATTGCGATTGGCCAGCCGAATGTGACGCACGCCCGCCGACCGCAGTGGACCGAGCACCCCTTGGGCAGCGCCCCCCGCTCCGATGAGCAGCACGGTCTTATCACTCAAGGCGGCCGGCGCGCCTAAGAGCCGCTCAAGATCCCCCACCAGACCCAGGCCATCGGTGTTGTCCGCCACCACATTGTCCTGGCCATCGAAACGCAGTGTGTTGACGGCACCGGCCGTGAGCGCCCGTTGTGAGATCTCCCAGTCGCGGCTTTGGGCCAGGGCAAACGCCTGCTCTTTCAGCGGCACGGTCAGGTTCACGCCACCGAATCCGTCGCCCATGAGCCGGTCGAGCTCGGCCGCCAGTTGATCCGCGGGAACACGAATGGCCTCGTAGACCATCGTCTGACCGGTCAACGCCGCAAACTGGCCATGGATCCACGGAGATTTACTGTGGGCAATCGGATCACCCAACACGGCATAACGTTCGCTGAGCATCCCCATCTCCTCCTCGTCCATCTCGGGTGTGGCCGAGGTGACCGACACAAATCTTGCCTCAAGGCGGGCATCCAGGGCATCACAGGCCACCAGCTCCACCTCGACCTCCACACCGGGTGGGAGCTCCGGTGCATCGGCACAACGAAACACCACCGGGACGCGGCGCAATCGAAAGGCGCCCTCGCGCAGCGCCACGGCCCGTTCGCGTACGCGCTTGCCAACGGCCGACCAGGACTCGATGGCACCCAGTCCATGCTGCACGCCCAACCACCGCAAGGACCAGTAGCGCTCTAAGTGATCCTGAAAGTCTGCGTATTGGTTATACAAGGCATCAAACTGGGTCACGCTGGAAAATAATTCCGCCTCGTTGCCCTTAAACACTGGGGGTCGCAAGCCCAGCACCGACAGCAATTGCCACTGATTGAGAAGATCACTGTACCGACGCAGCGGCGAGGTGGCCCAGCAATAATTGGACACTCCCAAACCCTGGTGGGGTCCGCCTTGAGTCTGCATGCGAACCCGGCCCAGGGTCTGTACCCGATAGACCCCGGGAAGGCGGGCCAAGGCCAAACGGTCACCCCACGTGGTGTTGGCCAGAATCATGAACTCGGAGACCAGAATATCGACGGGCGATCCGCGTCGGCGCGTGACAATCCGAGGAACACCGTCACCCTCGAGCATCGCCTGCGGATTGTGCCCGTTCCAGTCGACATAAAAATTAAAATCCGTGCGCCCAGAGACTTCCGGTTTTCCACGGACGATCTCACGCTGCTCACGCAACTTCAGCGCCAATTGCATCAACGGCTTTAAACCGGCCCACGGCAGGCGCTCCTCGGCAATGGAGGACAGTGGTTGGTCCAGTTCAGACTCCCAGTCGCCCAGGCGTAGGTTGCGTGCAATCGGCACGCGCTCGACACGGGATTGACTGGCCACCCTCTCGCCATTGGCGTTGAACTCCACATACAGTGATAGCGCAGGTGGTGTCTTGCCTTCGTCTAGGGAAAATGCGCCAATCGCCGCCGCCGGCAGCATGGTGATTTTGTCGCCCGGAAAATAAACCGTTGAGGCCCGTTCCCGTGCGATTTGTCCGAGTGGGCTCTCGGGCGTGATGCCCAGGCCGGGGGCTGCAATATGAATGCCGACACGCCATCCCCCTTCTGGCCGTGGCAAACAGGAAAATGCATCATCGATCTCGGTCGTGCTAGCGTCATCAATGGAGTAAGCCGCAACATCCGCGATCGGTAGCGTCTGTTTGTCGGCGAACGTCACGGCCGCGGCCACGTCGGCATCGGACACCACAAAACCGGCTCCTTGTGGGAAACACTGCTGCATGAACCGCGCCCGGTGCACCACGTACACCGAGGGCAACGCTTGGCGCGCCAATAACAAACGCGCCGGTTGCACTTGCAACGCGTAG
>JBMSML010000103.1:0-4795 GCA_049421125.1 Burkholderiaceae bacterium
ATTGCGCGACCCCAGAATCACGGCGATGCGCTGATGGATCTGATCCGGCATCACTTCCAGAATGCGTTGACGCCCCGTGGTGGCCAGGCCACCGGCCTGCTCCACCACCATGCCCATTGGGTTGGCCTCGTACATTAAACGCAAGCGCCCCGGCTTGGTCAGATCTTTGGTGTCTTTGGGGTACATGAAAATGCCCCCACGCATCAGAATCCGGTGGACCTCGGCCACCATGCTGGCAATCCAGCGCATATTGAAATCCCGCCCGCGGACGTCCGTCTTGCCCGCTTTGCACTCGGTGACATAGCGCTGCACGGGCGGCTCCCAGAACCGTTCGTTACTGGTGTTGATCGCGAATTCGCTGGTATCGGCAGGAATCTGAATGTTGGGATGGGTCAGAATAAAGTTGCCCACTTCCCGATCCAGAGTGAATCCGTGCGTGCCTTTGCCCACGGTCAGCACCAACATGGTGGACGGGCCATACACCGCATAGCCGGCAGCCAACTGTTCACGACCCGGGCGCAGGTAATCCTGCAGTTGCGGGGGGCGCCCCTCGGGCGCCTGAATGATCGAGAAAATCGATCCCACCGACACATTGACATCAATGTTGGACGACCCATCTAAGGGATCAAATAAGGCCAGAAACTTACCGACCGTTTTCTCGGTCACCGCGATCGGTTGGTCCTCTTCTTCCGAGGCCAAACCGGCGACCAGACCGCCCAACTGAAAGGTATTCATAAAAGCGGCGTTGGAAAGAACATCGAGCTTTTTCTGATCCTCGCCCTGGACATTCTGTTTTTCCATGCTGCCCAGGACGCCGGCAAGCGCGCCCTTGGCGGTCATGGCCGAAATCGCCTTTACCGCGGACGCGATATCGACCAGCAAAGCCGCCAGATTGCGGGCCTGTGGGCTGCCGTCGAGCTCCTGGATCAAAAACTTCGATAAGGTGGTGCGGCCAAGATGCATTACAACCCCCCTGTGAACACGCGTGAGGCACGGATGTCCTCCGCTGAAATCTGCGATAAGTCGTCCCGTGTGGCCTGCCGGCCGGGCTGGGCGGCGACCTCAAAAATTCGATTGGCCTGACGCAGGCGCGCCCGATCCAGGGCATTACGAATGGAGCGTGCGTTAGCAAAATGCGGCTGCCCCTTGCGCAGTCCGATGTACTCCTGCATGGCGGACAACGCCCCCGCGTCGAGCAGGTAGTGCATCTCTGCTGCCATCTTCTGCGCAATCTGCAGCAGTTCGCTGTCCGTGTAATCCGGAAAATCGATGTGATGGGCAATGCGCGATGACATGCCGGGGTTCGATTTGAAAAACGTATCCATCCGGTCTTTATACCCGGCCAGGATCACCACCAGGTCATCGCGATGGTTCTCCATCACCTGCAGCAGTATCTCGATGGCCTCCTGGCCGTAATCCCGCTCGTTTTCCGGTCGGTACAGGTAGTAGGCCTCATCGATAAACAGCACGCCACCCATCGCCTTTTTGAGGACCTCTTTGGTCCTGGGTGCGGTGTGCCCGATGTACTGCCCGACCAGATCATCGCGGGTCACACTCACCACGTGCCCTTTTCGCACATAGCCTAAGCGCAACAGAATATCGGCCATGCGCATGGCCACTGTGGTTTTGCCGGTACCGGGATTGCCGGTAAAACACATGTGCAGGCTTGGTGTTTGCGCTTCAATGCCCATCTGAGCGCGGGCCTTACTGATCACCAGAAAGGATGCAATCTCCCGAATCCGACGCTTCACTGGCGCCAGGCCGATCAACTCTCGATCCAATTGGTCCAGCACCTCGAAGACATTGGCATCGTTCAAGATCGCATGCAAGTCCACCGCATTGGGAAGGGCGGTGGTGCCGCTTGCGTCTGTTACGGGCTGATCCGACATGATGGGCGTGCTCCGATATCGCTTATCCGGGTGATCTTAGCGAGAGTAGCGCTCTCCGGCAGGCTTATCTGTGGCATAAGAATGCGTGGTGTAGCGCATGCTTCGGGAATCGGTCTCCTGACGTACCAAGCCGAAACCGGGCTCATGGGCCGGACGCTGCACGATAAAGCTCATGCACATCGATTCCACCCCCCGGGTGCTATCAAAGGCATTGACCTTGATATAGCAATCGGGCTGCGCCTTACGGCAGGCGTTGACCTCGTAGAGCACGGCCGCACCGTCTTTGATCGTGAACATTGGGATGCCCCACATGTTCCAGTAGGTGTTTCGGGGGTGGGGATCATCGGTCCACTCCACTGACAGTGCCCAGCCTTTGGATAAGGCGTAGTCCACCTGCATGCGAATCTCATCATCCGTGAGATCCGGAAGAAACGAAAACTGCCCTTGTGTGATTTTCATCATTTCACTCCGTTATCGATAGGGTTAGGTGTTCAGTAGGTCCAACCGGATCAACCGGCCGCCGTGGGGGTGGCCACAAAATCGGGCGTATCGGTCGAGGCGTAATTGAATTCCACGCCTTTCCAGGTCTCCAACGCCTGCTCGAGCGGTTTGCACCACTTCGCAGCTGCCTTCAGGATGTCTGGGCCCTCGTTAATGATGTCTTTACCTTCATTGCGTGCCTTGATCATGGTCTCTAATCCCACGCGATTGGCAATGGCACCGGCCTGAATGCCATGGGGGTGACCAATCGTGCCACCACCGAACTGCAGCACCACATCATCCCCAAACAGATGGATCAGCTGATGCATCTGGCCCACGTGAATGCCGCCGGATGCCACCGGCATGACTTTTTTCATGTCACACCAGTCTTGATCAAAAAAGAGGCCGCGTGCGAGATCCTGTTTGTTGTACATCTCGCGGCAGACGTTGTAAAAGCCCTGGACGGTCATCGGATCGCCTTCTAACTTGCCCACCGCGGTGCCGGCGTGCAGATGATCCACACCCGCCAGCCGGAGCCACTTCGCAATCACACGGAAGGAAATCCCGTGATTCTTCTGGCGGGTATAGGTGCCATGGCCGGCGCGGTGCATATGCAGGATCATGTCGTTGTCGCGACACCAGTTAGAGATCGACTGAATGGCTGTCCAGCCCACAATCAGGTCGATCATCACAATGCAGGAGCCCAGACTCTTCGCAAACTCCGCCCGCTTGTACATCTCTTCCATGGTGCCGGCCGTGATGTTCAGGTAGTGGCCCTTGATCTCGCCACTGTTGGCCTGGGCCTTATTTACCGCGTCCATACAAAACAAAAAACGCTCGCGCCAGTGCATGAAGGGCTGGCTGTTAATGTTTTCGTCATCTTTGGTGAAGTCCAGGCCACCGGTCAGTGCCTCGTATACGACCCGGCCGTAGTTCTTGCCCGAAAGACCTAGCTTGGGCTTCATTGTGGCGCCCAACAGCGGACGGCCAAATTTATCCAAGCGCTCGCGCTCCACCACAATACCGGTGGGCGGGCCCTTGAAGGTTTTCACATAGGCCACAGGGACCCGAATGTCTTCCAATCGACCGGCCTTGAGCGGTTTAAATGAAAACACATTACCGATCAACGATGCGGTCACGTTTGCAATCGAGCCTTCTTCAAACAAAATAATGTCGTAGGCCACGTAGGCAAAGTACTGCTGCTCTTTATCGGTGCCGGGGCCGGTGCCGGGAACCGGATCCACCCGGTAGGCCTTGGCCTGGTAAGACTCGTGTGCGGTGAGCAGATCCGTCCAGACCACGGTCCACGTGGCCGTCGAGGATTCACCGGCTACGGCGGCGGCGGCCTCCTCGGCATCCACGCCCTCTTGGGGGGTGATGCGGAATAAGCAGATGAAATCCGTGTCTTTCGGCTCGTAATCGGGGCGCCAGTAGCCCATCTGTTTGTATTTCAGAACGCCACCCTTGTAGCGCTCTTTCACGTCCGTTATCCGGCCCTCCGCGGGTTTGTTCATTTAAGTCTCCTAGTCTGGTCTCACCCATATCCATGGGCATGACATGGACTCTATTCCCTCTGATTCATAAGAGAAAGTCACTTATGTTGATGGCAAAAATAAGTTTTTCTTACCAAAAAAAGGGGGGTTCTGCCAAAATTACTCCTCGACGCCGCCGTGAGACCCGTAAACGCCCTTGAAAAACCTGACCCTTCGCCAAGTCCGAATCTTCGCGGCCGCCGCGCGACTGTCCAGTTTTGCCCGCGCCGCAGACGAGCTTCACCTCACCGCCCCCGCAGTCTCCATGCAGATCAAGGAGCTGGAAGAGGAGATCGGGTCCCCCCTCTTTTCGCGCGTCGGTCGGCGCGTGGAACTGACCAGTTCCGGGGAATACTTCTTGGTCTTCGCCCGCAAAATTCTGACAACCCTGAACGAAGCCGAATCGGTCATGCAGAAACTCAAAGGCGGTCAGGCCGGCACTCTAAAGATCGGTCTGGTCAGTACCGCAAAATATTCGGTGCCCCGCATGCTCGGCCTGTTTCGCGAGGAACACCCCGGTGTGCAGATCCGTATCGATGTCTGCAATCGGGATCAGTTGCTCGAACTGCTGCGCGATGGGGAGATTGACCTTGCGGTGATGGGCCGCCCGCCCAAGCACCTGGACACCCGCCTCACGCGGGCCAAGCTCGGCGAGCTGACGGCCGACCTGCTCGACCGTGTGGTCGCCCCGGTGCGCCAGTCGCTCGACGACGCCAAGGACAAGGGCGCCGGCGACATCGACCACGTCGTCCTCGTCGGCGGCATGACCCGCATGCCGGCCGTCCAGGAGAAGGTCAAGGAGCTGACCGGCAAGGAGCCCCACCGCGGGGTCAACCCGGACGAGGTCGTCGCCGTCGGCGCGGCCATCCAGGCCGGTGTGCTCGCCGGTGACGT
>JBMSML010000104.1:0-4720 GCA_049421125.1 Burkholderiaceae bacterium
GGCAGCGCTATGTGGACCTGATCGTGAACACCACATCGCGGGAGGTGTTCACGGCCCGCTCAAAAACCCTATCGGCCATGCGGCACTTCATGAATGACCACGGGTTTCTGGAAGTGGAAACGCCCATGCTGCAACAGATTCCGGGCGGCGCTGCCGCGAAACCATTCATCACTCATCACAATGCCCTGGATCAACAGATGTTTCTGCGCATTGCGCCGGAGCTGTTTTTAAAGCGACTGATCGTGGGCGGATTTGAGCGGGTCTACGAGATCAATCGCAACTTCCGAAATGAGGGATTAAGCCCGCGGCACAACCCGGAATTCACGATGATGGAGTTCTACGCCGCCTACACCGATTACCAGTGGCTGATGGACTTCACCGAATCCATTCTGCGGCATGCCGCCACTGCCGCCACCGGATCGGCCACGCTCACCTATCAGGGCAAGTCCTTGGATTTCGCGCGGCCCTTTGATCGACTCACCATCGTGCAGGCCATACAACGGCATGCGCCACAGTACACCAACGCCCTGCTCCATGATGTCCACGCCTTGAAAACGGCCCTGCGTGAACTCAAGGTCGACGTCAATGCCCCCAATCTGAAGCAGGCCGGGCTCGGTGCACTGCAGCTCGCCTTGTTCGAAGAAGTGGCCGAAGGCAAACTCTGGGATCCGACCTTTATCGTGGACTATCCGGTGGAGGTCTCTCCGCTGGCCCGCGCCTCGGATGCCCGGCCGGAGATCACCGAGCGGTTTGAGCTCTTCATTACGGGTCGCGAAATTGCCAACGGCTTTTCAGAACTCAATGACCCAGAGGATCAGGCCCGACGGTTTCACGCTCAGGTCGCCGCCAAAGACGCTGGGGACGAAGAAGCAATGTACTTCGATGCCGATTACATTCGGGCGTTGGAGGTGGGAATGCCGCCTGCTGGCGGCTGCGGCATTGGCATCGACCGACTGGTGATGCTGCTGACCGATAGCCCCAGTATTCGCGACGTGATTCTGTTCCCGGCCTTACGCCGGGAGGACTAGGCTACTCGGCCTCGTCGATCCACTGCATCTGAATCGCTTCCAGAATCTTTTCATTGGAGCGGTTCGGATCATCGTCAAAGCCCGGCAGGGCCATCACCCATCGGTGAAGATCCGTAAACCGAATGGCCTTGGGATCCACATCGGGCTGGGTCTCGACCAAGGCGATTGCAATCTCGAGGGTATCGGTCCATTTCATGATCGTGAGCTTCCTTCAAAAATCGTACTCATGGCGCGGTGCCTTCCGCCACCGCGATGTCCGTCGTTCACTCAATGATGCTCGCGGGCGTAGTTGATCGTGTAGCGCGGAATTTCCACCACCAGGTCCGCACCGTCCACGGCCACCTGACACGACAGGCGTGACACCGGGGTAAGGCCCCAGGCCCGATCCAGAAGGTCGTCTTCATCTTCCGATGACGGCGGCAGGCTTGCAAATCCCTCGCGCACAATCACATGACATGTGGTGCAGGCCCGCGACATCTCACAGGCATGCTCAATATCCACCCCATGATCAAGCAAGACACGGCACAGGTTCTCGCCACGGTCGACCTCGAACTCCTGGCCTTGCGGACACACCTCTGGATGAGGCAACACCTTAATCCGCGGCATTGTTTAACACTCCATCAATAGACTGACCCGATAAGGCCCGTTGAACCGCACGATCCATACGGCGTGCAGCGAACGACTCGGTCACTTCACTTAGGGCATGCGTGCGATCACGCAGCGCCTCCAGGTCCGTGCCGCCACAGCTGGTGCGCAGCCGGTCCACCGCCTGCTCAACGGCATGACGTTCATCCGCTTCTAAGAGATCTCCATCCTCGGCCAAGGCACTGCTGATCGCCTCGAGTAATCGCTGGGCATCGACCTGGGCCTCGCGCAGGGCACGTACCCGCATATCGTCCTGGGCGCTGGAGAACGCTTCACTCAACATCGTGGCAATCTCATCATCGGTGAGGCCATACGATGGCTTCACCGTCACCGACGCGTGCACGCCGGCGCTTTGTTCCCGGGCCGTGACCGATAACAGGCCATCGGCATCCACCTGAAATAGGACTTCGATTCGCGCCGCACCGGCCACCATCGGCGGAATTCCCCGCAGCTCAAACCGGGCCAGTGAGCGGCATTCGCTCACGAGTTCGCGCTCGCCCTGCACCACGTGAATGGCCATCGCAGTCTGACCGTCTTTAAACGTGGTGAACTCCTGTGCCCGGGCCACGGGGATGGAGCTATTGCGGGCGATGATGCGCTCGGTGAGCCCTCCCATGGTTTCCAAGCCCAATGACAGGGGCAGGACATCCAGCAACAGCCAGTCATCGGCCTGCGATTTGTTGCCCGCCAACACGTCGGCCTGAAGGGCTGCGCCCATCGCCACGACCCGATCCGGATCAATGTCAATTTTGGGCTCCTGCTGAAAAAATGTTTTGACTGCGGACCGAATGCACGGCATGCGCGTGCTGCCGCCCACCAACACCACGCCCTGCAACTGCGCCGGCATCACCTTGGCATCGTCCAACACACGACTGGCCACACTCAGGGTGCGCTCGGTCAGATGCTGGGTCACACAGTCAAACGTGCCCCGATCAATACGGGCGGTGAAGGACTGGCCCGGATCACTGACCCATTGGCCTGAGACCACGGCATGATCATCCGCCTGTGTGGTGAGGGATTCTTTTAACTGTCGCGCCAAGCGTGAGACCCGACGCTTCTCGGAAGGAGAGAGCCCCCGATAACAGTCACCCAACTGCCACTCGCGCAGCCAATGATTGGCCAGCGCCATGTCGTAGTCGTCGCCACCAAGCGCAGTGTCTCCGCCAGTGGCCACCACCTCGAACACCCCCTTGGTCAAGCGCAGGATGGAGACATCAAACGTACCACCGCCGAGATCGAACACCGCGTAAAGCCCCTCGGCACCGGAATCCAGGCCATAGGCCAAGGCGGCGGCCGTGGGCTCATTGATCAGGCGCAGAACATCGAGTCCAGCCAGACGGGCGGCATCTTTTGTGGCCTGCCGCTGGGCATCATCAAAATATGCCGGCACCGTGATCACCGCACCGGCCAGACCATCGACAGCACTGACCCCCAAGGCCTGCTCGGCCCGTTGACGCAGCGTGCGCAGAATCTCTGCGGACACCTCGACCGGGGAGATGGCCCCCGCGTCCGTCAGGATGCGCACCATACCGGCATCGCCTCCATCACGCGATTCCGCACTTAATCGATACGGCGTGTTCTGGGCCTTGGCATCGTCCATTCCACGGCCCATCAGGCGCTTCACCGACAGGATGGTGTTGAATGGGTCTTCCGCTGCCCTTTCTGCCGCCAGGTCGCCCACGACACAGACGCCATCGGCCTGATAACGCACCACCGACGGCAACAAGACCTCCCCGTGATCGTCGGCCAAGACCTCCGCGCTGCCGCTGCGCACCGCCGCCACCAAGGAATGCGTGGTGCCCAGATCAATGCCCACCGCCACCCGACGCTGATGCGGATCCGGAGATTGGCCGGGTTCAGCGATCTGCAACAGCGCCATGGCTTAACCGTTTTTGTTGATCCAGCAGGTCCTGCTTAAATTTCATCAAGAACATCATGCGACGGACTTCCATTGCCGCCCGATCGTAGTCGGGGGCCGCCCGATCGAGCAGGTGTTCGAGCAACAGCTCCCCTTCCGTGATCGCCGACTGAACGTCTTGCGCGAGTTGCGCCAGAGTCTGCGGCTGACGGGCTTGCACCGCGTCTTCGAGGGATTCGCGCCACTCCATCTGCTGCATCAGGAACTCCGCCGGCATCGCGGTATTGCGCTCTGCATCCACGTCCACGCCATGAAGCGCGCACAAATAACTGGCACGACGCACCGGGTCTTTTAAGATGTCATGGGCTTCATTGATCTGGGTGGAGTACTGCAGGGCCAAGCGTCGTTGGGCCTCTCCCGCTCCCGCAAACCGGTCGGGGTGCACCGCCCCCTGCACGGCCCGCCAGGCGCGCTCCAATGCGGCCAGGTCCAATGCAAAGCGCACCGGAAGACCAAGAACGGCGAAATGATTGCGGCCGGAAGAAGAGGTGCCGCCCAGAGAGAGTGTCACTGCCGATCAGACCTTAAACGATTCTCCGCAACCACACTCACTCTTCACGTTGGGATTATTGAATTTAAATCCTTCGTTCAATCCCTCGCGTGCGTAATCCAACTCCGTGCCATCGATATACGGCAGGCTCTTTGGATCAACCAAGACCTTGACCCCGTGACTCTCAAACGCCAGGTCTTCGGCGGCCGCCTGATCGACAAATTCCAGCTTGTAGGCCAGCCCGGAACAGCCGGTGGTCTTCACGCCAAGACGCACGCCCACGCCCTTGCCCCGCTTGGCAATGAACTGGGCCACGTGCTGGGCAGCTTTTTCGGTCAAGGTGACGGCCATGCGGACAGTCCTTCTCGAATGCGATAACGACGTGTTGTCGTCGCTTAGGCGGCCTTCACCGCCACCCCGGACGTCGCCGTATGCTTTGCCTTGTAGTCGTCAATGGCCGCCTTAATGGCATCTTCGGCCAGAATGGAGCAGTGAATTTTGACGGGCGGCAAGGCCAGTTCTTCGGCGATCTGGGTGTTCTTGATCGTCATCGCCTGATCCAGGGTCTTGCCCTTCACCCATTCCGTTACTAACGAGGATGACGCAATGGCCGAACCACAGCCGTAGGTCTTAAATTTT
>JBMSML010000105.1:0-4669 GCA_049421125.1 Burkholderiaceae bacterium
TGTCACGGCGTGCAGCACCTGCGCCAGCACAATCACCAGCACCGAACCACCGGAAAACGCAATCATCAGAAAGCGGATGGCCGTGACCACGTACGATGCAATCCAACACTGGCCGACTGAAAAACGCTCGAATAACCGATGTTGGAATCGGAACATCACAATCTCGGCCACCACACCGAGCGCCCATAAAAGACCAATCTCGGTCCGACTGAAACCCTGCTCGAACAGCCACAGAGAAAATAAGGTGTACAGCGGGGCATGGGCCAACAACATGAGAAACGAGGCCGCCAGAAATCGCTGAACCCGTCGATCCTGAATCATGTCCCGCAACAGCGCCGGCTGCGGGGATAAATCATGCACCTCCCGATGCGGTAACCAGAATGTCACCACCAGCACGATCAACAGCATGCCGATCAAGGATGCAGGTAGCCAGGCAATACCGACACGATCAAACCACGGGCCACCCAGAGTCACGGCCGCAATAAACCCAATCGAGCCCCAGACCCGCATGCGGCCATAATCGCGCAGGCTCCCGCGGCTGGCCTGCATGGCCAAGGACTCGGTAATGGGCACTTGGCCGCTTAAGAAAAAACTCATCACACAGAAGACCAGAAACAACGGCCAAAAACCAAGCTCTGTGAGCAGCGACAGGCTCGTGCATAACGCCAAGACAGCGGAGATTTGAATCAGGCGAGCCACGGCACGCGGGCCCCGCACATGATCGGCCATCCAGCCCCAGGCGGGTGGGCCCACCACACGCGCCCATTGCATCGGCGAGATCAACACGCCGATTTCCGCAGGACTAAACCCGCGGCCGCTCAGCCAGAGGGACAAATACGGCGCAAACAGCCCGACATAGGCGAAATACGCGCCAAAGAAGGCAGCAAGCCGCGTGGTTGGTTTCACACCCGAGGCACTCCAGCGCAATACAAAAAAGCGGTGCTTACGCGACAGAGCCGGGAATGACCGGGGTCGCTACCCGAACATCGGCATTCTGAGCACGGTGCCGCAGCACATGATCCATCAACACTAGGGCAAGCATGGCTTCGGCAATCGGTGTGGCACGAATGCCCACGCAAGGATCGTGTCGGCCATGGGTCTCCACCACGGTGGGGTTCCCCTGAAGATCAATGGAGCGCCGTGCGGTTCGGATACTGGAGGTGGGTTTAATCGCAATCGACACCGTGATCGGTTGACCGGTCGAAATGCCTCCGAGCACGCCGCCAGCGTTATTCGTAACAAACCCCTGCGGGGTCAGCTCATCGCCATGCTCAGAACCTTTTTGCGCCACACAGGCAAAACCCGCGCCGATCTCCACCCCTTTCACGGCATTAATGCCCATCATGGCGTGCGCTATCTCGGCATCTAAGCGATCAAATACCGGTTCGCCCAAACCAACCGGCACATGGAGCGCCTCAATCGCAATGCGCGCCCCACAGGAGTCTCCCGCCTTGCGAAGGTGATCCATGTAGGCCTCGAGCTCCGCGATCTGTGAACGATTGGCCGCGAAAAACGGATTCTGAGCAACCTCGGCCCAGTCTTCAAATGCAATCGCTTTCTCACCCAACTGGGTCATGTGGCCCCGGATCTGAACCTTGTAGCGCTCATGAAGCCACTTTTTTGCAATCGCTGCGGCCGCCACGCGAACCGCAGTCTCCCGCGCCGAGGAACGACCACCGCCGCGATAGTCTCGGATGCCGTATTTGTGCAGGTAGGTGTAATCCGCATGACCCGGCCGAAACGTGTTCATGATCTCGCTGTAGTCTTTGCTGCGCTGATCCTGATTACGAATGAGCAACGCAATTGGTGCGCCGGTGGTCTTGCCCTCGAATACCCCCGAGAGAATCTCGACCGTGTCCGGCTCCTGGCGCTGGGTCACATGCCGCGACGTGCCCGGACGCCGACGGTCCAGTTCGGGCTGGATATCGGCCTCGGTGAGCGCAAGCCCCGGAGGGCAACCGTCCACCACGCAGCCGATCGCAGGACCGTGCGACTCTCCAAAGGAGGTCACCGCAAAGAGGTGGCCGAAGGTATTTCCAGACATGGCGCGATTCTACCGCGCAGCCATGCACGCCTGTAACCGAGAAACCACGGTCTCGCGGCCCAGCACCGCCATCACCTTATCGATAGACGGCGTGTCGGTGCGGCCCATGAGCATAAGCCGAAGCGGCATAGCGAGCTGCGGCATCTTCAAACCCAACTGACCCAATACGGACTTCATCGCCACCGACAATTCCGAGGGCGTCCACTGGTCCGGCAACGCATTCAGAAAGGCCTCGATCACCCGCCCGCCGTCACCGCTGAGCTTCTCTGCCAACTCCGCTGACTGAACCGGTGGCGTGATGTAAAACATCGCCACCTCTTCGGCCAGATCGTTCAGGGTATGGGCACGATCCTTTAACAAATCACAGACACTGGCCAAAGAAGGTCCCATCGACAATAAGAACCCCTCTTCGCGCACACGAGCGGCGATTCGTTTGGCCAACTCTTCACCGCTTTTCTGGCGCAGATAATGATTGTTAAGCCATTTGAGCTTTTCAAAATCGAATTGAGCAGCGGATTTACTGCAATGATCCAGCGTGAACCACTCCCGGAACTGATCCATGGAGAAGATTTCATCATCCCCGTGGCTCCACCCTAAGCGTGCCAAGTAATTTAATAATGCTTCGGGCAGATACCCATCTTCGTCGTACTGTATGACGGACACGGCACCGTGGCGTTTGGATAACTTCTCACCGTCCGGCCCATGAATCATGGGCAGGTGGGCATACTGCGGAACGCTCGCTCCGAGCGCCTTCAGAATATTGATCTGCCGCGGCGTATTGTTAATGTGATCGTCACCGCGAATGACATGGCTGATCCGCATGTCCATATCATCGACCACGACACAGAAGTTATAGGTGGGCGTACCGTCCCCACGGGCAATGATCAGATCGTCGAGTTCTTCGTTGGAGATGCTGATCCGCCCCTTGACCCCATCGTCCCAGCTCACTACTCCCACCTCCGGGTTACGAAATCGAACCACGGGGTTTACGCCGGAAGGCGCGGAGAGCCCTCGTCGGGCGAGATTTTCCGGTCGCCACCGACCGTCGTAGCGGGGCTTTAATCCACGCGCACGCTGATCTTCACGCATAGCCTCCAACTCTGTCGGCGACGCATAGCAGTGATAGGCGGTTCCGGCGGCCAACATCTGCGCAATCACCTCGCGATAACGATCCATTCGTTGCATTTGGTAAACGGGGCCCTCGTCCGGCCTTAATCCCAACCACTCCATGCCGTCCAAAATGGCCTTGACGGCCTCGGGCGTAGAACGCTCAAGATCCGTATCTTCAATGCGCAAGATGAACTGCCCGCCAAAATGGCGGGCAAAGGCCCAGCAGTACAGGGCGGTACGGGCGCCCCCGACATGCAGATAGCCGGTGGGGCTCGGAGCGAATCGGGTGCGCACGGAGGAGGATGGGTTGGAGGACGTCATCCCCGGAGTTTATCCCGCCCTAGTGCTTATGGCTGCCGTGCGCGGGCATGGACGGCTTTTCAACCGACACCATCACCTCGACCTCGCCGGCATTCTTAAAGATAAAGGTCATGGGGAACTTGTCGCCGTCTTTCAGCGGTGCCTTGAGATTCATCAGCATCAGGTGATAGCCCTCCTGACTGCCTCGGGCCATGGACACTGCGGATTTCGCCGGAAGGGCCACGCCGGGAATCTCGCGCATCTTCATCATATTGTTGCTCATCTCCATTCGATGCACCTCGACGGACTTTGAGACCGTCGCTCGGCCACCGATCAGCTGATCCGCATTCACACCCGTATTACCAATGCTGGTGACAAACACGCCGCCATGAGGCTGACCAGGTGCAGTGGACATCGCGTAGGGATGATCAATCACCAGATCCTTACTTTTAAACTCATGGGCTACAGCCACTGCGCTCAGGCTCACCCATAGCGCCGCACCGACCCAGTGGCGAAGACCGCCCATAATCAATAATGAGGTTTTCATACACACTCTCCACAGAAATACGTTTAATGAATACCGCTTCACCATTCCGCACGATGACGGCGCAATGGCACTCGTGGCACATCAAACGACGGCAGGGGGTGCGCGTGCAGGAATGAGTACCCAGGCCAACAGCGGCCGGGGCGAACGACACACGTATGAAACGAATACCCGATGCTCAGGATATTCAAAACGCAAGCGACGATCGACGGGCGGTGATCCCGTCTGAAGATGGCAAAACGGGCACTGTCCATCGTGCACGCTTGACGAGGGCACCTGAGGCAACGGGATGATGGGCAACACCCCATTGACGTCCTTCGCGAGCACCCGATGCACGCCATCGGCGCTGCACATCAGTACATAGGCACCGGACACGCCGGACTGGCCCGCTCGCAGTACGCTCGAGACAGTGGGGGCAGAGGTGGCCAACAGCACCGACAGCAATGCCAGCAGCGCAGCAGTCCGGGTAAAAAAACGCGATGTCATCACCGCGCTATTTTAATGGTCCTCAGCGAACCGTAAGCGCCGCACAACGGCATCCGCCATGAGTCTTCTGTTCAAGAGCCGGGAACTGTTAGAATTTGCGGGCATCGGGCAGGATTTTCTTCAGTCTTAGCGGACGCGTAGCTCAGTGGTAGAGCACCGCCTTCACACGGCGGGGGTCGTAGGTT
>JBMSML010000106.1:0-4549 GCA_049421125.1 Burkholderiaceae bacterium
CAGTGAAATGCCCAGTCGCCTTCCTCGCTTGCCACGAATTCGATTTGCCGCATTTGGCCGACCGCAATATCGGTGGTGACCTCGGGCCAGCGACTGGCCTTGGGCGTGGGACCGCCGTCGGTGCCGGTGACCTCGAATTCGTGGCCGTGCAGGTGAATCGGGTGATTGGTCATGGTGAGGTTGCCCACACGAATGCGCACCCGGTCGTTTAAGCGGACATTGAGCGAATCAATTCCCGGAAACACACGGCTATTCCATGCCCAGATATTGAAATCCAGCATGGTCATGATCTTTGGCGTGTAGCTGCCAGGGTCGATATCAAAGGCATTGAGCAGAAAGCAGAAGTCACGATCCACCGGATTGATCAGGTCATGCTTGGCCTTGGGGTGAGTGACCCAGAACCCCATCATGCCCATGGCCATCTGCACCATTTCGTCGGCGTGAGGGTGGTACATGAACGTGCCTGGCCGACGCGCTGTGAATTCGTACACGAAGGTTTTCCCGGGGGGAATTCCGGGCTGGTTCAGACCCGTGACGCCATCCATGCCATTGGGCAGTCGCTGTCCATGCCAGTGGATGGACGTATGCTCGGGCAATCGATTGGTGACAAAGATGCGTACCCGATCCCCTTCGACCACTTCAATGGTGGGGCCCGGTGATTGGCCGTTGTAGCCCCACAGATGGGCCTTAAAGCCTGCAGCCATCTCGCGCACAACGGGCTCCGCGACCAGGTGGAATTCCTTCACGCCGTTGTTCATGCGCCATGGCAGTGTCCAACCGTTGAGCGTGACCACGGGGTTGTAAGGCTTGCCGCTCGGAGGGGTGAGCGGTGGCTGGGTGATAGTGCTTGTTTGAAGCACCGGCTCGGGCAGGGCCGCCATGGCCACCCGGCTTACCGACGCGGCCGCCAGAGTGGCCGATGCGGTGGCCGTGGCTCCGAGAAAGGCGCGGCGACTCTTCATTTCCATGCTTCTCTCCAAAATGGGCTGAATTGCTCACGAAGTGCAAAAAGTTTCGGATGAAGCGCGGTCTCGGCCTGCCAATACGCGGCCAACGCGTTCAGATAACTCTCGACTACTTGCACCTGGTGTTTAGCATCTTTTAATAGATCGAAAATTCCGATGATCATTCCGTTGTAATGCAAGAGCGTTTCTTCGGAGATTTGCTTTTGTAATGGAAGAATCGCGTCGCGATAATGCTGTGCCAGTGCGTGGGCGTGGTTGCGCGCCGCAATGGCCTGCCGGACTTCGGACTGTGCACGCACCAGTGCGGGATTCGCACTGGTGATGGCCAGCAGTCGCGTATCAATATCCGATACCGTGCCGATGGACTTAGGAAGTTCAGGCAATCGGTTGGGCAGCGTGAAGGCAGCGGCCTCACCGCTTAATTGCAATCGTTGAATCAAGGCCTCTTGGGCGGCACTGGCCGCAACCCGTGCCCGGGATAGTGCGAGCTCGGTCTGGGCAAAGGAGAGCTGCTCTTCGGCCTGGTGCAGAAGGTTCAGGTTACCCACTTTACGCATGCGGCTGGCAAGCTCAGCCGCAATGGACGCCGCCTCGACGACCTGCAGTTGATAATTTACGCGCTCTTGCGCCGCGACCGTGGCATAAAACAGGCTGCTAACCTCTGCAATAAGTTGTGACTCACGGGTTAGGGCGGAGCGCTGATGTTCCGTCAGCAACAGGTAGCGCCTGGGATCGCGCGAGGCATTCGCAAGGATCTGCTGAAGACCAGGGTCCAGTCCACGTGTACGCTCAATAGCGGTCTCCAGTAAAAGCGATGGCGGGGTTGCCGATGGGCCGCCGCTCGGGCGTCTGTCGATCTCGCGAGCGTAGGCCTTCCAGCCGCCCGCGTCGTGCACGCGCTCATTGGCTGTGCGCCAATCGCCGACGTCAGGCGACGCCGCGTGCGCAATGGCGGCAGATAATGCAGCAACGGATGCTGCGACAACACGTTTCATGATCTCTCCTAGTCGTTAGCCGATAACCCTTCCCGAAAAGATCCGGGGAAAGGCAGTCAAGGAACGATCAGGAGCGTGGAGGTCGAAGCGGGCCCTCGAGTACGACGCTGACAAAGCGTGCACTGGGGCTAAAACTCAGTGGTGACCGGGAAGGCTCTGAAAGTAGGGTGGGTGCACACGCTGGAATCACATAGGCCATGGTGCACGAACCCGCACACAGCGCACAACTGGACACCAATGGTGTCTCCGAGTGCGATGTATCCGCGTGAGGGGTGGCGTATGCCGTTACATCTGCTGCGTGAAGCGGGTGCGCCGCGTGCGAGTGCTGTTGTTGATGCTCTGCTTGGTGTGCGTGACAGTTCATGGACGCCACCGCCTGGCCCTGCAACGGCAGGGCGGCACATAAAACTATGCTCAGCAGGCGGCGGAGTTTTGCGTTCACGTTGGGTTACGCCGCCATCAGTTCCCGCAGCACATAAGGCAGGATGCCGCCGTGTTTGTAGTAATCGACCTCGATCGGGGTGTCGATTCGGCAGAGCACGGTGACATTCTGTTTGCTGCCATCTTTGCGGGTGATGACCAGGGTCAGATCCTGCTGTGGTGAGAGCTGATCCGGAATGGCCACACCAAAGGTTTCGGTACCCTCGAGCTTTAGGCTCTGTGCACTGTCGGCGCCTTTGAATTGCAGCGGCAATACGCCCATGCCCACCAGGTTAGAGCGGTGAATGCGCTCGTAGCTCTTGGCCACGACCACCTTGACGCCGAGCAACTGGGTGCCCTTGGCGGCCCAGTCACGCGATGAGCCGGTGCCGTATTCCTCGCCACCGATCACCACAGTGGGAACGCCTGCGCCCTGGTATTTCATGGCGGCATCGTAAATGAACATCTTTTCGCCGCTCGGCTGGAACAGGGTTAATCCGCCTTCTTCACGCGTGCCATCGGCCTTGGGGGGCAGCATCAGGTTTTTAATCCGAACGTTGGCAAAGGTGCCACGCATCATCACATCGTGATTGCCGCGACGGGAACCATAGGAGTTGAAGTCCGCTTTTGTGACACCGTTGTCCAACAAGAACTTGCCTCCGGGCGAGGCTTCCTTGATCGATCCGGCCGGCGAAATATGGTCGGTGGTGACCGAGTCGCCCAGAATCATCAACGCGCGCGCACCGGAGATGGACCCCGTGGCCTTGGGGGTCATGGAGAAGCCATCAAAGAACGGCGGCTTAGCAATGTAAGTGGATTTGGGCCAATCGTAGACCTGACCAGCGGTGCCCTTGATGTTGTTCCACAGATGGTGATCTTTGGTCAGATCACCATACAATCGTTGGAAGGTGGCCGCATCCATGGCGAAGCCCATCACGGCCGCAATCTCCTGGCTTGATGGCCAGATGTCTTTGAGATACACCGGGCCACTCTTGCCTTGACCCAAGGGCTCCTTGGCCAGGTCTTTGAGCACGGTGCCCGCAATCGCATAGGCGACCACCAGCGGGGGAGAGGCCAGGAAGTTGGCGCGCAGGTTCGGGTGAATGCGGGCCTCGAAGTTACGGTTGCCCGAGAGCACGGCGGCGCAGACCAGATCTTCTTTCACAATCGCATCGTTGAACTCGGGGCGCAGATCACCGGCGTTACCAATGCAGGTAGTGCAGCCGTATGCGGCCACGGCAAAACCGAGCTGCTCGAGAAAAGGCAGCAGGCCCGCCTTGGTCAGGTACTCGGTGACCACGCGACTGCCGGGGGCCAGTGAGGTTTTGATGTGGGGTTTGACGGTCAAGCCTTTTTCCACTGCCTTCTTGGCCAGAAGACCGGCCGCGAGCAACACACCGGGATTGGAGGTGTTGGTGCACGAGGTGATCGCGGCAATCAACACATCGCCGCTTCCGATTTCGACATCACCGGCCTTTACGCGTTTTGCGAGTGCAGCGGCAGGTTGGGCGAAACCATTTTCGGCCACGGGTTTGGAGAAGAGTTCGGCAAACGACTGTTTCATGCTGGCGAGTTCGATGCGATCCTGCGGACGCTTGGGGCCGGCAAGGGATGGTTTGATCGAGCTCAGATCGAGCGACAGTGTTTTGGTGTAATCGATCTGACCGGCCTTGGGAATGCCAAAGAGGTCTTGCGCCCTGAAATAGGCCTCGAACGCTTCGACTTCGTCGTTGGTGCGGCCCGTGGCGCGCATGAAGTCCACGGTGACTGCATCGACGGGAAAAAAGCCCATGGTGGCGCCGTATTCCGGAGCCATATTGGCGATCGTGGCGCGATCAGGCAAAGAGAGCGATGCTGTGCCTTCGCCAAAGAACTCGACAAATTTACCGACCACTTTTTCTTTGCGCAGCATCTCGGTGATGGTGAGCACCAAGTCGGTGGCGGTGCAGCCCTCTGGCAATTTGCCCGTCAGATTTACGCCGACCACATCGGGTGTTAGGAAATACACGGGCTGGCCCAACATGCCCGCCTCGGCCTCAATGCCACCCACGCCCCAGCCCACCACGCCAATGCCATTGATCATGGTGGTGTGACTGTCGGTTCCCACCAGGGTATCGGGGTAGCTGATGCCGTTCTTGGTGTGCACACCGCGGGCGAGGTACTCGAGGT
>JBMSML010000107.1:0-4545 GCA_049421125.1 Burkholderiaceae bacterium
ATACAGCGATGCAAGCAATTAAACAAGCGTTAATGATGTGATTGACTTTTCAATGGGTTTTTAAAAAATGCAGAAAACTGCCGATAAAATTCTTGTGACTGGGGGCGCCGGGTTCTTAGGGTCCCACTTATGTGATCGGCTAATCCGTGAACACCTTGACGTGTTGTGTGTGGATAACTTTTACACGGGGAGCAAGAAAAATGTGCAACATCTGCTGGATCAGCCAGGATTCGAACTGATGCGGCACGATGTCACGTTTCCACTGTATGTGGAGGTCGATCAGATTTATAACCTGGCCTGTCCGGCATCACCGATTCACTACCAATGGGATCCCGTTCAGACGACGAAAACAAGCGTGCATGGGGCCATCAACCTTTTGGGCTTGGCGAAGCGGGTCAAGGCCAGAATATTGCAGGCCTCTACAAGTGAGGTGTACGGAGATCCAGAGGTTCACCCTGAGCGCGAGGGTTACTGGGGGCGCGTCAATCCAATTGGAATAAGAAGTTGTTATGACGAAGGAAAACGATGCGCGGAGACCTTGTTTTTTGACTATTGGCGGCAGCATCAATTACAGATCAAAGTGGTGAGAATTTTTAACACCTATGGCCCTCGTATGCACCCGAGAGATGGGCGGGTGGTGTCTAACTTTATCGTTCAGGCGCTGACGGGTCATGACATCACGATCTATGGTGATGGATCCCAGACCCGCAGTTTTTGTTATGTTGACGATCTTGTCGAAGCGTTAGTGCGCATGATGAATGCGCCAGAGGATTTCATCGGACCGGTAAATATTGGCAATCCTAATGAATTCACGATGTTGGAGCTTGCCGAACAGGTCTTGCGACTCACCTCCTCAAAAAGCAAAATCGTATTTGAGCCGCTACCACAGGATGATCCAAAGCAACGCCAGCCGGATATCGCGCTTGCGAAAAAGCAGTTGGCGTGGTCGCCAACGGTGTGCCTTGAAGATGGCCTGAAAGAAACCATTCGTTACTTCAAAGAAATTGTATGAATGGAAGTGGGTTCGGTTGCCATCATTTTTTGTCAAGTCATTGATCATTTTGGTGACGCAGGGTTTTGCTGGCGTTTGAGTCTTGCCCTTGTAGGACAAGGCGTTCGGCAGGTGATTCTGGTGGTGGATCGGCCGCAGGTCGTTCGGGCACTGCACGGTGATAGCGCACCCCAACACGTAACGGTTCTGGACTGGGATCGGGCGCTCGATGCGTGGAGCGCCGGTGGGATTCCGACGTCTTACCGGTCCGCCTTGGTGGTCGAGGCATTCGCATGTTCGGTGCCGGATGAATTCGCTCAACGCTTATCGCCGAGCGCCCGATGGATCACGCTGGATCACCTGGCCACCGAGCCCTGGGCGGATCAGGCCCATGCCATGCCCTCGCCCCACCCAAGAATTCAATCGGCTGCGGCCGCGAAACGACGATGGATGATTCCTGGCTTTTCTGCCCGCACGGGCGGATTGCTGCACGGGTCTTGGAGGCATCTCGGCGCAAGGGAGCGCGACCGATGGAGGGCCCGGTTGGCCGGTCGGAGAATCGGGCGAACCACTTTTCTGGTGTTGGCATTCGGTTATAACGATGCGCAGTGGCCAAGGCTTGAAGCGAGCATGAGGCGTGCCCTTCCGCGGGGCTTTGTCGATGCGGTCGTTTGGAGGCCCGAGGGGTTGGACTACACCCAGGAGGAGTTCGATCAGATTCTTCAGGCGTGTGATCTTAACTTTGTGCGTGGCGAAGATTCATTTGTTCGCGCGCACTGGGCGGCCGCGGGTCGGTGGCAGGTGCCCTTTGTCTGGCAGCCTTATCGCCAGGCCCAGCATGGGCATGATCAGAAACTCGCGGAGTGGACTCACCAGATCCTAGATCGTGCGGCACTGGCCGTTTTGAGTGATCTCCATTGGGCGTGGAATCAGCTTGCGTCGGATGGGGCGTCGAATCCCCCTGATTTTGATCTGGCCTGGGGTGCCTTTTGCCGGCGCTACGCAACCGTGAAACAGGCGTTAAGTCAGAAATGCGAAGGGTTGGCGCTACAGCCAAGCCTTGAGGAGCGCCTGATGACCTTGATCAGCTAGAATTCAAGGCTTTTCAGGATCTTTCAATCTCTTTTAGGCTAATGCTTTATGAAAACAGCACAAGAACTTCGCGTTGGTAACGTGGTCATGATCGGGTCTGATCCGATGGTGATTTTAAAGGCGGAATATAACAAGTCTGGCCGAAATGCGGCGGTTGTAAAAATGAAGATGAAAAATCTTCTCTCGGGTTCGGGACAGGAAGCGGTATTTAAAGCGGATGAAAAGTTTGACACCTTAGTGCTCGATCGAAAAGAAGTGACCTACTCGTATTTCGCAGACCCCATGTATGTCTTTATGGATGCAGAGTACAACCAGTTCGAGGTGGAGGGGGAGTCCATGGGCGATGCCCTCAACTACGTGGATGAGGGCATGGCCTGCGAGGTCGTGTTTTACGAGGGCCGAGCAATATCGGTGGAATTGCCCACGAGCGTTGTCCGTGAGGTCGCCTACACTGAACCGGCCGTGAAAGGGGATACATCCGGCAAGGTCATGAAGCCCGCGCGAATCGCACCCACTAACTTCGAAGTGGCAGTGCCCGCATTTGTCGATATCGGAGACAAAATTGAAATTGATACTCGAACCGGCGAATACCGTAATCGCGTGAAGTGAATGACTCTGGGCTAGCCTCTTTTTTAGAGCGCGCACAGGCGCTGCTTGGTAGCGGCGCGCTCAAGTCTGCTGCGGCAGAGATAGAACCCTATTGCACTGACTGGCGGCGCCGCTTCTTTGGGCGCGCTGCCGCTGTTGTATTCCCAAATGACACCGTTCAGTTAGCCGAATTGGTGCGTCTCGCGAATCGTTATGGCGTGGCCCTGGTCCCCCAAGGTGGCAACACGGGGCTGTCGGGCGGTGCCACACCGGATAACTCTGCGACCCAGTGCGTGGTCTCGCTTACCCGAATGCAGCGCGTGCGCGAACGTGATTTCGCTAATAAGACCCTAACGGTAGAGGCAGGTGTCACGCTTGAGCGGGTGCAGAATCTAGCCGCAGAGATGGGGCTTTTTTTCCCCTTGAGTCTGAGCGCCGAGGGGTCTGCCACGATTGGTGGGAATTTAGCCACGAATGCGGGGGGTACTGGTGTGCTGCGCTACGGTAGTGCGCGGGACCTATGCCTAGGGATTGAGGTGGTGACCGCATTGGGCGAGATCTGGAACGGACTACGCGGTCTGCGCAAAGACAATACGGGCTACGATCTTCGTGACCTGTACATAGGCTCAGAGGGCACACTTGGATTTATAACGGCAGCGGTACTGATGCTCTATCCGAAACCCCGCGGTGTGGTGTCTGCCCTGGTTAAAGTGGCCTCGGCGAAAGACGCTTTTGAATTGTTGCAGACAGCCCACGATCATTGTGATGCATCACTCACTGGGTTTGAGTATATGTCTGCGCAGAGCACTCAGGTTGTGCAGGACTATTTCCCCGAGGTGGCACGGCATGGTGCTGCGATTATCGGTGACGGGGATCAACGATCGACACGCTCACAAAACAGGTCAGACAGTGTGTTAATTGAAATCTCTCATACCGATTCGGAACAGGCGGCGATGGAGAAACTAGAGTGGGTGATCGGCCAAGCCCTTGATAAGGGTGTGGTGCAAGACGCCATTGTGGCCCAGTCGATCGCCCAGTCCCGCGCACTCTGGCACTTGCGCGAGTGCATTACCCTAGGGGCAGCCGAAGACGGTGCGCAAGTGAAACTCGATATTGCGCTACCACTTTCTAAGCTCGTTGAATTTATTGAGGTGATGGGACATGAATTGACAGTGGCGTTTCCGGGTGTACGGCTTCACAACTTTGGTCATTTTGGCGACGGAAATCTTCACTATAACGTTGGGGCACCCCAACATTTGGCGGTGCATCAACCACCTGAGAGGCGACGATCCATTTATCTGGACTATATCGAGCGAAACGAGTCCCGAATCCGGCAAATGGTGCATGATCGCGTGGTGATGATGAACGGGTCGATCAGCGCAGAGCACGGACTTGGACAGTTGCGCAAGTCCGAGGCAGCCCGTTTTAAAAGTCCGGTGGAATTACGATTAATGAAGAGCATAAAAGAAGCATTCGATCCGAACGGTATTTTAAATCCGGGTAAAGTTATCGACTAATATGACCGATATCTAAGCGGGCATTACTGTTGAAAAAGTGTCATGAAAATATTAATCACTGGAGGGGCGGGTTACATCGGATCGCACATGATCAAGATGCTGCGTCGTATGGGGTTTGATACCCTGGTTTTGGACGACTTGTCGACGGGGTTTGAGAGTGCGTTGCGGGGATCGGAGTGGGTTAAGGGGTCTATTGGTGACGCGGACATTCTGGAGTCGATCTTTAGTCAATACTCATTTGGCGCGGTGATGAATTTTGCATCGTTTATCGCGGTAGGGGAGTCGGTAAAAAAACCGTCGGATTATTATCTGAATAATGTTGCAAATACGCTTGTACTGCTTGACGTGATGCAGCGG
>JBMSML010000108.1:0-4519 GCA_049421125.1 Burkholderiaceae bacterium
TTGGACGCGCCGTCCATGGCCCCGTAGAAGTCTGCTTCCTGGGCAATTTCCTGGCGACGGCGGCGGGCTTGTTCTTCGCCGATGAGCCCTGCGTTCAAATCCGCATCGATGGCCATTTGTTTGCAGGGCATTGCGTCGAGCGCAAAACGGGCAGACACCTCAGCCACGCGTCCGGCACCCTTGGTGATCACCATGAAGTTGATCAAGGTGATCACCAAGAACACGATCAATCCGATGGCGAAATTGCCCCCGATAAGAAACGTACCAAAGGCTTCAATCACCATGCCGGCCGCATCAGGCCCGGTATGCCCCTCGGCCAGCACGACCCGCGTCGAGGCCACGTTCAGCGATAGGCGCAAGAGGGTGGTGATCAATAGGATAGTGGGAAACGCAATAAAGTCTTTAAACGACTTGATCTGCATCGCGGCGAGCAGCACCATGATGGAGGCCGCGATATTGAAGGTGAACAGCAGATCGAGTATGACGGGCGGCAGTGGCACCAGCATCATGGCCAGAATGGCCATGACGACCGCAGGTGCGACCGCCTGCGAGGAAAACCCCGGCAGTTGTAACGATTTAAGGGAGAGTTTCATCCTGCCCCGATTATGCGGGACAGAATGCGAGATCTAAAACGCCCGAGGTCGACTTGGCGGGATATTGGGGCCCTTTGGGATAGCGAACCGCGTCGCGAATGTCCCCTTGGACCGACCATCCCTGGGACAGGTCACCCGAAAAGCCGCCGACCACCAGGAGGTAAAGGATCACCAGCACAATGGCGGCGGGTATCATGTACTTCACCCACCCCCATTCGTAGCGCGGCTTTTCCATCGGGCGGATGGCCTGGTGCTTGGGAAGGGGGCGTGGCAGCTCGTCGACGATCTCTTCCAGGCTGAGTTGGGCCTTTTTGTAGGCGTCATCCGCCTCATGTTCCTTGCCCAGATCCATCGCCTCGGCGGCCTGCAGATAGGCCTTGGCAGCCTTCTCCAGGGCGGCGGCGGTCTCTCGATAACGGCGCGCCCGAATCTTATTTTCCGAGGCCAAAAGATCTGCTTGCATAAATGGTCCCTTATGAACGCATATGGTTGGGGTTTACCCATCCGGCTTCCACCACGTGCAGCCGATCCGGGTTGATGGGCCACAGCATAATGCGGCGACCGCCCTTGGCGGGCAACACGCGTTGTGTAAGGTGGTCGAGCCATTCACCGGTGCGTGCTACCCGCCCCATGAGGGCCTCGTTGGAAATCGCATTGCGTTCATAAAACTCGTATTCACGCGCCTCTGACAGTCGTCCCACCCCTGAGATTCGATCATGAAACGATGCCCAGTGTCGACCTTCCATCGCAATTTTGATTTGATTTAGTTCAAACTCAATGCGTTCGAGTGTCTTGTTCTCTTGATATCGCAATTGACCGAGCACATTGCAGAACAATACGGCGTGATCCGGGAAGCGATTCAGCAGTGCCGGGAGCACATTTTGAAACGTGGATGGAATCCAGGTCTGGTGTTGCTCCAGACCGGTTGAGGACACGGGCGTAGGTTTGTGGCGCGTGAGAAATACCTTTTTAGCAGCGGCGTCGGGGTCGATTGCGATCACATGCGTGAAGTGATCCAGAAAGCCACTCTGGGGCAGGCACCATCCCCCGCTGGGGCCCACCAGAATGACGCCCGACACCGGTTTACCAGGATAGAGCGCGATATCGGCCAGCCAGTCGGTCAGGAAGCGGTCAATCCGATCCCGAAAGTCTGCCCAGATAGTGCGATGGCGCATCAGGGCCTTGGCATGCCAGAGCAGCCCGCCGCTTTCCGAAAATAGTTCGCCGGCACCCACGGTCATTACACGAAGCGCACCATGCGGGACTCCATCTCGCTGATGGAGTCCACGGCATCTTGCATGGCGGCATCAAAGGCACCCTTATGTTTTAAGCCTTCCATCATGTGCACGTATTTTTTAGACTCGGTATGGCCAAGCTTTGCTGCCATGAACAGGTGCTTGTAGGCACGATGATCATCTTTTGGGCAGTGCTCGCCGGTCGAGTATTCGCGGCCCAGTAAAAAGCAGGCCTCAATCGAGCCGTGCTCCATGCCCTGGGTCAGTAATTTCACCAGATCGGTCTGTTTGGCCGCCTCGCTGTCTTTGCCTTCGGTCATCAGGAACTTGGCCAAGGCGGCATACCCCTCGGTGAGCTGGTGGTTGCAGCAGGCCTGCAGCAGGCTCAGTGCTTTGGCGTGGTCCCGCGCCGCATGGGGCGACTTCCAGTGGATTACCGCCAACGCGAGGGTGGCATGGTGGTTATTTGTCTTGGATTCTTTGGTGAGCACATCCAAGAGCACGGGCATATCGGCCTCTTGCACCTGTTGCTGCGCTGCCATATCGGATAACCGTATAAGAGCCTGTTCATGGCCGTTTCTGGCCAGGGTCATCAGGGCTGCGAACGCCGCCGGGTAATCCTTGGACTTTAGGGCACGTTCTGCGTCATCTAGATCGAAAGACATAAAACCTCTACAGTTCGCTCAAACAAAATAATTACGAGGGAGGCAGCTTATGGCATTCACAGCCGGTGTTTCGATGCGCTTCATTCCTTGGGTGGCCACGGGCGCCGGGGGACTAAGTTTACTCGCCTTTGGCCATTGGGTACTGGGGCTGACGGGGCTTTTTCTGTTCATGCTGGGGTGGCAAGATCTGCGCCAAACCCAGCAGGCGGTCAGACGAAATTATCCATTGACCGGCCGTTTGCGCTACGCCCTTGAGTACATTCGGCCGGAGATCCGACAATATTTCCTGGAGACGGACGAAGAGAAGATCCCGTTTTCTCGCAATCAACGGGCATTGGTTTATCAGCGATCCAAAATTCAAAACGATAAGCGCGGGTTCGGCTCGGTCAAGGATATGTATGCGACCGGGGCCGAGTGGATCGGACACTCTGTGGCGCCTGTGCATCCCAACCCGGACGGTTTCCGCATTCAAGTGGGCGGGGCCGCCTGTCGGCAGCCTTACTCCATCTCGGTATTCAACATTTCGGCCATGAGTTTTGGATCCCTGTCGGCCAATGCCATTTTGGCACTGAATCGTGGCGCCAAAATGGGCGGGTTCGCGCACGATACGGGCGAAGGCTCGATCTCTAAGTATCACCGAGAGCATGGCGGCGACTTGATCTGGGAAATTGGATCGGGGTACTTCGGCTGTCGCACCGCTGAGGGGCGTTTTGACAGTGAAAAGTTCTCCCAGAGCGCGCGTAGTGATCAGGTAAAAATGATTGAAATTAAGCTGTCCCAGGGCGCCAAACCCGGGCACGGTGGCGTGTTGCCCGCCGCCAAGGTCTCGGTCGAAATCTCGCAGACCCGCGGCGTACCCATGGGGCAGGACTGCGTTTCGCCTGCCGCCCACTCCGAGTTCTCAACGCCCTTGGAATTATTGGATTTTATTCGGCGCCTGCGTGAACTCTCGGGCGGCAAGCCGGTGGGATTTAAGTTGTGTGTGGGTCAGCCCTGGGAGTGGTTCTCGATTGCCAAGGCCATGATTTCTACGGGAATTACGCCCGACTTTGTGGTGGTCGATGGGGCCGAAGGTGGCACGGGTGCTGCGCCGGTAGAGTTCTCTGATCATGTGGGGATGCCCCTGCGTGATGGCCTGCGCCTCGTACACAATACTTTAGTGGGGCTTAACTTACGCGATCAGATCAAAATTGGCGCATCGGGAAAGGTGGTGTCTGCCTTCGATGTCGCGCGCTGCTTAGCGCTTGGTGCGGATTGGTGCAATTCTGCTCGCGGCTTTATGTTCGCCTTGGGCTGTATACAGTCCCGGCATTGCCATACCGATGCCTGTCCCACCGGGGTGGCCACTCAAGACCCTGGTCGTCAGCGCGCTCTCGTGGTGACCGATAAGGCCCAGCGGGTCAGTAACTTCCATCGCAATACCCTTGCTAATCTGGCCGATTTACTGGGCGCGGCGGGCTTGAGCCATCCCGATCAGGTGACGGAGTCTCACATCATGATGCGCGACGGCAGTGGGCAGGCCAAACCTCTGGGGTCAGTGATTCCGCACTTGGTCACGGGTGCCTTATTGACCGCCCAGAGCGACCACATTGTTTGGGGGGGGCTCCCAGAGCCATTTAAGACCTACTGGCCATTGGCGACCCCGGATCGATTCTCGATGTAGTTCCTCGCATGGCCCATGAGTTTGTCTTAGACAAAGATATGTATAATCGGAAGAGTCATGGTTGCCTTTGTCAAAATCTCAATTCTGTTGTCAAAAGCCGAAAAGGGAGACCTTGGCGCGCAGCTGGAACTTGCCGAAATCTACCGCACCGGTCGGGGCGTGATGTCCAGCTTTACTAAAGCGTTAAAGTTTTACTCCATGGCCGCGCGCCAGAACGATCCGCAAGCCCTTTTTTTTGTTGCCGAGCGCCAAGATCTGGGGCGGGGCATGAATCAGGATGCAGTTCTTGCATTGAAGAACTACCGTAAAGCCGCCGACCTTGGCCACTTAGAGGCCATGGTCACGGTGGGCCACTTCTATGAA
>JBMSML010000109.1:0-4518 GCA_049421125.1 Burkholderiaceae bacterium
GCCAGCAGATCAAGGTTCGTCAAAAGCCCTACGTCTATCAGACCAACTGACCCCTGGCCGCAAAGATGTCCGACCCCGCTGTTCACGACCCCGCCGCATCACCAGCCTCCGATGATGCCTCCGCGGTCAGTTCCAGCCCCGATGCGGCCGCGCTGACCGACGAGGCCCAGGCCGTAGCGGCCGTGCTTCCCGATACCATCGCGCGACTGTACGGCGCACCGCTCACTGAAATCCCCAAAGACCTTTATATCCCTCCGGATGCACTCGAGGTCATTCTCGAGACCTTCGAAGGGCCGCTGGACCTGTTGCTTTACCTGATTCGTCGCCAGAACTTCAACATTCTGGACATTCCCATGGCCGAGGTCACGCGCCAGTACCTGAGCTATGTGGAAGAGATCCGTTCGCGCAATCTCGAGTTAGCGGCCGACTACCTATTAATGGCGGCCATGCTGATCGAGATCAAATCGCGAATGTTATTGCCGGTACGCCCCAAAGAAGGCGAGGACGACGTGGAAGATCCGCGCGCCGAACTGGTTCGCCGACTACTGGAATACGAACAGATGAAAATTGCGGCGCGTCAGATCGATGCCTTCCCGCAGCTGGGCCGCGATGTGCTCACCGCCCAGGTGTATGTGGACCAGACCATGGCGCCGCGGCTTCCCGATGTCAATCCCGATGACCTTCGTGCCGCCTGGAGCGACATTCTGCGTCGGGCGAAACTCACCGCACACCATCACATCTCGCGCGAACCGTTATCGGTGCGCGAGCACATGTCCCGCATCCTGAAGTTTCTGCAAGGCCGGCCCTTTGTGGAATTCACCGAGCTGTTCATGGAAGAGCTCGCCCACGGCGGTGGGGTTCCGATTGTGGTGGTGCATTTTCTGGCATTGCTGGAACTGGCCCGTGAAGGGCTGGTCGAGGTCACACAGGCCGAGGCCTACGCCCCCATTTACGTTCGCCTCGGCTACACGCCGTCGTGAACCTGCACGATCGCAATACACTGGGTCTGCCCGCCCGGGCCGATCAGGTCATCGCCGTCACCGACGTTGACCAACTCCCGGAGCTCTCGCGCACACTCCATGATCACGCCCGATGCATTCTGGGCGGTGGCAGCAATGTGGTCTTGCACGCGCCCATTCCCGCTGCAGTGCTATGCAACCAACTGCGGGGCAAACACATTTCGCCCACCGGCCTGCTCACGGCCGCCTCGGGAGAGCCTTGGCACGATCTGGTCATGTGGTCACTCGATCAGGGGTTCGCTGGTTTAGAAAACCTGGCGCTGATCCCGGGAACCGTGGGGGGCGCCCCTGTGCAGAACATCGGCGCCTACGGCGTGGAGATCAGCCGTTACATTGTGGATGTCCACGCCTGGGATTTCCATGCCCAGCGCTATGTGGTGCTGCGTCATGAAGACTGTCAATTCAGCTACCGACACAGCATTTTCAAAATGCCGACCGTTCAAGGGCCTTGGAATGCACCGCGCTATTTCATCACCCAGGTGAGTTTTCAGTTAGCGCCCATGTCGAGCGCCGTGCTGCACACCGACTATCACGAACTTCACGAAGCGTTGCGGCGTTCCGATGCCCGCCCACCCTACTCGGCGCGCGATGTCGCGCAGGCCGTAATCGCCATTCGCCAACGCAAACTCCCGGACCCCCAGGCCCTGGGGAATGTGGGCAGTTTTTTTAAAAATCCAATCATCGGGCAGGTGCAGGCAAAGCACTTAACACTGTTGCATCCCGATCTGCCCCACTATCCGGCCGACGATGGGCGCCACGATGCGGTCAAAATCTCGGCCGCCTGGCTGATTGAACGATGCGGATTCAAGGGTGCGCGCCGCGGCGATGTGGGCGTCTACAGCGGCCACGCCTTAGTGCTGGTGAACCACGGTGGCGGGACCGGACGGGAGATTCTGGCGCTCGCGCAGGAGATTCAGCAAGCGGTCGTGGCCAGGTTCGGCGTGTTCCTGGAACCCGAACCCGTTTTTTTACCGGCCATCGGCTAGGACCCCGTTGCCGCGTTACGTCGGAAGTACAAGGTGTCCGGTGTCGAGGCCTTCGCATCAAAGGCATAGCCTTCCGAATCAAAGGCCACCAGTTTTTTAGGATCGTCGATCTTGTGCTCGATCACGAAACGGGCCATCAGGCCTCGGGCACGCTTGGCATTAAAACTCACCACCTTCCAAGCGCCGCTCTTGCGTTCCTGAAACACCGGTGTGATCACCGGGGCGTCAAAACCCTGCACCGCCTTGAAATACTCCTCCGAGGCCAGGTTCACCAGGGCCTTGGTCTTGTGGGCTGCTAACTCTTTATTCAGGGCCTTCCCTAAACGATCGCCCCAAAACGCATACAAATCCTTACCGCGTGCATTGGCCAACGCTGTGCCCATCTCCAAACGATACGGTTGCATCAGATCGAGTGGACGCAACACCCCATACAGTCCCGACAATATACGCAGATGTTTCTGCGCCCGATCCAACGCGGTCGATGACATCGTGGGGGCCGCAAGACCGTCGTACACATCGCCATCGAATGCCAACACGGCTTGTTTGGCATTTTTTGCGCTGAACGGACGTTTCCACGCGGTGTAACGGGCCACATTCAATGCGGCCAACTTATCGCTGAGGTCCATGAGCTTGGCCACTGCCGCCGGGCTCATGGGCTTCAGGATTTTGATCAACTCGGCCGACTGATCTAAAAAATCACACTGCGTGCTGGTGGCCACCGTGGGCGGCGTGTCAAAATCAAGCGTCTTGGCAGGTGAAATCACCATTAACATGCGTGGACTCCTTTTAGTAATGCATTGAACGGAATTGTAGACATGACCTCACGACTTCGCGCTGCACTCACCGCACTGTTGGCGGCCACGGCCTTGGCCGGCCTGACGGGCTGTGGCGGCACTCTGAAAAAACCCACCGTGGAAGTGGCCGAAGTGCGTGTGGCGGATTTTGATCGCGAGTCCGCACAGTTCACCGTGACCTTAAAAGTGACCAACAGCAATTCCGTTGAACTCACCGTGTCGGATATCCAAGCCAAATTCACTTTGGCCGACCAGGAGGTCGGCACGGCCCAGGCCCTGCAGCCGAAATACACCCTTCCTGCCTCCGGCACCGTGATGCTGCCGATGCGGGTCAAGCTCGACTTCAAAACACTGCCGGCCGCGGTGAGTAAAAGCGCACTGGCACTGGTCAGTGGCGGTCTGCCTTACCGACTGTCTGGCAGCGTGACCGCCTTCAATGGATTGATCACCGTACCGTTTGAGAAATCCGGAGACATCGCAAAACGCCGCTGATCAGGGCAGTCCCTGCCACCAGTTCTGGGGAAACTTTCCTGTCAGCCAGTGGATAAACCCCGATACCTTCGCGGGGACCATGCGCGGCGATGGGTATACGGCATGGATTTCCTGAGACGGTAAGGTGTAGTCCGACAGCAAGGGCACGACCGACTTGGTGCGCAAGGATTCATGGGCCACATAGGTGGGCAAGGCCGCGACCCCCATGCCGGAGCGTGCCGCGAGCAGAAGAGCTGACAAATTGTTCGATCGCAGTGGCCCCTGCACCAACACCATATCGGTGCCCCCGTTTGCGCCGGTGAACTGCCACCGGGCGTCCCCCTGCACCGTGCTGTAGATCAGGGCATCGTGCTTGTCCAGATCCTTTGGTGTTTTGGGTGTACCACGTGACTTCAGATAATCCGGCGACGCCACGACGACCCAAGGATTAATCGCGAGATATCGGGAACCCAAGGAGGAATCCGGCAAACGCCCCATGCGAATGGCCACGTCCATCCCCTGCTCCACCAGATCCACGTACCGGTCCTCAAAACTCAGGTCGATCTGCAGTTTGGGGTTTAACCGCATGAATTCCACCATCAGCGGTGCCATGACCCGACGCCCGAAGGCCACCGAGGTGCTGATGCGCAGCGCCCCCTGCACCTGGGACTGCAACAAGGCCGCCACCGTGTCTGCTTCCTCCACGTGGTGCACGATCAGGCGGCACTTCTCGTAAAACAGACTGCCGATCTCGGTCGGCATGACACCATGCGTCGTGCGGTGCAGCAATCGGGCACCCAGCCGTTTCTCCAACTGGGCCACCATCTTGGTGGCCGTGGGTTGGGTCACCCCGAGATCTGCAGCCGCTTTGGAAAACGACCCCAGGTCCACGAGCCGCACAAACAGGCGAAGGGATTGAATCCGGTCCATGCCGACATGGTATTCCAAATTGGAATAAGCGTAATGCGCGCCCAAGGGATTCCACCGGAACGGCGCGACTGCCACTATCGAGTCCACGGATACCCCCATCCCCACCCGTTTTCTTGGAGACCCCGACATGGCAAAGATGAAGGCCATCATGGCCGCAGTGCAGGTAATGGAAAAAGAAGGCATCACGCAGGCGTTCGGCGTGCCCGGTGCCGCTATCAATCCGATGTACGCCGCGCTGAGAGAGCGCCAGTCCATTAGTCACATTCTGGCGCGCCACGTGGAAGGCGCCTCGCACATGGCCGAGGGATACACCCGTGC
>JBMSML010000110.1:0-4471 GCA_049421125.1 Burkholderiaceae bacterium
ATTCGGAGATCTGGGGGGATGTGGATGCCCTGATGCAGGCCTTTCGCCGTCAGGCCTATTCGTCGGTGGTGGTGCGGCTTACGGATCCACGTGCCTATGATGGACTCGTGGACAAACTCAATGAGGATGTGCGCATTCCGTTGGCCGCCCGGCGCGAGGCCGATTACTACGCGGAGCAGTCGGCGGGTTTATCGCGGTTTATTCAGATCCTTGGGTTGACCTTGGCGGTGATTTTTTCCATCGGCGCGGTGATCGGGGCAACGATCACCATGCAGGCGGCGGTGTCCTCCCGAACGGCGGAGATTGGTACCCTGCGGGCGCTGGGATTCCAACGCCGATCGATCCTGATGGCCTTTCTGGCAGAGTCCATGGGCTTGGCCGTATTGGGTGGCCTCGCGGGCATTGTGCTGGCATCGTTCATGCAGTTTGTCGAATTCTCCACGACGAACTTTCAGAGCTTTTCGGAGTTGGCGTTTGGATTTGAACTTTCCTGGGGGATTGGGATCGGATCCATGATCTTTGCGGTGACCATGGGAGTCGCTGGTGGCATGGTGCCCGCCATCCGGGCGTCGCAAATTGGAATTGTTGAGGCACTTCGATGCGGTTAGCGTGGTTCATGACATGGCGGGATATTCGGCAGGGCGGAGCGACACTGCTTTGCCTGGCATTGGTGATCTCCGTGGCCGCCGTCAGTGCGGTGGGGTTATTGGCCGATCGCGTCCGTCAGGCGCTCGCCACCGATGCGCAGTCCACGCTCGCGGCCGATCTGGTGTTGGGCTCCGATCAGGTCACACCTCGGGCTTGGGTGGAGATCGCGCGATCCAGCGGTCTGCGCATGGTGCAAGGTGCTCAGTTTCCCAGCATGGTGCAGACCGGCAGTGGCGATGGTGCGCGCAGTCTTTTGGCGGCGGTGAAAACTGTCACCGATGGGTATCCCTTGCGGGGGGCTGTCGAGGTGCGCACCGCCAATGGTCTGCAACGTAACCCATCTCTCGGCCTCTCAGAGGCCTGGATTGACCCGGCGCTGGCAGCGACCTTGGCCATCTCGGTGGGTGATAGCGTGCGTTTAGGATCCGTGCGATTTCGTGTGGCCGGCGTGTTGATGCAGGAACCCGATCGCGGTATGAACTTTGTCAACCTCTCACCGCGGGTCATGATTCGGCATGAGCGGCTTGCCGAAACGGAGCTCGTGCAACCCGGTAGTCGCATCAGTTATCGCTTATGGTTGGCCGCCCCGTCCGGCCAGTCTGCCGTGGCGGTCACGCAGGTGGCGCGAATGATCGGGCCAACGTTATCGCGTGGCCAGCGCTTGGAAACCTTGGAGAATGCGCGTCCCGAATTGCGCAACGCCTTGGATCGCGCCTACGCGTTTTTATCCTTAACCGGTATGTTGGCGTCGCTCACGGCCGCCGCTGCGGTGGCCTTGGCGAGTCAGCGATTTGTGTCTCAGCATTTGCAGACCTGTGCGGTGCTCAAATCACTTGGCGCAACGCAATTCCGTCTGGCCGGATGGTGGGCACTGGAGTTGTTGCTGATCACGATCGGTGCGGTTGCGCTTGGCATGGCACTGGGATGGCTGATTCAGCTGTCGCTGGCCGCGCTGGCATCCCAATACCTGAGCCTTCCCTTGGCCAGCGTGTCCATGACGCCGTTCATTCAGGCCGCCGGTGTGGCCCTGGCCATGGTCTTGGGGTTTGCGGTTCCACCGCTGATGGGTCTGCGACAAGTGCCCGCCGTGCGCGTGCTGCGACACGATACTGCGGCGGGATCCGTTTCGGGACGACTCTGGGCCATCGCCATGTTGGCAGCGGTATGGGCGGTGCTGTGGTTCGGAACCGGGAATGCCCAATTGGCCGCCATCACGGCGGGCGGGTTTGCGATCGCAGGGCTGGTGTTTGCGGTGCTGTCGTGGGGAGTATTTCGTTTATTGCCGGCGTCGTTACTGCGCACCGGTGCGTCCGTGCGTGGCAACCGTGCCGTTGGGAGTCTGCGCTGGGCGTGGCGCAATACGGTGCGTGGACTGCAGCGGCGTGGCAGCGCGTTGGCCTTGCAGGTCCAGGGGGTGTCCATGGCGCTCACGGCATTGTTTCTGCTCACCAGTGTTCAGGCCGATCTGGTGAATGCCTGGCGGCTGTCCACGCCGCCGGATGCCCCGAATCGTTTCGTGTTGAACATTCAAACCTCGGAACGATTTGCTGTGGCCGATACAATTCGTGCATCTGGGCTGGAGAAGCCCACGGTGTTTCCGATGGTGCGCGGACGCCTGATTGCGGTCAATGGCCGCTCGATTCAACCGAGTGATTACAACGATGACCGGGCCCAACGACTGGTGGATCGGGAATTCAATCTCACCTATTCACGAACCATTCCAGTCCATAACCGGATCGTGGCCGGTTCCTCTTTGGATCCGGATCTCAAGCAGGTCTCGGTGGAGCAGGGCATCGCCCGCACCCTCGGTCTGCAGCTCAACGACCGTCTGGTGTTCGAGGTGGCTGGTGAGCCGGTTGAGGTCACGGTGCAGAACATCCGAGCCCTGCGCTGGGACTCGATGCAGGTGAACTTCTTCATGATCCTCACGCCGTCTGCCTTAAGCGATGCTCCGCAGAACTGGATCACCTCCGTGCACGTGCCTTCTACGCCAGAGGGCATGCCCACGGTGGATCTCACGCGACGGTTGTTGTCATCCTTTCCGGGGCTGACCGTGTTTGATCTGAGTGCCCTGGTCAATCAACTGCAACGCATCCTGTCGCAGGTGATCTCAGCAGTGCAACTCCTGTTTGGTTTTGCCTTGGCCAGTGGCATCTTGGTGCTGTGGGCCGCGCTACTGGCCACGCGCGACGCACGTGTGCGCGAGGCGGCCGTATTGCGCGCCTTGGGCGCGAGTCGACGCCAGTTGGCGATGGCCCAATGGCTGGAGTTGATGGTGGTGGGCGGTCTGTCGGGATTGCTCGCATCCGCCGCGGCGCTCGCCATCGGGGCGGTGCTGGCTGAACAGGTGTTTTCCTTGTCCTTGGGGGTGCGATGGTCCGCCTTGGCCATGGGGGCGGTGGCGGGTGCGGGGATCGCCTGCTGCGCGGGTTGGGTGGCCCTGCGTCCGGTCCTGCGAATGGCCGTTTGGCGGACGCTGCGCGACACCGCCTGACCGGCGGTATGTATCGCATTACGAAATTTTAATTTCGTAATGTAAAACAAAAGTGATGCGAGGCAGCAAAATCGATTTTCATGCATGAAAATATCGTTTCGCAATAAGAAATATACCTGTAAGCCACTGTTTTATATAGATTTTTATTTCCTGAACAAATCATTCAACTTTTTATTGCGAAGCAATAGGTTTCCTTAGGATGGGTTCACCTATTTATCGGGAGAACCCACATGTCGAACCGTCAACTCGAAGCCCAAAAACTTCAAAAAGAATGGACTGAAAATCCTCGCTGGCGCGGGATCAAGCGCGGCTATACCGCCGAAGATGTCGTGCGTTTGCGCGGATCGATCCAGTCGGAACATACGCTCGCCAAGCGCGGTGCGGAAAAACTCTGGAACCTGGTGACCACTGAACCCTTTGTGAACTCATTGGGCGCGCTCACCGGTAATCAGGCCTTGCAACAGGCGAAGGCCGGATTGAAGGCCGTGTACCTGTCGGGCTGGCAGGTGGCCGGCGATGCCAATCTGGCCGGTGAAATGTACCCGGATCAGTCGCTGTATCCCGCGAACTCCGTGCCCATGGTGGTCAAGCGCATCAACAACACCTTTACCCGTGCCGATCAGATTCAATGGATGGAAGGCACAAATCCGGGCGATGCCGGATACACGGACTACTTCCTGCCGATTGTGGCCGATGCGGAGGCTGGTTTTGGTGGCGTGCTCAACGCGTTTGAGTTGATGAAGGCCATGATTGAGGCCGGCGCGGCCGGTGTGCACTTTGAAGATCAATTGGCCTCGGTGAAGAAATGTGGCCACATGGGCGGCAAGGTGTTAGTGCCTTCGCGCGAGGCCGTGGCCAAACTGGTGGCGGCACGTCTTGCGTCCGATGTGATGGGTGTGCCCACGGTGTTGTTGGCCCGCACCGATGCCGAGGCCGCGGATCTGATCACCTCGGACGTGGATGAAAACGATAAAGCCTTCTTAACGGGCGAGCGCACGGTGGAAGGGTTTTATCGCACCCGTCCGGGCGTGGAGCAGTCGATTTCGCGCGGTCTGGCCTATGCGCCTTATGCCGACATGATCTGGTGTGAAACGGGCAAACCGGATCTCGCCTTCGCCAAGACGTTTGCAGAAGCGATCCATAAGCAGTTCCCCGGCAAGATGTTGGCCTACAACTGCTCGCCGAGCTTTAACTGGAAGAAAAATCTCGACGACGCCACGATCGCGAAGTTCCAGCGTGAACTCGGTGCGATGGGCTACAAGTTCCAGTTCATCACGCTCGCCGGCTTCCACGCGCTTAACTTCTCGATGTTCCAGCTGGCCAAGGGCT
>JBMSML010000111.1:0-4389 GCA_049421125.1 Burkholderiaceae bacterium
AGTTCTCTCCGGAAGAGCGCATGAGTTTTTTCGCCGTGAAACGGGCATTTGATCCAGTCGGGTTACTCAACCCCGGCAAGGCGATTCCAACACTCTCGCGCTGTGCGGAATATGGAAAGATGCATGTCCATCGTGGTGCCCTGACATTCCCCGGGCTGCCCCGATTCTGAGATGTCCACGTCCACACCAGTCCACGATTGGGTGCGCCAGGCCACCGACACGATACGCGTGGCACGGGATTCGAAGATACCCTTGGTGATCGAAGGCCATGGCAGCAAGCGGTTTTATGGCCAGCCCGTGGCCCCCGAGCATCGTGTGCTGTCGACCATCGCCTACCGTGGCATCGTGGATTACGATCCGACGGAGCTCGTGGTCGTGGTCCGATGTGGCACCCCGATCATCGAACTCGAGAATCTCTTGGCGCAGTCCCATCAGATGCTGGCATTTGAGCCCCCTCGATTTAACGGGCAGGGTACCGTGGGCGGCATGATGGCCACGGGTCTGTCCGGACCGCGCCGTGCCTCGGCGGGGGCGGCCAAGGATTTCGTGTTGGGCATGACGGTGCTCGGCGATCAGGGCACGCCGATGCGTTATGGCGGGACAGTCATGAAGAATGTCGCGGGATACGACATGTCGCGTTTGCACACTGGCGCCCTGGGAACCTTGGGATTGATCGTGGACATCTCGATCAAGGTTCTGCCGGTTTCGCCCGCCGAGATGACCTTGCAATTCGAGTGCAATGCCAACCGATGCCTGGAGTGGATGAACGCGTGGGCTGGACAACCCTTGCCCATCGTCTCTACCAGTTGGTATGGGCATCCTGACCGTGGGCAGTTGCACGTTCGTTTGGCCGGTGCCGTTGCGGCGGTGAATGCGGCAACCGAAAAACTCGGTGGTCGCCGTGTGCCGCAGGAATCGGCCCGGGTGTTCTGGTCATCCTTGCGCGATCATGGCCATGATTTTTTCCAGGTGACCGCGGCCGCACCGGCCACGTCGTTGTGGCGACTCTCCGTGCCGTCCATCGCACCCCACTTTCAGGAATTCAACGAGGAGCAATGGGTGGAATGGGGCGGTGCGTTACGGTGGATAAAAACCGATATGCCGGCTGAACGCGTGCGTGCGCTGGCCCGTCAGGTGGGTGGACATGCCACATTGTTTCGATCATGGGCCCCCGAGCGCCGGGCACGTGACGGGGCGTTTACGCCGCTGTCACCGGCGTTGCTGAAGATTCATCAGCGCATCAAACATGAGCTGGACGGCCAGGGTATTTTTAATCCTGGTCGACTCGTGCCAGGACTCTAAGCCATGGAGACCACGCTCGCACCGCGTTACGCGAATACGCCCGAGGGGCTGCAGGCCCAAGACATTCTGCGCCGTTGCGTGCACTGTGGCTTCTGCACGGCAACCTGTCCCACCTATCAGCTGCTTGGCGATGAACTCGATGGCCCGCGCGGCCGCATCTACCTGATCAAGCAAATGGTCGAGGGTGCGGAGGTCACTCGCGAGAGTCAGGTTCACCTGGATCGTTGTCTCACGTGCCGCAATTGTGAGACCACCTGCCCATCGGGGGTCGAGTATGGAAAACTCGTGGACATCGGCCGGGAGATGATGGAGGCGCGGGTGTCGCGTCCGACCTTGGAGCGTTGGACTCGCCGTGCATTGGCGTGGGGATTGACCTCGCCGTGGTTTGCGCCGGCCATGCGGCTGGCCCAATCGGTGCGGGGCCTACTGCCCAAGGCGGTTCGGGCGAAGGTGCCTGCCTATCGTACTCCGGGCGTGCTGCCCACGCGCGCGCATGCGCGTCGTGTGTTGCTGCTCAAGGGTTGCGTTCAACCGGCCATGTTGCCGGGCATTGATGCGGCCACGGTCCGGGTGCTCGACGTATTGAATATCGCGTCGCAGACCGCGCCGGGATCCGGCTGCTGCGGCGCCCTTCGGCATCACCTCGCCGATGCGTCCGGAGGGCTTGCCGATGCCCGCCGAAACATCGATGCCTGGTGGCCGGTGGTCGAGCAGGGCGATGTGGACGCTATTGTAGTCAATGCCAGTGGTTGCGGTGTGATGGTGAAAGACTATGGCCATCTGTTGGCCCACGATGCACGATATGCCGAGAAGGCGGCGCGCATCAGTGCGATCACAAAGGATCCCGTCGAATTGCTGGAGTCGTTGTTGCCGAAACTTCAGGCACGCCTTCAACAACAGGGTATCGAGCCCGGCGGACGTGTGGCGTTTCATCCGCCGTGCACCTTGCAGCATGGCCTGAAGATTCGTGGTGCCGTTGAAAAGGTGCTCACGGCGTGCGGCGCCACCTTGGTGCCGGTAAGCGATAGCCATTTGTGCTGTGGTTCCGCCGGGACATATTCCGTTTTACAACCGGCCCTATCGGGCGAGTTGAAGTCCCGCAAGTTAGCCTCGCTGCAGACCCAGGGGCCCCAGGTGATTCTGTCGGCCAATATCGGATGCATCACGCATCTCCAGTCGGGCACCGATACGCCAGTGCGTCATTGGCTGGAATGGCTCGATGAACGGCTTACGCCGGCGTGATTGAACCGAGCACGCGCGGACCGGCAGCTCCGGTGGCCTGCGGGTCGTTTCCGGGCTGACCGTCCATGGAGCGGGCCGCTAACCAGGCGAATGCTGCGGCTTCCACCGTTTGTGGATCCCAGCCCCGCACGGCAGTGGACTGAACATCAATAGCGCGACCACAGCGTTTTTTCAGTTCACTTCTCAGTAGGTTCAGCAGCGCCGTATTGCGAGCACCACCACCGCAGATCAGCACTTCGGCACACCGGGCCGCAGATCCGGAGTGCCGCGGCATGGTCTCCAGCCGGCGGATTTCTTGAGCGATGCTGACGGCCGTCAGTGCCGCCAGCGTGGCCTGTACGTCTTTCGCGCTGATCTGCGAGAAGGCCGATTGGGACAGAAATTCCTGCAGCCAGGATTCTGAAAAAAGATCCCGTCCCGTGCTGCGGGGTGGCAGAAAACCAAAAAACGGATCGCCGAGCATCGCCGATAGCAGGGCGTTGTGCGGCGTGCCCGTGGCGGCCCATGCACCATCTCGGTCAAACGCATCGCCGTGGTGTCGGCGAATCCACAGGTCCATCAGTGCATTACCGGGTCCCGTGTCATAGCCGAACATGGGGGCACCGAGCCACGTGATATTCGCAATGCCTCCGATGTTCACGATCGCCGTGACAGCGGTCTCCGATGAATGCGGCGAGCGGGCGTCGGCGTTGGGATCTGTGTTGGCGAAGATCGCCCGATGAAAGGCTGGCACCAACGGCGCCCCTTGCCCGCCGGCGGCCAGGTCACGACTACGAAAATCGGAAACCACGGTGATGCCGGTGGTCTCGGCGATCCGCGCGGGGGCATTGAGTTGAATCGAGTATCCCAATTGTGGCTGATGCCGAATGGTTTGGCCGTGAACACCGATGGCCGTGATGCGGTGGGGCGGGAGTCCATGCACGGTCAGCGCCTCTAACACCGTGCGGCTGACGGTATCCGCATAGGCGTTCGCAATCAGTGCGGCCCGATGTAGCTCATTGTCCGACGGCGCTTGAAGCCCGATCAGGGCATCCACCATCGCGTGATCCAGTGGCCGGGAATAGAAGTGGCGCATGGCCACCGAGGGCTGCACGTGCCCCAGCGTGACCGATTCATCAAGCTCGATAATGGCCACATCGATCGCGTCGAGGCTGGTGCCGGTCATCACGCCGATAAACCATCGTGACGCGTTGGTCTGGCCCCTCGACGGTGTGGCCATGAACGCCTATTGCACCTTGGCGGTGTTGACGTTATCGAGTAACGACAGTCGATTGCGAAGATCGGCGGCCACCACGTTAAATTTCTTCTGCGTGTCACCGGTGAGTGAGGGTACCTGTGGGTTTTCCGCAATGATGCGGCTGGGATCCATGTGCCGCCCATTCACCAAGAACTCATAGTGCAGATGAGGGCCCGTGGCCCATCCGGTAGAGCCGACATAACCGATCACCTGACCCATTTGAATGGACTTGCCGCGTGCGATATCGGCCGCAAAACCGCTCAGGTGGGCATACAGCGTGGAGTAGCGCTCATTGTGTTTGATTTCCACGGTGTTGCCATAACCCTGGCTCCACCCCTTGGAGACCACCACGCCATCCGCCACCGAGCGCACGGGAGTGCCGGTGGGGGCGGCATAGTCGACCCCGCGGTGGGCACGCGGATCGCCAAACAGAGGATGCAATCGGTAGGTCGTGAATCCCGAGGACATCCGTGTAAAGCGTAACGGTGCAGCAAGAAAACCACGTTTCACCGACTTGCCTTGGGCGTCGTAGAAATTGCCTTTGCCCGTTTCGGGATTATCAAAATACAGGGCTTCGTAGGTCTTTCCGCCCGCCTCAAAGCGAACCG
>JBMSML010000112.1:0-4360 GCA_049421125.1 Burkholderiaceae bacterium
CCGTGAAGGCGGACGCACCGTGGGCGCCGGCGTGGTCGCAAAAGTTATTGAGTAATGCTGTCGTCGGGATTGCACGCCGTGATGGTGGCGCAGTCCCACGTTCTCTCGTTCTTTAATCGCTCTTTGGAGATTTGACATGCAACAGAAGATTCGCATCCGCCTGAAGGCGTTTGATTACAAACTGATCGATCAGTCGGCCCTGGAAATCGTGGACACCGCCAAGCGCACCGGTGCCGTCGTGCGCGGCCCTGTGCCCCTGCCCACGGCCATCAAGCGATTCGATCTGTTGCGCAGTCCCCATGTGAACAAGACGTCCCGCGATCAGTTGGAGCTGCGCACCCATCAGCGCCTGATGGACATCGTGGACCCGACCGACAAAACCGTGGACGCCCTGATGAAGCTCGACCTGCCGGCCGGGGTGGACGTGGAGATCAAGTTGCAATAATTATTATGTAAACTAATACTCCGGTCATGATGACGGGGAATCGCACCCGAACGTCGCCCAAGCGGCTTGAGGTGATGCGGTAAAACACGCTAAAATAAAAGGCTTTCCCGAATTCGGGAAAGCGATGTGAAACTAGCCCCGGCCAATCGAAGTCGGGAACGGAGAAAACATGAGCCTTGGACTGCTCGGTCGCAAGGTTGGCATGACCCGTATTTTTACGGACGAGGGCGATACCGTGCCCGTGACCGTAATCGACGTGTCAAACAACCGCGTGGCCCAAATCAAAACCGCTGACACAGACGGCTATTCTTCTGTGCAGCTCGCCTTCGGCACCAAGCGTGCAAACCGCGTGACCAAGCCGCTGGCCGGCCATCTGGCCAAAGCCGGTGCGCAGGGTGCATCGGTACTAAAAGAATTCGACGTGGCAGCCGACCAGTTGGCGGCACTCAAACCCGGTGAAGTGGTCCAGGCCACGATCTTTCAGGCCGGCCAGAAAGTCGATGTCACGGGCATCACCCAGGGCAAGGGCTTTACCGGAACCATCAAGCGCCATAACTTTTCGTCAAACCGTGCCTCGCACGGCAACTCGCGCTCCCATAACGTGCCGGGCTCCATCGGTATGGCGCAGGATCCGGGCCGTGTATTCCCCGGCAAACGCATGTCAGGCCATGATGGTGTGCTCAAGCGCACCGTGCAGAACCTCGAGATCGCCCGCGTCGATGAGCAACGTTCACTTCTGCTGGTCAAAGGCGCCGTACCTGGCTCCAAGGGTGGCAATGTGGTGATTCGTCCGACCGTTCGTGCGGCCGCACCGGGCAAGAAAGGGTAAGGGGCGGCACCATGGAACTCAAACTTCTGAATGACGCGGGTCAGGCCGCTGGTGCAGTGCAGGCCAATGACACGATTTTTAATCGCGACTTCAACGAACCCCTGATCCACCAAGTGGTGGTGGCCTACCAGGCCAATGCTCGCAGCGCGAACCGCAAGCAAAAAGACCGCTCGGAGATCAACAAGTCGACCAAAAAACCCTGGCGCCAAAAAGGCACGGGTCGCGCACGTGCGGGTCGTGCGTCAAGCCCGTTGTGGCGAGGCGGTGGCAAGATCTTCCCAAATTCGCCCGACGAGAATTTCTCCCACAAGGTCAACAAGAAAATGTACCGCGCCGGTGTGCGTTCGATTCTGTCTCAGCTGGCCCGCGAAGGACGTTTGGCCGTGGTCGAGAAGTTCGAAGTAGACGCCCCGAAGACCAAGCTGGTCGCCAGCAAACTCAAGCAAATGGGGCTCGACTCCGTGCTGCTGATTACCGACAGCTTTGATGAGAAGCTACATTTGGCCACGCGCAATCTTCAGAGCATTGCCATCGTGGAGCCGGAGTACACCGATCCGGTATCCCTCGTGTACTTTGATCGTGTGTTGATCACACGCGCTGCACTTGCGAAAGTAGAGGAGATGCTGTCATGAACCAAGAGCGTCTCATGAAGGTGCTGTTGGCGCCGATCATTTCAGAAAAGAGCACCGCCATGGGCGAACGTCACAACCAGGTGGCGTTCCGAGTGGTGCCGGATGCGACCAAGCCGGAGATCAAGGCCGCCGTGGAACTGATGTTCAAGGTGCAGGTGAAGTCGGTCTCGGTACTGAATGCCAAGGGCAAAGCCAAACGTTTCGGTCGCACCGAAGGTCGCCGTCGCAACGTGCGTAAGGCCTATGTCTGCCTGGCCCCCGGTCAGGAAATCAACTTCGGTGGGGAGGCTGCGTAATCATGGCCGTTGTAAAACTTAAACCAACCTCTCCGGGCCGTCGTGGCGTCGTGCGCGTCACCAATCCCAACTTGTACAAAGGGCGTCCGTTGGATGCCTTGGTGGAATCCCAGAGCAAGACGGCCGGCCGTAACAATAACGGCCATATCACCAATCGCCATCGCGGTGGTGGTCACAAGCAGCATTACCGGATTATCGACTTTCGTCGTAATAAAGATGGCATTCCCGCCAAGGTGGAGCGTGTGGAATACGATCCGAATCGTAGTGCCCACATCGCCCTGCTCTGTTATGCCGATGGCGAACGTCGTTACATCATCGCCCCCAAAGGAGTGGCCGTTGGCCAGAGCCTGATGAGCGGTGCCGAGGCCCCGATTCGTCCGGGCAACGCACTGCCATTGCGCAACATTCCCGTCGGTTCGACCATTCATTGCATCGAGATGCTGCCGGGCAAGGGTGCCCAATTGGCCCGTTCGGCAGGCGGCTCCGCCCAGTTGCTGGCCCGCGAAGGCACTTACGCCCAGGTGCGTTTGCGATCCGGTGAAATCCGTCGTGTGCACATTGAGTGTCGCGCCACCATTGGGGAAGTGGGCAACGAAGAGCACAACCTGCGTCAGTTTGGTAAGGCCGGCGCCATTCGCTGGCGTGGCATTCGACCCACGGTGCGTGGCGTGGCCATGAACCCGATCGATCACCCCCATGGCGGTGGTGAAGGCCGCACCGGCGAGGCACGTGTTCCGGTCAGCCCATGGGGCACGCCGACCAAGGGCTTTAAGACCCGTCGCAATAAACGCACGACCTCCATGATCGTGACCAGCCGTCACAAGCGTAAATAAGACGTAGATAAAGGTTAACTGTTATGTCACGTTCTACTAAAAAAGGCCCGTTCGTTGACGATCATCTGCTCAAAAAAGTGGAGAAGTCATCGTCGACCAACGACAAGCGGCCGATTAAAACCTGGTCCCGCCGCTCCACGATTCTTCCGGAGTTTGTCGGATTGACCATTGCTGTTCACAACGGCAAACAGCATGTGCCGGTCTATGTCACCGACAACATGGTGGGCCATAAGCTTGGCGAGTTCGCCTTGACCCGCACGTTCAAGGGTCACGCAGCCGACAAGAAAGCCGTGAAGAAGTAAAGGACAAACAAAATGGCTATTGAAACCCGAGCAGTCTTACGAGGCGTGCGCTTGTCGGCCCAAAAGGGTCGACTGGTGGCGGATATGATTCGCGGCAAATCGGTGGAGCAGGCGTTGAACACGCTGACCTATACGCCGAAGAAGGCGGCCACGATCGTGAAAAAAGTCCTGGAGTCCGCCATTGCCAACGCGGAACATAACGATGGTGCGGATATTGATGAACTCAAAGTGAAGACCATCACTGTGGAGCAGGGCACGAAATTGCGTCGATTTGATGCGCGCGCCAAGGGCCGCGGTGTTCGGATTGAAAAGCCGAGCTGCCATATTTCGATTGTCGTAGGTAACTAAGGCCAGAGCGCGAAGAGGAAACAAGGATCACTATGGGTCAGAAAATTCACCCCACCGGATTTCGCCTCGCGGTGTCCCGTAATTGGGCCTCGCGTTGGTTTGCAAATCACCGCGACTTTGGTCGCATGCTCAATGAAGACATTAAAGTTCGTGAATACCTGCGTGGCCGTCTCAAATCGGCGGCGGTCGGTCGCGTGCTGATTGAGCGTCCTGCGAAGAATGCCCGAATTACGATCTACAGTGCCCGTCCTGGCGTGGTAATTGGTAAAAAAGGCGAAGACATTGAAAACCTGAAGACCCAGCTCGCCGCAATGATGGGCGTGCCCGTCCACGTCAATATCGAGGAGATTCGTAAACCCGAGATCGACGCCCAGTTGATTGCGGATGGCATTGCCCAGCAGTTAGAAAAACGGATCATGTTCCGTCGGGCTATGAAGCGGGCGATGCAAAACGCCATGCGTCTCGGTGCCCAGGGCATCAAGATCATGAGCTCCGGCCGCTTAAACGGCATCGAAATCGCGCGTACGGAGTGGTACCGCGAGGGCCGTGTGCCACTCCACACGTTGCGTGCCGATATTGACTACGCCACGTCGGAAGCCAAAACCACCTATGGCGTGATTGGCATCAAGGTCTGGGTCTACAAGGGCGACACCCTCGGCCGGGCGGATGCCCCTG
>JBMSML010000113.1:0-4251 GCA_049421125.1 Burkholderiaceae bacterium
GGCCGCCACCGGCTGAACGGTGGGTATCAGCGCCGCCACCGCCCCAATATTGCGTGAGAGATTCTGCACATACTGGGTCCACGCCGCCAGTGTCACCGCCTGGGCCATCATGATCTCATTGGCCGCAATGACCCGATTACTATAGGCATCGTAATTTAGGATCTGGGCGTACCAGGTCGCCACCGACTTCGCCGAGGCGTCCGCGAGGGCCATGGACCGGGTCTTATCATTGGTCAAGATGGCCGAGTTCGCAATGAACACGACTAACATCACGAGCGCTCCCATCATGGCAAGGCCCAACACCAGGACAGCCCCACGCGGCGCGCTGCGCATATCAGTGGTTATCCTGGTTATAGTTTTTGAGGTCTTTGCGAACATTCGCCTGACTTCGTGCAGCAGACGCCGAGCTGCTCGCCGCGTTCAGTGCCGCTCCCGCATCATTGCCCGAGATCTCCTGGGCAATGCCAGCGGTTTGGTTGCGAATGGTTTGGCCCAGCATGCTGTACACGCCGATCGCCGCCACTGCGACAACCGCCACTACCACAATGTACTCCGTCATTCCTTGCCCGCGCGGAGCACTTCGCGATCGTAATGGTCGCGCGAGGGGCGAGCACAATGCGACCCGGGCATGGTGTCGTGACGGATTAAATCGAGTGAACATGATGATCTCCTGTGACCTCTGATCACAGTGATCAGAGTGGAGTCATCGTGGCGGTCAGGAGCGCGCTGTTAAATCAACTCTTCGGACTAACTAAAAGACCAGTGTCAGAAAAACACGGCACCGTAAGGCGCCTGAAAGTGCCTTAATGCGCGTGCAGCACACTGGCGGCAAAGCCCGCCACAGCAATACCGACCAACATCAGCGCCGGCTGGGCCCACGCGGCTTTGGCCAGACCGCCATGGCTGTGGCTGTGGGCCTGGGCATGCAACTGAGGAATCAAGTCGGATAGTGCGATGTAAATGAAGTTTGCGGCGGCCACTACCAGCACATACGGCACCCATTCACTGGCCTGGCCCAGGTAAAAGTAGCCCGCCAAGGCACCGGCCAGTGCGCCGCACCCGGTCAACACATTGAACAGTAACGCGCGGGATTTTGTGAAACCGCTATTGAGCAGCACCAGGAAGTTGCCAATCTGTTGAGGGATCTCGTGGGTCGCAATGGCCAAGGCGGTCAGTAAACCCAGCATGCTGTCGGCATAAAACGCGGCAGCAATCAACACGCCATCGGCCAAGGCATGAATACTGCTGCCAATTAACAGCGCCCACCCGCCTTTGCCGGCGGTGGCCGCATCATGCCCATGGGGATGATCATGACCGTCATGTTCGTGATGATGGTCATGCCGAAGAATGGCCAATCGCTCCAGAATAAAAAATCCCACCAGTCCGGCCAACAATGCCACACTCACCCCATGAATCTCACCGCCCATGTGCACGCTTTCGGGCAGTAAATGCAACAGGGCCGTGCCCAGCAACATGCCGGCAGAAAAACTCACCAGACGATCCACCACTCTGGATAGCGGCCCGAGCGACACGGCGGCCGCTAACAAAATCGAAAACACCGTAGCGGAGACCGCTGCAACAATGGTAATGGCCAGAGTATTCATAAGGCCTTAGGCCACTCCATGTTTTTTGAACCAGGCCACGGCCCGCTTGAACCCATCTTCCGCCGCCTCCTTGCGATAACTCGGACGATAGTCGGCGTGAAAGGCATGCGGTGCTTCCGGATAGATCACAAACTCCGAGGCCTGAGACGCCTTGCCCCCAAACGAGAGCCGGGTCTTCATTTCTTCCACCGTGTCCATGGGAATGCCATCGTCTTTACCGCCGTAGAGTCCCAACACAGGCCACTGCAGTTTTTCAGCGATGTCATGGGGATGGGTCGGCGTGGCCGCGTTCACCATGGTCATCAGTCGGCCGTACCACGCGACCCCGGCCTTTAACCTGGGGTTTGCGGCAGACGCCATCCACACAATACGACCACCCCAACAAAATCCGGTAATGCCCACTTTGGTCGCATCTCCCCCGTGGGTCGATGCCCAGGCCAGCGTGGCATCGATATCGGCCAGCACCTCCGTATCGGGCACCTTGCTCACCACATTGGAGAAGATCTCTGCCACGGTCTTGTACGAACGAACATCGCCATGACGCACAAAAAAATCAGGGGCAATGGCCAGATAACCCAGCCTGGCAAAACGCCGGCAGGTGTCTTGGATGTACTCGTGCACCCCAAAGATCTCGTGGACCACGATCACCACACCCCGTTTGGTTTTGCCTTCCGGCATGGCGTGATACGCCGGAATTTTTCGGTCACGGGAAGGAATATCCACCATGCCCGTCATCAATCCTTTAGCGTCGGTCGTGATCACCTGGGCCAGAAGATCACCCGTGGGCGCAACCGCCGCAGCAAACCCCGCGGCCACCGAGCCCTTGAGGAACCCTCGCCGCGATGCTCCGTCCGCAGAGGCCGGCGATAACGAATTAATCTCATCCTGAAGAAAGTGGTCCATCGTCATCTCCTTAAAATTAGTGCGCCTCGTCCCAGTTCTGCCCAACGCCCACCTCCACAATCAGAGGGATGCTCAGGGTGGCGACATGCTCCATTTTCTCTGGGAGCATGCGTCGCAGCGCCTCGACTTCATCCTGTGGGACTTCCAACACCAGCTCATCATGCACCTGAAGCACGAGCCGCGATCTTAGCCGCTCCTGCTCTAAGGTGCGCTGAACTTCGATCATGGCCATTTTGATCAAATCGGCCGCGGTGCCCTGCATCGGCGCATTAATGGCCGCCCGCTCCGCCCCCTGACGGCGCGGCCCATTGGGAGAGTTGATCTCCGGCAGAAACAAACGCCGGCCAAACACTGTCTCCACGTAACCGTTGGCCTTTGCCGAGGCGCGAATGGTGTCCATATAGCGGGCCACACCGGGATACTTGGCAAAATACTGATCGATGTAATTCTTGGCAACCCCCCGGTCAATGTCCAGATTTCGGGCCAATCCATACGCACTCATGCCGTAGATCAATCCGAAATTAATCACTTTTGCATAGCGACGCTGCTCCGGCGAGACCTGATCCAAGGGCACGCCGAACACCTCGCTGGCGGTTGCGCGGTGCACATCTTCACCGGCCTTAAAGGCCTGGATCAGACCAGGATCCTGGGAAAGGTGCGCCATGATGCGCAACTCAATCTGGGAATAATCCGCAGCCATTAACACCCAGCCCGCAGGCGCCACAAAGGCCTGGCGGATGCGTCGACCCTCTGGCGTGCGCACGGGAATGTTCTGCAGGTTCGGATCACTCGAGGCCAGTCGACCGGTCACCGCCACGGCCTGAGAAAACGTGGTGTGCACCCGCTGGGTCACGGGATCGACCATTCTGGGCAGCTTATCAGTGTAGGTCGACTTAAGCTTTGAAAAACTGCGCCACTCTAAGAGTACGCGCGGCAAGGGATAGTCTTCGGCCAGTTTTTCCAACACGTCTTCGTCGGTCGATGCGGCACCGGTGGCCGTCTTCTTCACTGGCGTATAGCCGAGCTTGCCAAACAATACCTCGCCCAGCTGCTTGGGCGAGCCGAGGTTAAACGGCTGGCCGGCCAGTTCGTGGGCACGGACTTCAAGCGCACTTATTTTCTGTCCAAGCTCATCACTTTGATCGATCAACAACTGACGATTGATCTGAATGCCGGTGTGCTCCATCTGCCAGAGCACCTGGGCCACGGGCATCTCGATGTCACGATAGATGGCCGTTAACCGTGGGTCGGCATGAATCTGCGGCCACAGCGTCTCGTGCACGTGCAGCGTGAAATCAGAATCCTCGCCGGAATAACGGGTCGCCACATCGATCGCAACCTGCTCAAAACCAATGCGCGACGCTCCTTTTCCGGTGACCTGGTCATAACTCAGGCCTTGACGGCCCAGGTGACGCTGGGCCAGCGACTCCAGGTCATGCGGTTTGTGGGCTTCCAGGACATACGACTGCAACAAGGTGTCGTGGGCAATGCCGCGCAGAGTGATTCCGGCACCTGCGAACACATGCATGTCGTACTTCAGGTTCTGGCCAATTTTTCTGGGCGTGGGGTCTTCCAACCAGGGTTTCAGTTTTGCCAAGACCTGATCTGCGGGCAGTTGCGCCCCGACCCCCGCGTAGTCATGGCGCAATGGAATGTAAACCGCCTGCCCCACCTTCCAGGACAGGGAGATGCCCACCAGGATGGCCGCGCGCGGGCACAGGTCGGTCACGTCGTCCACGATGTG
>JBMSML010000114.1:0-4221 GCA_049421125.1 Burkholderiaceae bacterium
ACCTGTACCAAGGACAAGACCTCGGGGCCACCAAAGCCATCCACTCGCACTGCCCTAACCATTTGAGACATAGAAAATTCTCCTAAAGTAAAACTTTAAAAAGACTCGCCATTGGACGCCACCGTGGTTACGGTCAACTGGCGTGTCACTTGACAGTTTGGCCACCCTCTTCGACACTCTTTCCTAGTCTACTCTCGCGCATGGGAGAGATTGCAGCAGGAAAAACCCTGCGCAACGCCGAAGGTGTAACACCCCGAAAACTCTCAGGCAAAAGGACCATGCGCGTGTCAGGCTCTCTGGAGAGAGTCCCTTGAATGTAAAGGGTCCGCCGAAGGTTAATGTCTCAGGCACCAAGGACAGAGGGGGCATCATGCGTGGAGCGACCGTAGTCGAACCCCGTTATGGATGACGCGCAGTTCCCCCTAATTTCGGTGCGCTCATGGCGCAGGAGACCTTGGCATGAATTTCCCCCCTCAGCTTTTTTATACGGCCAGTCACGAATGGGTTCGTCCGGAATCCGATGGCACGGTCACGGTGGGCATTACCGACCTTGCGCAGGACTCGCTCGGAGAACTGGTCTATGTAGAACTCCCCGCCACGGGGCGGCATGTAACGGCCGCAGAACCCTGCGCTGTGGTGGAATCCACCAAGGCAGCGTCTGACGTGTACGCGCCCATCGCGGGCGAAATTATTGCCATCAACGACACACTGTCCTCCACTCCGCAGTCGGTCAACGAGTCGCCCTATGACAGCGGCTGGCTGTTTAAGCTTAAACCGGCAAGCCCCGGCGCAGAGAAGGCATTACTGTCAGTCGATCAGTACAAATCAGCGGTGTGATCCGCATCGAAAGGATTCCTTATGCACGCGTACGAACCCATCGATGACATTGAGGGCCTGTTTGCCCATGATGAATTTCACGGGCGCCACCTGGGAGTCGGTGCCAAAACCGAGGCCGAGATGCTGCAGAAAATTGGTGCGGCATCGCGCCATGCCCTTATAGAACAAACCGTACCGGCTGCAATTCTGCGCGCCGACCTATTGAACCTTCCAGAGCCGGTCACCGAAGCCGAGGCCCTTTCAGAACTCCGAGCCATTGCACAACAGAACCAGGTCTGGCGATCCTTTATTGGAACGGGTTATCACAACACCTTCACCCCAGAACCCATTCGACGCAATGTTTTAGAAAACCCCGGCTGGTACACCGCCTACACGCCCTATCAGGCCGAGGTGGCTCAAGGTCGCTTAGAGGCGCTGATGAACTTTCAGCAAATGGTGGTGGACCTCACCGGCATGCACACATCTAACGCATCACTGCTCGATGAAGCGACCGCCGCCGCGGAGGCGATGGCCACCATGAAACGGGCCAACAAAACGGGAGCTGCGAGCAGATTTTTTATCGATCAACAGGTCCACCCACAGGTGATTGCCGTCATGCGCACGCGCGCCCAATGGATGGATATCGAGTGTGTCGTGGGGGATGTCAATCAGTTCACCCCCAATGAAGAGTTTTTCGGAGCCCACGCCCAGTCCCCGGACACCCAAGGGCATGTTCGTGATTTCTCGTCTCTTTCAGGGAAACTCCATGCGGTCGGCGCTCGTTTATGCCTTGGCGTAGACCTGCTTGCCGCCATGCTTGTGAAATCTGCTGGTCAAATGGGTGCCGACATCGCCATTGGGTCGGCCCAACGTTTTGGCATCCCGATGGGCTATGGCGGCCCGCACGCCGCCTTTATGGCCGTAAAGGAAGATCTCGTGCGTTTAATGCCCGGCCGCATCATTGGCGTGTCGATCGATGCGCTGGGTAAGCCCGCCTACCGTATGTCTTTACAGACACGAGAGCAACACATCCGCCGTGATAAGGCCACGAGCAATATTTGTACGGCGCAGGCCCTGTTGGCCAACATGGCCTCGTTCTTTGCGGTGTATCACGGTCCACAGGGGCTCCACCGGATTGCACTGCGCACAAACGCCATGGCGCGCTTAACCGTGTCCGCAAGCGGACTGGCGCCAATTTACAAAGACTTTTTCGATACCGTGGTGTTCTCGAAAGATGCCCTTGCGGCCGCGGGCGGAGCACACTCCGTTTGCGCCCGTGCGCGTGAAAAATCCATAAACCTCAGGGTGTTTGATAACGGTGATATCGGTGTCGCCTGCGATGAGACCGTGACGCTGTCCGATGTTGCGGACCTGGTCTATGTGCTGTCGGGCAAGGCCACCTCCATTGCGGCACTTCGCGCACGAAAGCTTACGACCCAACCCGAGTCACTTGCGACTCCGTTATTGCGCACCGATCCGGTGCTGACACACCCGGTGTTCAACAGCTATCACAGCGAAACCGACTTTGTGCGCTATGTCAAAAAACTGGAGAACAAGGACATTTCGCTTGTGCACTCGATGATCCCATTGGGATCGTGCACCATGAAGTTAAATGCCGCCTCGTAGATGGCCCCAGTCACGAGGCCGGAGTTCGCTGAGCTTCACCCATTTGCGCCCGCAGAGCAGGCAAAGGGGTACGCGAATATGCTCCAGCAATTGGGGCAATGGCTTGTCGAAATCACCGGGTTTCATGCGGTTTCGTTTCAGCCCAATTCAGGGGCCCAGGGTGAATACGCAGGGCTACTCGCGATCCGTGACTACCAGCAGTCACTGGGCCAAGGGCATCGAGATGTCTGCCTGATCCCATCTTCAGCACACGGCACCAACCCGGCCAGCGCCCAGATGATGGGCATGAAAATTGTGGTGGTGGCCTGTGACGCCCAGGGAAATGTGGACCTGGCCGACCTGAAGGCCAAGATCACTGCCCACCGGGATCAGCTCAGCACGCTCATGGTGACCTACCCATCGACCCACGGTGTATTTGAATCGGCCATTAAAGACATCTGCCAAATGGTCCACGAGGCGGGTGGCCAAGTCTATATGGACGGTGCAAATCTCAACGCGCAGGCGGGCCTGACCCGTCCCGGCGACATTGGGGCGGACGTGTGCCACATGAACCTGCATAAAACCTTTTGCATCCCCCACGGGGGTGGCGGACCAGGAATGGGGCCCATCGCGGTCGCCGAGCACCTCGGACCTTTTTTAGGGTTTTCGGTATCGGCAGCACCTTACGGCAGCGCCCTCATCACCACCATTTCATGGATGTACATCCGCATGATGGGAGCAAGCGGAGTTCGCAAGGCGACCGAGCTGGCGATCTTAAATGCCAATTACGTGGCCAAGCGCCTGGAGAACCATTTCCCAATTTTGTATAAAGGCGAAAGCGGTCGTATCGCCCATGAGTGCATCCTGGACCTTCGGCATTTAAAGGCCGAGGTGGGGGTGACGGCAGAAGATGTGGCGAAACGGCTCATGGACTATGGTTTTCATGCGCCCACTCTGTCCTTTCCCGTAGCCGACACGCTCATGATCGAACCCACCGAGTCCGAATCCAAGGCGGAGCTCGACCGGTTCTGTGAGGCCATGATTTCGATTGCTGGCGAAATTCAAAGTGTTCGCGCTGGCGTGTTTGATAAAACGGATAACCCGCTGAAATGCGCGCCCCACACCGCCCAGGAAATCGCGGCAGACTGGTCGCACGCCTATCCGCGCGAGGTGGCCGCCTATCCTCTGCCATGGGTGCGCAGCGCCAAGTTCTGGCCCACGGTCAAGCGCATTGACAACGCAGCCGGCGATCGAAACCTGGTGTGCACCTGCCCCCCGATCGACGCGTATGCGTGACATGCTCGCGCGCACCTGGCTTACCACGACACCATGAAATCGATCCCTTTAGAGCAACTGCATACGGAACTCGGCGCAAAGTTTGGCCCCTTCGCGGGCTTTAACATGCCCATTCAATACCCCATGGGCCTGAAAGGCGAGCACCTTCACACTCGCGCCCACGCGGGATTGTTTGATGTCTCCCATATGGGTCAGTTGCGGATTACCTCGCCCAAAGACCCCTCGGGTGCCCAGTTGCGCAACGAGTTAGAGGCCGCCTTGCCCTGCGATTTCGATGGCTGGCCCAACGACATTCAGCGCTATTCGGTGCTGCTCAACGACCAAGGTGGCATTGAAGATGATCTGATGTTGGTGTGGCGCGATACTCCTGAAGTTCGGATGGTAGTCAACGCCGGCAATCGCGACGCCGATCTGGCGCTACTAAAAAAACTTGCGCCAACTCTCAAATTCGAGTGGGTGGATGCGGCCTTAATCGCGCTTCAGGGCCCGGATGCAGAGTCCGTT
>JBMSML010000115.1:0-4212 GCA_049421125.1 Burkholderiaceae bacterium
GTTCGATCGCGAAGTGGAACGATGCAAAAATCGCGGCGCTTAATCCTGGTAAGAAGCTTCCCGACCAGGCCATTACGGTGGCCCATCGTGCCGACGGTTCGGGCACCACGTTCATCTTTACCGATTATCTGAGTGAGGTGAGCAAGGGCTGGGCCGATAAGGTGGGCAAGGGCGCGGCAGTCAAGTGGCCGGCCGCTTCTTCCGTGGGCGGTAAAGGCAATGAGGGTGTGGCCGCAAACGTCTCCCGTGTCAAGGGGTCCATTGGTTACGTCGAGTTTGCCTACGCCAAGAAAAACAATATCCCGTATGTTCAGATGCAAAATCGTGACGGTCAGTACGTGCGCCCCGACGACGAGACCTTTGCTGCAGCTGCAGCAGGAGCGGACTGGTTCGGTACACCCGGTATGGGCATCTCCTTGGTGAATCAAAAAGGTGCGAAATCATGGCCGATTACCGGGGCCACATTTGTTCTGATGTACAAAAATCCTGCGGACAAGGCAGCGAGCCAAGAGGCTTTAAAATACTTTGACTGGGCGTTCAAAAACGGCAAACAAATGGCAGCGGAACTCGATTACGTGTCCTTGCCCGACGGTTTGACGGCTCAGATTCGTTCGAAGGTCTGGTCTCAAATCGCGAAGTAACCAAGGTTTTTGGAGTCTGTTATGGATGCGCTAGGCGCCGACAGTGGCATGCTTGATCAGCGTCGGCTCGAGATGGTTCGGCGCCAGCGTACCCAGGATTTCTTTTTTCACAAGGCCACCATGGGGTTCTCGCTCTTGGTGTTGGTGGCTTTATTGGGCATTTTGGTGTCCTTGTTCATCAGTGCCTGGCCCGCCTTCGAGAAGTTCGGTATCCAGTTTCTGTGGCGGGTGGAATGGGACATCATCAATGAAGAGTTCGGCGCCGCCATTGCGATCTTCGGCACTCTGGCCAGTTCCGCGATTGCCTTGCTCATTGCCGTGCCGCTCAGTTTCGGGATTGCCTTATTTCTGACCGAAACCTGCCCCGTGTGGCTTCGCCGTCCATTGGGCACGGCCGTGGAACTCCTAGCAGCCGTACCTTCCATTATTTATGGAATGTTTGGCTTATTTATTTTTGCTCCCTTATTTGCCGAGTATGGACAGCCGGCCCTGCAGTCGACACTGGGACAGATGCCACTGATTGGGCCATTGTTCGGCGGAGCGATGAATGGGATTGGCATTCTGGCGGCTGGATTGGTGTTGGCCTTCATGATCCTGCCCTTTATCGCCGCAGTGATGCGGGATGTGTTTGAGATCGTGCCGCCGATTCTTCGTGAGTCGGCCTATGGCGTTGGATGCACCACCTGGGAGGTGGTGCGCTATGTGGTCTTGCCCTACACGCAACAGGGTGTGATTGGCGGCGTCATGCTGGGACTGGGGCGCGCCCTGGGCGAAACCATGGCGGTCACCTTTGTCATTGGAAATTCTCAGCGGATCAGCGCCTCGTTGTTTTCGCCCGGATCATCGATTGCCTCGACATTGGCCAATGAATTTGGTGAAGCAGCAGATTTTCATTTGGCTACCCTATTTGCACTCGGGTTCCTGTTGTTTGTCATTACCTTCTTTGTGTTGGCAGCGGCGAAGATTCTGATCATTCGCACCGAGCGAGCCAAAGGCACCAAGACCTGATCGGCGACTGAATATGGAATTCAACCAAAAGCTCTATCGCCGACGGGTGCGCACCAATGCCATCGGGTTGACTCTGTCCATGCTTGCCATGGGGCTCGGGTTATTCGTATTGCTGTGGATCTTGTTTGTGCTGTTTGCCAATGGTTTTGCAGCCCTGGACTGGAACATGTTTACCCAGTCTACGCCAGCGCCGGGGTCGGAGGGCGGCGGACTGGCCAATGCCATCGTCGGCAGTCTCTTGTTGGTGGGATTGGCCACGCTGTTCAGTACACCGATTGGAGTGTTGGCCGGTGTCTATCTGGCGGAGTATGGGGATCGCAGCAAGATCGCAGAGCTCACCCGATTTGTGACTGACATCATGTTGAGTGCCCCATCGATCGTATTGGGGCTCTTTGTTTACGCGATCATCGTGGCGCAGACCAAGCAGTTTTCAGGGTGGGCGGGCACGGTGGCCTTGTCCCTGATCGCTATTCCTGTGGTGCTGCGTACGACCGAGAACATGTTGCGTCTTGTGCCTGGAAGTCTGCGCGAAGCGGCCTTTGCCTTGGGGGCGCCACAGTGGAAGGTGGCCACGATGGTCACCCTACGCGCCGCAAAGAGCGGCGTGGTGACTGGGCTGCTGCTGGCCGTGGCCCGGATCAGCGGTGAGACCGCGCCACTGCTGTTTACTGCACTGAACAACCAGTTCTTTTCGACCGACATGTCCAAGCCCATGTCGAACCTTCCGGTGGTGATTTTCCAGTTTGCAATGAGCCCCTATGACAACTGGATTCGTTTGGCCTGGGGTGGAGCGCTCTTGATCACGTTGGCGGTGTTGGTGCTCAACATCATTGCACGGGTTTATTTCCGCGAGAAAAAAGCGGGTCGATGAACAAGTTAGCCCACAGAATATAGAACCATAGGCGATGAACGATGAACGATAAGTCCCAGCCGGAATTTAAACCCGCGCTTCAGATCAGGCACCTGAATTTCTTCTATGGGAAGTTTCAGGGCTTAAAAGACGTGAACCTCGATATCGCGGAGCGACGAGTCACCGCCTTTATTGGACCCTCGGGATGCGGTAAGTCCACGCTGTTGCGCACCTTGAATCGGATGTACAGCCTCTATCCCGGTCAACGGGCCGAAGGGGAGATCAACTTTTATGGCCAGAACATCCTGAGCCCGAAGCAGGACCTGAACCTGTTGCGCGCTCGGATTGGCATGGTTTTTCAAAAACCAACGCCTTTTCCGATGTCCATCTACGACAACATTGCCTTTGGTGTGCGGTTATATGAGAACTTATCCAAGGGCGAAATGGATGCCCGGGTGGAGTGGGCGCTGACCAAAACCGCACTCTGGGGGGAAGTGAAAGATAAGCTTAATCAAAGCGGATTAGCGCTCTCAGGCGGACAGCAGCAGCGCTTGTGCATCGCCCGTTCAGTGGCGGTTAAGCCTTCGGTGATTCTTTTGGATGAACCCACGTCGGCACTCGATCCAATTTCGACAGCTAAGGTCGAGGAACTCGTTCACGAGCTCAAAGCCGACTACACCGTGGCCATCGTGACCCATAATATGCAGCAGGCCGCCCGGGTGTCGGACTTTACGGCCTACATGTACCTGGGCGAGATGATCGAATTCGGCAAGACAGATGAAATCTTCATTAAGCCAAAACGCCAGGAAACAGAAGACTACATTACCGGCCGCTTTGGCTAAACCTTAATCGGCCGCAGGCGCAGTTTTGGCGCGCAACAGATTCGGCCGATTCAGCAACACCGACCATACGGCGCCGCCGGCCACTTTGGCCAGGAATTGCATCGCCACGATGTGGGGCAGTAAGCCGCCGAACGCAATCGTGGGAAATAGCAGGGAGTCGGTGGCCGCGCCGGCCATATTGGAGCCGTTGGTGCGCTGAATCCAACTGCGTTTGCGCAGTAACTGATACGTCACCGCATCGACGGTCATGGCGCACACAAAGGCGATGATGCTCGCCATGGCGATCTTGCCGGTCGCGGGATTTAGCAGGTAGGACACCAGTCCGGCCGCGACCACTAATCCCCCCATTTTTAAGGCCAGTTGGCGTCCCTGCCAGGCGTCGTGCAGCTTATCGCGCAGGGATAAGTCGAGACCAATCAGAAAAAAAGCATTGATCGGACTAAACCATGGGCCCAGCCAGGCCACCAACAGGTTGGCGGCCACCAATACGGCGATGTAAATCAACGTCAGGTGGGCAGTGGTCATGGGCGGTCGGGATCCGGAAAGCGGTCTAGTATAATCGCGCTCTTCTCGGGGTGTAGCGCAGTCTGGTAGCGCATCTGCTTTGGGAGCAGAGGGTCGGGAGTTCGAATCTCTCCACCCCGACCAGGTTGCGTTAACGCTTCATCCTGGGGCAAGCCTCGACCACCTGCCGGTAGCTCAGTTGGATAGAGCAACAGCCTTCTAAGCTGTAGGTCGGGGGTTCGATTCCCTCCCGGCAGGCCAGTATCGGCGGGAGAGAAAAAACGCAGTAAGGTGCAGTAAGTCAGTCTTCAGTGGTGGCCGTAGCTCAGTTGGTAGAGTCCCGGATTGTGATTCCGGCTGTCGTGGG
>JBMSML010000116.1:0-4209 GCA_049421125.1 Burkholderiaceae bacterium
GAAGGTGCAGGCCACCATCATGCCCTGCCCATCGACCACACAGAAGTGATTGGTGTGCTGCACGGGAACACTGGGCATCTGCACCAACGCGGCACGCCACGCCCACGCCTCTCGAAGGGCGGCCACATAGCGGGCCGCATCTCGTGTAGCCGGTGTCGTATCGGCGAGCCGCGCTAAGGCATGTTTCAATATCCCAAAACCTGAGTGTTGTGCAGGCGGTCCTTGCACCTCCAGGCCGGCAACACCCGCGTGATCCGCCGGTATCACCACGGCCTTCATCGCCTTCATGTCATCTATGCTCAGAAGACCACCCTCTTGCTGCGTGGCCTGCACGAGCTGTTGACCAATCGGTCCTGTATAAAACTCCGTGGGTGCAGCCGCATACGCGCGCAACGTCTTGGCAAGATCCGACTGAACGAGTCGATCGCCCTGCTGGAGCACCCTTCCTGTGGGCGCAAAGACCGCACGCCATGCGGCGTTGGTCTGGGCCAGATGCGGAGCAACCCACGCCAGCGCCTTGTTCAGATTCCGCCCGACCTCAAACCCCTCCTCTGCGAATGCGATGGCCGATGTCGCGAGCGATGAAAAGGATTGCGTACCAAACTCACGGTGCGCCCCTGCAAGCCCCGCCGGCACGCCGGGAACGGATACCGACGGTGCACCACATAAAAAGCCTTGAAGTCGAGGAGCAGCAGTCAACGCATCAACCGAGAAGTCACGCGGAACCGTCGTATTGAAATCCACCACCAGAGCGCGATCGTCATGCGCTTTCTGCACGGTCATGTAACCGCCATAGCCTGTCAACGTGCAGTTGGGTGGATCCACCACGGTAATGGCCAGCGCGGTGGCCACGGCCGCATCCACAGCGTTTCCTCCGTGTTGCAGCACGCGTTGACCCGCCTGTGCGGCCAATGGGTGTGAGCAGATCACCACCGCCTTGCCCAATCCGTAGTCTCCCTGTTGGATTTATTTACTACATAGTAATGGGGTCACCCTAAAACTATGTAGTAATGAAGTCAACCCAGGAATTCCCGTTGTCGACGCGATGTCGGAATATGCGGCAACGCAGTAGATTGCTGTCGTGCAATAAACCCTAAGCGCCTGAGAGATTGACGTCAGTTACCATTTAAAAACTGCACTGCAAAAAATTTATGACCACAAAGACATTTTTTGAGCGCTTTGGCCAATCCTCCGACGACAAGCCAAAACACGAACAACTGCGGGATGCATTCGCGGCCGCAATCGAGCAAGGTCACTGGAAGGATGGGGAACAATTACCGACCGAGACCGAACTCACCGAATTAACCCCATTCAGTCTTGGTACCGTACAACGGGCGATTCGGTCCCTGGTCAACGAGGGCGTGGTGCAGCGCAAGCGGGGCATGGGCACCTTTGTCATCCCCACACACCGCCGAATTGGCGGTCCCTGGTTCTGGCAGTACCTCAAGGAAGACGAGTCATCCTTTGAAACCATGACCACGCTCGTGGTGAACCGAACAAAAGTCAGTGCAGAGGAGGCGTGTTCGCGACTCATGCGCCGCGATCCCAATGCCGACTATCTGCAGATCGACCGGATCGTGCAGGCCGGTAAGATGTCATTTGTCAGTCGCTACTTTGTGGACTGCAGGCGATTCCCAGTATTTCTAAAGCTTCCTACCTCGAAGCTCAACGGTGCTAACTTTGGTGGTTTGATCCGAGAGCGCTATCGGATCAAGGCCGATACCATCTCGCGCACGCTCAGATGTGCCCCACTTCCGGAGTTTGTGACGCAGCTGTTAAAACGTCGTCGAGGGGAGTTCGGCATTCATCTGGAAATCATTGGTCAGAGCACGTCGGGAGAATCGATCTTTCTCAATCAGATCTATCTCCCGCCCGGCGACACCAAAATGTTCTTTCAGCATCCCGGGTTCTGACGCACCGATTCTTTGTCGCGACAATATCAGACCGCCATGACATTCCCTTAAGTTCCGGGTAATGGTATTTTCGTAACGCGTACCATTCAACCCATCGGGGCGTCGCACTCCTTAATCCATACCCACAACGTGACCACTATGTCCCCTCACTCATCGTCTCCCAACTACCAACCCACGGCCCCTGAGCGCAGCACTATCGATACAACATCCGGTTTGCAGGTGCTGATGTTTGGCGCGAACTGGTGCGCCCATTGCCAGGCCGCTCAAACACCGACCATCGATGCACTCGCCGATTACCCGAGTGTCACCCTGATGCAGATCGAAGACGGCAAAGGCCGGCCACTTGGCCGCAGCTATAGCGTGAAGCTGTGGCCGACACTCATTTTTCTAAAAAACGGCCAGGAGGTCGATCGACTGGTACGCCCCACGCAAGCGGCCCCCATTGAGGATGCCCTTGTGAAACTCACTTCGGCGTGATGCGCATGTCGCACACACGTCATCTCGTGATTGTGCTTGGGGATCAACTCGACCATCAGGCATCGTGCTGGGATGGATTTGATCCCGATCAGGATCGGGCATGGATGGCGGAAGTGGATCAGGAATCCACCCATGTCCGCTCATCTAAACAGCGCATGGTGGTATTTCTTTCTGCAATGCGACACTTCGCACAAGAGCTTCGAGACAAAGGCGTTGCACTTCTCTACACCACGCTCACCGATGCCCAGAACACCCACAATCTGGCCAGCGAACTGGGCCTGGCCTTAAAACGCGATCCGCCCCTCGCGGTCGTCATGACCGCACCTGGCGACTGGCGGGTGCTGACCTCGATCCGCCACGCCTGCGCCCAACACCATATCCGTTTGGACATCCGTGAGGATCGTCATTTCTTTTCCACCGTACGCGACTTCGCAGCGCACGCAAAGGCCCGAAAGCAGTTGCGACTGGAATATTTCTATCGAGAACTGCGCACCAAGACCGGCATCCTGATGGATCAGGGAAAGCCGATCGGCGGCGCATGGAACTTTGACTCGGAAAATCGTGAATCGTTTGGTCGGGAGGGGCTGCCGCCCATTCCCCCGCCTTCACAATTTAAACCGGATGCCATCACCCGCGATGTCATCCGTCTGGTCAACACACGATTTTCAGATCATCCAGGTTCGGTGTCCGACCAGGCGTCTCAGGCCAGTGACTTTGGTTGGCCCGTGACCCGGGCCCAGGCCCTTGAAGTGCTGGATCGTTTTATTACGCAACGACTGCCGTTATTCGGGCGCTATCAGGATGCCATGTGGGCCGGCGAGCCATGGCTTTTCCATTCCCATCTCTCGGTCGCGCTCAATTTAAAACTCTTAAGCGCCCATGAGGTGGTTCAGGCCGCCGAGAACGCCTACCACCAGGGCCATGTGCCGATTGCATCCGCCGAAGGATTCATTCGTCAGATCCTGGGTTGGCGGGAATATGTCCGCGGTATTTACTGGAGCCACATGCCCGACTACCTGGAGCGCAATGCACTCGATGCCCAGGAGCCCCTGCCCGCATTCTTCTGGACCGGAGAAACGGACTGCCGTTGCCTGCACGACGCCATCACGCAAACCTTAACCACCGGATATGCCCACCATATTCAACGGCTTATGGTCACGGGTCTGTATGCCTTACTGTTGGGCGTCAACCCCAAGGAGATTCACGCCTGGTATTTAAGCGTCTACGTGGACGCCGTCGAATGGGTGGAACTGCCCAACACGCTGGGCATGAGCCAATTTGCCGACGGGGGACTGATGGCCAGCAAGCCCTACGCCGCCAGCGGCAAATACATTGACCGTATGAGTAATTACTGCGCGGAGTGCCGCTACGATCCGGCCCAACGCGTCGGAGAAAACGCCTGCCCCATCACCACCCTGTACTGGGATTTTCTGCTGCGTCACGAAACGACACTGGAAAAAAATCCACGGATGGTGATGCAGGTGCGCAATCTGCAACGACTGAGCCCAGACGATAAAAACACCATTCGCCGCCAAGCCCAACACCTTAAAATGACGGATCACTCAGGAGACCGCCCATGAACCCATTTCAAGCACTCGTCGTCGACAAGTCCGACACGGCCTATTCCGCCACCATCAAGGCCGTGGATGAATCTGCACTGGTCACCACCGGTGAGCGCGATGTCCTGGTGAAGGTGGATTACTCCACCATTAATTACAAAGATGGTCTGGCCATCACCGGCAAGTCCCCCATTCTTCGCAAGTTCCCCATGATCCCCGGCATCGACTTTGCAGGCTCGGTAGTGGAAAGTGCAGACCCT
>JBMSML010000117.1:0-4178 GCA_049421125.1 Burkholderiaceae bacterium
GGCGGTATTCATGTCGTGGGTGCGGCGACGGTCATCGCCCGTGTTTTTGCGCAGCTCGAGGAACTCCTCGACGTCCAGGTGCCAGGACTCTAAGTAGGTACAAACGGCGCCCTTTCGTTTTCCGCCCTGGTTGACCGCCACGGCCGTGTCGTTGACGACCTTGAGAAACGGCACCACCCCTTGGCTCTTGCCGTTGGTCCCCTTGATGTAACTGCCCAGTGCGCGCACCGGCGTCCAGTCGTTGCCCAGGCCGCCCGCGTACTTGGCCAGCAACGCGTTCTCCTTAATGGCCTCATAGATGCCATCCAGGTCATCGGCCACCGTGGAGAGGTAGCACGAAGACAGCTGGGAATGCGTGGTCCCGGCATTAAAGAGCGTGGGCGTAGAGCTCATGAAATCAAAGCTCGACAACAACTGGTAAAACTCAATGGCCCGGGCCTCGCGATTCAGCTCGTTTAACGCAAGCCCCATCGCCACCCGCATGAAAAATGCCTGGGGCATTTCAATCCGGCGGCCCTCGCCAGAATAGTGGTCATTGCGATCGATCAGAAAGTACCGGTCATAGAGGGTCTGCAGGCCCAGGTAATCGAACTGCAGATCCCGGCTCGCGTCCAGGGCTAGGGCCAGCTTTTCCAGATCAAAGCGCGAGAGTTCGTCATTCAGAAGGCCAATCTCGATGCCCGTCTTGATGAATCGGGGGAAGTAGTCCCGGTAGCGTGCTTCCATTTCATTCTGCGGGACCTCGGTCTGCAGGATCTCCTTGCGAATGGTGTGCAACAACAGACGGGAGCTGACTTTGGCATAGGCGGGATCCTTCTCAATGAGTGCACGGGCGGCCAAGATGGCGGACTTGTAGACCTCTTCCAACGGCACACCGTCGTAGAGGTTTTTCACGGTGTCGGCCATCACCGCGTCCACGCTCACCGCATCGCCTAAGCCAGTGCATGCGGCGGCGATGATGCCGCGCAGCCAATGATGATTCAGCGGCTGGGCGGCACCATCGACCAGCATCGACAAGCCCGGATCGTGCGCGGACTGAGGATCGTTCTTGGCCTTGGCCGCTTTTTCCTGGGCACGCTCCTGCGAGCGGCGCTCACGGTAGAGCACATAGGCCCGCGCCACTTCGTGCTCGCTGGAGCGCATCAGCCCAAGCTCGACCTGGTCCTGGATGTCTTCGATGTGAATGGTTCCACCCGCGGGCAGACGGCGCAGGAGCGCCATCACCACCTGCTGGGTCAGGGTCTCCGTGACCTCGCGCACCCGTGCCGACGCCGCCCCCTGATTGCCCTGTACCGCCAGAAAGGCCTTCGTCATGGCCACCTGGATCTTGGCGGGCTCAAATCCCACGACCGCCCCATTGCGGCGAATCACCTTGATGTCCGAGGCGCTGGCGTGCACGGAAAGACCCGTCGGCTGGCCGTCAGCGGACATGCCCATGGCGGCCGGCATCTGCCCCTGACTTGTTGACGGTGTGTGCGACTCGGCGCCCCATTGCATCATGACTACCCTCCCAAAAGAATTGTGCGAAAAACACTAGATCTAGTATTTTTTGATGAAAATCAACCTAATTCTAGTAGTCCGTTTCCAATCGGAGCAAGCACTTTTTTCGGGGCAAACCCCAGTGTGAAGCCCACCCTCACCGTCAAACCGCGCGGGCGTGGGATGAAAAAATTTGGATACTGAATTCACGCGGGTTGCGGGAACAAACCGCGCGGAAGAGCCCGAAAAATAAGGCGGTAAAAAAGTGAGTGAGTACCTGCCTGACGACCAAAATCCCTGATGCGCGTCAGCGAAAAGGGCGCTGCAACGGCAGATTGCGATCGGCCATCATGCCCATCACACGGCCCCAATCAAAGTGCGGCCCCGGATCGGTTTTGCGCCCCGGCGCTATATCACTATGACCTGCGATCCACGCGAGATGAGGGTTGGCCGCCTTCAACGCGACGCACACGGCCAACAGGGTGTCGTACTGAATCGGCTCAAATGCATCCCGGTCACTGCCCTCTAGTTCGATGCCCACCGAAAAGTCATTGCAACGCGGACGGCCGTGAAACTCCGAGACTCCGGCGTGCCAGGCTCGATCGTGCACGCTGACAAACTGCACCAATTCACCGGTGCGACGAATGAGAAAGTGAGATGACACCCGCAGGCCGCTCAAATCGGCCAGCGCCGGGTGCTGCGCGCAGTCGAGTTGACCGCAGAACAACGCTTCGATTTCGGGTCCGCCGTAGCATCCGGGCGGAAGGCTGATGTGATGCACGACCACCAGGTCCACGTCCATTTCTGGCCGATCATCGCAATGGGGGGATCGCACACACCGTCCCCCACCCTCCAGCCAGCCATGCGCATCAATCTGCATCGATTAGGACTTCGGCCCCAGATTGCGATGGGTCATGCTGCAAAACGACTGGCCTTCTTTCCACACCGCCTCGGTCGCAGGAAGTCGGGCTCCGCAATGGGCGCAGGCCACGAGTTTGGCCTGCAGGGGGTCCGGACTGCTCGGCGGTGTCCGCTTTCCCAAGGTTTTTTTCAACAGCCACAGGCCAATGCCGACCAAGGCCATAATGATGAGAATCCGTCCAAGCATGTCCGATCCTTTACAGGTCTGGGTCTGGGTCCGGCTCAGGACCGTTTAAGCACCACTTCCAACACAAAGCTCGAGCCCACATACGCCATGAGCAGCGCCAGAAATCCGGCCAGGGTCCAACGGGCCGCCACACGCCCGCGCCAGCCCCACCAACGATGGCCCAGCAATAAGGTCAACGCTGCACACCACGACAGCATCGTGAAGACCGTCTTGTGATCAAAGCGCAGCCATCCGTAGCCACGATTTAGGCTCACTATCACACCAGAGATTAATGTAAAGGTGATCAGCACAAATCCAATAAAGACAACGCGCACCAGCATCTGGTCCAGACCAATGAGCGGGGGTAACCCCTGCCACCAGCCGGGCTTGTCGATCGAAAAGTTCTTCGTCTGGTGCAGGGCTTTTTCCATGGCAATCATCATCAATGCACTGGCCGCGGCCAAGGTAAAAGTGCTGTAGGCCAACATCGCCAGCAACAGATGGGCCCGGAACAGGCCATCCACCGCGCTCGTGAGTAATCGACCGGGAAAAAATAAAGGCAGCACGACGGCTGCGGTCGCGACCAGAAAAATTCCACGCGTGATGGGCGGCAAGCGCTGAAACCAGGACTCGACCCAGAGCAACAACACCGTCAGCCACAAGGTCCAGGAAATGGACACTGCAAACCCGAACTGCAGGCCCTCGCGTGAAAACCAGTTGGGAAGCAAGGAGGCGCCATGCAGCGCCAATACGAGAAGCAACACGGCCTGGCCCAGGCGGGAGGAGAGACTGAACGCGCCCTCCGAGGCACCGGCCCGATGCACCCAGACCAGGCCGAGGTAGCCCACGGCCGCCAATACCGTCACCGCGCCGTAAAATGATCCATCCATAACGGGGCAGTGTAGCGCAGCATGCTTGAAAATCTAACCGAACGCCTGACCAGAGTCGTCAAAACCATCAAAGGTGAAGCGCGCCTGACCGAGGCCAACACGCAGGAGATGTTGCGCGAGGTGCGTCTGGCACTGCTCGATGCCGACGTGGCCCTGCACGTGGTGAAGGACTTTATTGCTCGGGTCAAGGAAAAGGCAATGGGCCAAGAGGTCCAAAGCAGCCTGACGCCCGGACAGGCGCTCGTAGGCGTCGTGCACCGCGAGCTGGTGGCCCTGATGTCCGGCGAGAGCGATCCCAATGGGCTGCGCATGCACCTGAACCTGGCCACTGCGCCACCGGCCATTGTCCTGATGGCCGGATTGCAGGGCGCGGGCAAGACCACGACGGTGGGCAAACTGGCCAAGTGGTTGCGCGAGACTCAAAAGAAAAAGGTGCTCACCGTTTCGTGCGACGTGTACCGGCCGGCGGCCATTGAGCAATTGCGCCTGGTGTCCGAGCAGGCCGGCGTGGATTGTTACCCCACGCCCGCCGACGCATCGCCGTTAACGATCGCTCGGGCAGCGGTCGACCATGCTAAACGGCACTTGCACGATGTGCTGTTGGTGGACACGGCAGGCCGGCTCGCAATCGACGAGGCGATGATGCGTGAAATCGCCGGGTTGCACGCCGCATTAGCGCCAATCGAGACCTTGTTTACCGTTGACGCCATGCAGGGGCAGGA
>JBMSML010000118.1:0-4125 GCA_049421125.1 Burkholderiaceae bacterium
GCGGTGGCGTGGCCCTGCTGCGCGCCCGCGCGGTGGCCTCCGTCAAGGGGGCCAATCCGGACCAGGAAGCCGGTGTCAAGATCGTACTGCGTGCCGTAGAAGAACCCCTGCGCCAAATCGTGGCCAACTGCGGCGAAGAGCCCAGCGTGGTGGTCAACAAGGTGCTCGAAGGCAAAGGCAATAACGGTTACAACGCCGCCACGGGCGAGTACGGCGACATGCTCTCCATGGGGGTGGTCGACCCCACCAAAGTGACGCGTACGGCTCTGCAAAACGCGGCGTCCGTCGCCTCCCTGATGCTCACCACCGACTGCATGGTGGCCGAAGCGCCTGCCGACGAAAAGGCCGGCGGCATGCCCGGCGGTATGGGTGGCATGGGCGGTATGGGTGGCATGGGCGACATGGGAATGTAATCCCCCTCCCGTCGCTGTTAACCCTCCAACAGCGCCAAGCCCCGCAGAACATCGCGGGGCTTTTTTATTTATCATGCCAACATGACGTTCATCCAACGCTTGGAACACGCCTGGCAGACGCAATCCTCCATGCTCTGCGTGGGGCTCGATCCCGATCCCTCCCGATTTCCCAGCCCCCTCACGGAACAATTCGCGAGCGACCCGCTGGGCGCGATCGAAACCTTTTGCCTGGGCATCATGGAGGCCACTGCACCGCATTGCTGTGCGTTCAAACCCCAGATCGCGTATTTCGCCTCGCAGCGGGCCGAGAGCGTGCTGGAGCGTTTAGCGATCGCCGCCCGCGATCGCTATCCCCATCATCTCTGGGTGCTCGATGCCAAGCGTGGCGACATCGGCTCGACGGCCGAACATTACGCCAAGGAAGCCTATATCCGTTATCTGGCCGATGCTGTGACCGTCAATCCCTATATGGGCACGGACAGCTTAGCGCCTTATCTCCACTATGAAAGCCGCGGCATTTTCGTGCTGTGCCGCACTTCCAATGCGGGCGGCGATGATTTTCAAATGCTGCAGACCACGCAACATCACCGACTGTATATCGAAGTGGCACGACAGGCCACGTCGCGCTGGAACAAGGCCGATCAAGTTGGACTCGTGGTGGGCGCGACCTACCCCAAAGAAATCGACGCCGTGCGTCATGTGGCCAAAACACTGCCGCTGCTTATTCCGGGCATCGGTGCGCAGGGCGGTGATTTGGTCGCCACCGTGCGTGCCGGGCGCACCGCCAACGGCGGCATGCTGATCAATTCCTCTCGGGCAATTCTGTATGCCAGTGCGAACCCCGATTGGAAAGAAGCGGCCGCCCGTGTCGCCCAGAGCACCACACGGGATATTGCCAACGCTTTCGCCGCCCTATGAACACCCCGAGCACCGCAAACGCCGGGCCAATCCTCGCAGCACGTCATGCACTGATCGCCGACAGCTTCGGGGCCTGGGCTCTGCTGCACAAAGAGACCATGCGGTTTGCCAAAGTCGCCATGCAGACCATTCTGGCCCCGGTGGTCTCAAGTCTTTTGTTTTTGCTGATTTTTTCTTATCTGCTCGAGGGCCGAATGGAGCCCTATCCCGGCGTGACGTACTCGAGTTTCTTGGTACCGGGTTTGGTCATGATGACCCTGCAACAAAATGCATTTGCCAATACGTCATCGAGCATCACCCAGAGCAAGATGACCGGCAATCTGGTGTTTGTGCTGTTATCGCCGATGCGGCCGTGGGAATGGCTGGTGGGCTATGTGGGCGGGGCCGTATTGCGTGGACTCGTCTGCGGGCTCGGTGTGTGGGTGGTGGCCGCCCTATTTGTTCCGACCTCGTTAACTCATGCAGTCTGGGCAGGAGTGTTTGCCATCTTGGCCTGTGTCATGCTGGCCTGCCTGGGGTTCATTGCAGGTTTATGGGCAGAGAAATGGGATCACGTGTCCGTGTTCCAAAACTTTCTGATTAACCCTCTGACCATGTTGGCCGGTGTGTTTTATTCCACCCATGATCTGCCGGCTTTATGGCAGGCCATCAGTCATCTGAATCCATTTTTTTATCTCATTGATGGGTTTCGGTTTGGCATTTACGGCATCTCGGATATCTCGCCCTGGTTCAGCCTGACCATCTCTGCCCTGGCCACGCTCACACTCACGCTACTGACTGTGCGCCTAGTGGCCATTGGCTGGCGAATTCGCGGTTAACCGCGACAAACCTTTTCGATTCGATTTAAGCAAACTGCAGCTTCGCCAACCGGGCGTACAAGCCGCCCTGGGCGACTAGCTCCGTATGCGTGCCCTGCTCGACCACGCATCCCTGATCCATCACCAGTAATGAATCCGCCCGCAACACCGTGGCCAGCCGGTGGGCAATGGTCAAGGACGTTCTGCCCGGCAACACCTCGTCTAATGCCCGCTGCACTTCTCTTTCAGACTCGGCATCTAAGGCCGACGTGGCCTCGTCGAGCAGCAGGATGGGTGGATTCTTAAGAATCGCCCGCGCAATCGAGATCCGCTGCTTCTGCCCCCCGGAGAGCCGAACACCGCGTTCACCCAGAAAGCTCTGGTAACCCTGTGGCAACGCGGAAATAAATTCATGGGCATGGGCGGTTCGGGCAGCGGCCATCACCTCCTCGTCGGTAGCCTCCAGGCGTCCATAACGAATGTTGTCCATCGCGCTGGCCGCAAAGATCACCGGCTCTTGCGGCACGATACCAATCTGTGTGCGCAGCGCCCCCAGCGGCCAATCGCGCACGTCGCGACCGAATACCCGCAGCACTCCGGACTGCCCTTCATAAAAACGCAAAAGCAGGGCAAAGAGCGTGGTCTTGCCCGCGCCCGAAGGTCCCACGATCGCCACACGGGATCCCGTGGACACGGCAAAGTTCAATCGATTCAGGGCACGCACATCCGGCCGCGATGGATACGAGAACACCAGATCCGAAAATTCGATTGCGGTAACACTGGATGTAGCGACGATCTGATCCGGCACGCGTGCGTTCGCACTTGCAGACTCCTGCGCAATACCGGGTGACGACAGAATGGCGGGCTCGGCCTGCATCAACTCCACCAATCGCTCCGTTGCACCCGCAGCACGCTGCACATCGCCCAAGACCTCGGAGAGTGCTCCGATCGCACCGGCCACTAAAACGGCATACATCACGAACTGGGTCAATTCCCCCAAGGACATCGCACCGCTGCTGACCTGCCGAGCGCCAATCCAGAGCACCAACACAATCACAGAAAACGCCATCAGAATCGCCACAACCGTGAGCAGTGAGCGCAACGCGATTCGGCGGCGCGCCTGGCGGAAAGTGTTTTCGACCGCCCGATGGAATCGTATGCGTTCATACGGTTCCCGCACGAAGGCCTGCACGGTGGACATCGCGTTTAACACCTCCCCGGCCAAGGCACTCGTGTCGGCCACTTTATCTTGGCTCGTGCGCGACATCTTGCGCACACGTCGGCCCAGCGCCCAGATCGGTAGTACCACCAGCGTGAGCAGCACTAGCATCAATCCTGCTAGCCAAGGACTCGTGACCAGCATCATGATCAGACCACCGATAAACATCACGGCAGAACGCAGCGCCATGGACACGCTGGTGCCGATCAAGGTTTGCACCAGCGTGGTGTCACTGGTCAGCCGCGAGAGCACTTCCCCTGTCTGCAGGGTCTCAAAGTAACTCGGGCTTTGCCGCAGCACGTTATCAAACACCCGTGTGCGAACATCCGCCACCACCCGTTCCCCAAGCCAGGACATGAGATAAAACCGTGCGGCGGTCACCACGGCCAATACGGCCGCCAAACCCAAGAGATTCAGAAACTTTTGATCAATCTGATCGCTGCCCAGGCCACTGTCCACCAGGTCCCGAAACGCCAGGGGCACGGCCAGTGTGGCCCCCGCCGCGAGCACCAGAAATAGCAGTGCGAAAAACCATTGGGATCGGTAGCGCGACAGGACCTGATAGTCCCGCAGCCAGGCCGCAAGGCCGGTGAGTTTGGAAGCCATGGCCCCATTCTAAGGTGGGGTGCATGCCCGACCGCCACACGGCGCGATGGGCCGTAGGAATTGTCCTAAACACCTAAATTTTCTATAATCTGCGGCTCGTGGCGATTTAGCTCAGTCGGTTAGAGCGACGGAATCATAATCCGCAGGTCCGGGGTTCGAATCCCTGAATCGC
>JBMSML010000119.1:0-4058 GCA_049421125.1 Burkholderiaceae bacterium
TTTACGCGAGGGGCCCTCCACCAGGATGGTCTGAACGGTATTGACCATGCGCTGTGAAATTCCGGTGGCGTTGGCCTCGATGGCGGCCTGGAGCGCTTGCAGGCGTTCGAGTTTCAAGGCGTTGGGGGTGTCATCGGTCAGATCGGCGGCGGGAGTGCCCGGTCGCGGGCTGTAGATGAAGCTAAAGGATGTATCAAAACCGATGGCGTCGATCAGGGCCATAGTGGCCTTGAAATCGGACTCGGTCTCGCCAGGAAACCCCACGATGATGTCGGTGGAAATGGAAATGTCTGGGCGCACAGTCCGCAGACGACGGATGATGGATTTGTACTCCAGCGCTGTGTAGCCACGCTTCATCGCCGACAGGATTTTGTCCGAACCCGACTGCACGGGCAGGTGAACGTGATCAACAAGTTTTGGCAATCGCGCATAGGCATCGATAAGCTTCGGTGTGAACTCCCGGGGGTGGGAGGTCGTGTACCGAATGCGCGCGATGCCCTCCATGGCGCTCACCAGCTCCAATAGGGTTGCAAAGTCGGCAGTGTCCCCGTCGGGCTGCTGTTTATCGATCGCTCCTTGGTAGGCGTTGACGTTTTGGCCCAGCAGTGTGACCTCCCGAACCCCTTGTTCTGCGAGTTCAGCGATCTCGGCGAGAACGTCTTCGAGCGGCCGGGACACTTCGGTGCCGCGGGTGTAGGGCACGACACAAAAGCTGCAGTATTTACTGCACCCTTCCATGATGGAGACAAAGGCCGTGGGGCCATCGACCCGGGCCGGTGGCAGATGATCAAACTTTTCGATTTCCGGAAAACGGATATCCACTTGCGGTTTGTGCGTGCGACGACGCGCTTCGATCAGATCGGGAAGGCGGTGCAGGGTCTGTGGCCCGAACACCACATCCACATACGGGGCGCGCTGTACGATGGCCTGTCCTTCCTGAGAAGCCACACAACCGCCCACGCCAATGATCAGTTCGGGTTTTAGTTTCTTTAATTCCCGTGCACGTCCAAGATCCGAAAAGACTTTCGCCTGTGCCTTTTCCCTCACCGAACAGGTATTGAAGAGAATCACATCAGCCTCTTCGGGAGAGTGGGTGGATTCCATGCCGTGTGAGGCGTGAAGAATATCGACCATCTTGTCGGAGTCGTATTCGTTCATCTGGCACCCGAAGGTGCGCACATAGACTTTTTTGGGTGCCGCAGGGGCAGCGGTCGTGACAGGGCGATCGTGGTTCATAAGAGTGGTCGTGCCAGGGGTTGAACTGGAGGACGCGAAGTCGGATTTTGCCTCATCATGACGGCTTACGGGAAATGGTGAAGGGTCTATGGGGCATCGGGCATCCGCATTATTGAAACCGGGCGTCGCACCGCGGGAATTCTGGGCGTGGGCGAGTCTGGACTTTGCCAACTCAGGCTACACCACGGTCGTGCTCACGGCGGTGTTTAACGCGTATTTCGTGGCCACGGTGATGCAGGGCGCGCCGCACGCCACCTTGGTCTGGACGCTCGTACTGGCCATCAGCTACGGGCTGGTGATGCTGACTGCGCCGATTCTGGGCGTTTATGCGGATCGTCGGGCGAAAAAGAAATCGGTCTTGATCGTTACCACAATCGGTTGTGTGGTGAGCACAGCGCTCTTGGCCAGTGTGGGGCCGGGCATGATGGTCTGGGCAGGATTCCTGTTGGTCATCTCGAATCTCTGCTTTGCCACGCACCAGGATATGTCGGCGGCCTTTCTGCCGGAATTGGCGCAGGATGAACATCTGGGCCGGATCTCCGGTTACGGCTGGGCCTGGGGCTATATCGGGGGGCTCACGGCATTGGGATTAGCACTGGCATGGGTCATCTGGGCGCAGGCCCATGGTCACGATGCCCAGGGGGTAGTCGGGGGCACCATGCTGATCACAGCAGGATTGTTTGGACTCTCGGCATGGTGGGCTTTGCGTGTGTTGCGTGAGCGTGGCGCGCCCGACACGGCATCGCCGCAACGTGGCGCTGATCAGTGGTGGGATCTGAGTTGGGGGCGATTGATTGCCACATGGCAAGCGGCGCAGGCGCAAACGGATCTGCGCCGCTTTCTGGTGTGCGTGGTCGTGTATCACGCCGGTGTGCAGACCGTGATTGCGTTGGCGGCGGTCTATGCCCAAGAGGTGATGGGGTTTTCGATGTCCCAGACCATCACCTTAATTTTGGTGGTGAACATTACGGCGGCCGTGGGTGCCTGGGCGTTTGGTTTTTTCCAGGACCGCGTGGGGCATCGGCGTAGCCTCACCGCGGCATTGATCTTTTGGCTGGTGATGGTGGTGGTGGCTTGGCAAGCCACAACGCCTCTTTTGTTCTGGGTGGCCGCACACTTCGCCGGCTTGGCCATGGGGGCGTCTCAGAGTGGTGCACGCGCGGCGGTGGCCTATCTGGCACGGCCCGGGCGCGAGGCCGAGACGTTTGGACTGTGGGGAGTGGCGGTGAACCTATCGGCCATTTTGGGACCCATGACCTATGGATGGGTCACCTGGATCACGAACAACGCCCATCGCGTGGCGATGTTGGTCACCGGAGGTTTTTTTCTGATCGGGTTGCTGTTGTTACTGCGCGTGGATTTTGACCGTGGTCACCGAGTGAGCCGACCGTCACTGTCCACGGCAGGGTAGTGGGTTAGGCGGCGAGTAAAAACGCGCGAATGATGGGCCAGTGATCATCGAAGTCCGACAGCCCGTGATCGGATCCCTCGATCACATGCGAATGAGCACCGGGATAGCGCGCCACCATTTCCTTCCAGTCCAAAAGCTCATCGCCTTTTGCCGCCACTAACAGATAGCGTTCGGGCATGGTGATGCCCACTTCGAGGGCCTTGAGATCGTCGATGTACTCGCGCCGAAAGTTCAATACCTCCTGGGTGTGCCAGGCCGGTAACTCTCCTACATACGGGGCCAGATCGCGGGCCGGCCACGGCGCCGGATTCAGCAGTGCGGCCTTGAACTGTCCACGCTGCGGATGGTTCTCCATTACGGCACTGGCAAAAAAGCCTCCGAGCGAACTTCCGATCAGGCGCACCCGATCGCCCTGGGACAAGGCGTGGTCGATGGCAGCATGAATCTGAGCCATTGCGGTGAGCGGTGCAATGTCCAGTGTGGGGCAGGCGTAGCCCACCCCCCGTGTGGCGAGATCCTGGCCTACCCGCACCGCTTTCGAGGACAGCGGTGAACTGCGGAAACCATGCAGATAAATAACCGTTGTGGGTGTCATCATCAGGCCCTTGCACTCTTCGATTTACACTAATGCGTTGAGTCTTCATCTTACTTCAGGGAGCAGATCATCATGACCCAGGTCACCACATCGACATTGTCAGAGCCCGGAATCGCCGTGGTGACCGGAGCCGGCAGTGGCATCGGTCGGGCGGTGGCGCAGAAATTACTGGCACTGGGCTGGAAGGTGGCCGTGACCGGTCGGCGGCGCGATCCCTTGGTGGAGACGGTGCAAGGCTTTGCGAACCGATCGCTGGTGGTGGCGGCCGATGTCTCCCAGGAGACCGACGTGGATCGCCTGTTTTCCGAAATTGTGGCGAAGTGGTCCCGCGTGGATCTGCTTTTTAACAATGCGGGCATCTTTCCGCCGGGTCAATTGATTGATGAACTGTCCGTGGCCAACTGGCGCGAATCGGTGGACATTAATTTAACCGGCGCATTTCTTTGTGCGCGCGCTGCATTTGCACAGATGCGACGTCAAACACCGCAGGGTGGCCGGATCATTAATAATGGCTCGATCTCTGCGCATGCGCCGCGGCCGCAATCCGTGGGCTATACCGCGACAAAGCATGCTATTACCGGGCTCACCAAATCCCTGTCCTTGGATGGCCGTGCCTTTAACATCGCCTGCGGTCAAATTGATATTGGCAATGCCGCTTCGGAGATGACCACTGGATTTGGCGCCGGAGCGCTTCAGGCCAATGGCACGCGGATGGCGGAACCGCGCATGGCAATCGCCGATGTGGCCGATGGTGTCGCGTACATGGCGGGATTGTCATTATCCGCCAATGTGCAGTTTATGACCGTGATGGCAACC
>JBMSML010000120.1:0-4017 GCA_049421125.1 Burkholderiaceae bacterium
TGTACCTGCCCACCGAGGGGCGCTATGCGGAGGTGCTTCGACGCACCGGCCTGGCCGAGAGCCTGCAGCGCGACTATCGCGTGGTGGTGACGGGCCCTACAAATACCGCCGCCATGCTCAACAGTCTGCAGATGGGGTTTCGTACACTCGCCATTGAGAAGCGTTCATCCGAGGTCTGGGCGCTATTGGGCGGCGTGAAGACCGAGTTTGAAAAGTTTGGTGGCGTGATCGCCGAGACCGAGAAGAAACTGCAGGAAGCGGCCAACAAATTCCAATCGGTGGGAGTGCGCACGCGCGCCATCCAGCGCAGGCTTCACGATGTGCAGGCCCTTCCGGTGGCCGAGGCCCCGACGGATATGTTGCAGACACCGCCTGACGAGCACGATACCTAGACACCCCGTTGGCGTGAGGTGCAGTGGTGTCTCATTGCGCGGTGATGCTAACGGTCGCGTCAGATCGCTTTGATCAAGAGGCTGACGCCCATCACCAGCATGGTGATGGTCAGCGCCCGTTCGAACTGCGTCTGACTGAACCGCGCCCGAATGCGTTGGCCCATCAAAATACCGGCCATCGCAGGCACAAGCGCCATGCAGGAGAGCACCAGATCGTTGCGGGTCATCACGCCAAGGCCCGATAAGAATATCGCCAGGGCGATACCGCCGGTGAACAAGAGCACGGCGGCGGCCGAGGTGAACATGTCTTTCGGAAGCCGGAGTGCGGCCAGGTAAATAAAGGCCAGCGGACCATAAAACCCGGACATGCCGCCGACCATGCCACTGACCAGACCCACCATGGGATTGAGCCAGCGTTGTTGGTGCTCTGGGATCACCGCATGTGGTTTGAACCATCGCATGACCGGTTGGGTCAGCACGATCAGTCCCATGATGAGGTAAAGGGTTTTGTCGTCCAGGCGCACTAGAATCTGCGCGCCGGCGCCGATGCCGGCGGCCAGTGCAAGGGCCATTGGCCAGAAACGCCTAATCACCACGCGGACATGACCCCCATGTATGGCCTGCCAGATATTGGTGATGAAAATGGGCACCGTCAGGATGGCCAGGGCCTGGGGCACGGGCATGAAAAACGACAGGATAGGAATAGAGACCAGAGGGAGCCCCACGCCCAGCGCGCCCTTTGAAAAGCCGCCCAATCCCAAACCGATGCATCCACCGGCGAGTGCGACCAGCGATAGTCCGAGTGTCGTCACGGGTGCGTGATGGTCAACCGTGCCTCACGATTCCCGCCCTAACCAATCACGCAGGATCTCCTGCCTGTGTTGATTACGCATCGGGGGGGCGATTCGATACTGCACCGGTGTCTGAGAAAATTTAATCGGATTGGCCACCAGGTCAACGGCGCCTTTGGCGGCGCCCGCATGCGGCATGCGAACCGCCATCTCCCGGGACTGCACCTGGGGGTCGGCAAACACCTGGGCTAGGGAATTGACGGGCCCACAAGGCACGCCCACCTGCTCCAGTGCGCCGATCCAATGATCCCGTGTCTGTCCACGCAGGACCGTTGAGATATCGTGCACGAGCGTGGCACGGTGTTGCACGCGGGCCGCGTTGGTGGCGTAGTGCGGATGGGTGCCATGTTCGGCCATGCCCAGGACCGTGCAGAGTTTTCGGAACTGGCTGTCGTTTCCGACGGCGACAATAATGGCATCGTCTGCAGTGGGGAATACTTGGTAAGGCACGATATTGGGGTGGCCGTTGCCCAATCGATCCGGATTTTTTCCGGTGGCGAGGTAATTGGTGGCGGCATTGGCCAGCCAGGCGATCTGGGTATCCAAGAGTGCAATGTCGATGTGTTGGCCTACCCCGGTGGCGTCCCGATGGCGCAAGGCGGCCAGGATGCCGACGGTGGCGTACATGCCAGCCATGACATCGGCCACGGCCACGCCCACTTTCATGGGTTCACCGTTGGGTTCACCGGTCAGACTCATGATGCCGCCCATGCCTTGAATCAGAAAATCGTAGCCCGCGCGGGGGGCATACGGACCGGTCTGTCCGAATCCTGTAATCGAGCAATAGACCAATCGAGGAAACTTTTCCTTCAGTTGTGCATAGGACAGGCCATAGGCGGCCAGTCCGCCGACCTTGTAATTCTCGATGAGCACGTCCGTCCGCTCGAGCAAGGCATGCACCAGTGCCTGTCCGTCGGCAGTGGTCATATCAATTTCAATTGAACGTTTGTTGCGATTGGCGCACAAGTAGTAGGCACTCTCGGTGGTGGGCAGCCCCTCGCGTGCCGCGATAAAGGGCGGCCCCCAGGTTCGTGTGTCGTCGCCTTCGCCCGGTTTTTCTACCTTGACGACGTCGGCGCCGAGATCACCGAGGAGCTGCGTGGCCGATGGGCCGGCCAGAATGCGCGTGAGATCGAGTACGCGAAGGCCTTGGAGTGCGAGCGGCGATGTCATACCACGCCGCTAGGTGCGGACATAACTGCCGCTTTTGCCCCCGTGCTTTTCCAGAAGCTGAATGTCGGTCATGGTCATGCCGCGATCCACGGCCTTGCACATGTCATAGATGGTGAGCAGACCAATCTGGACGGCCGTGAGGGCCTCCATCTCCACGCCGGTCTTGCCGGTGAGCTCCACCGTGGCCGTGCAGCGGATGGCAGATTGATGATGGGAGGCCGTCAGGTCGATGAGTTCAAAGTCGACGGCTACGCGCGTGAGCATGAGCGGATGACACAGGGGAATGAGTTCTGCGGTTTTCTTGGCGGCCTGAATGGCCGCAATACGTGCCACGCCCAGGACATCGCCTTTCTGGGCATCGCCTTGGCGGATGCGCCGAAGGGTTTCCGGCTGCATCTGAATGGTGCCGGTGGCGACGGCGACGCGATGGGTATCTTTTTTCTCGCCAACGTCCACCATGTGGGCTTGGCCGGCGGAATCAAAATGGGTGAATTGGGTCATAGACCCTATGATAGTCCGCATGACCCATTCCACTGACCCCATCCGTAGACCGATGCGCCGCGCGTTCGCAGGGCTCGGTCTGGCCGTGTTCATCACCCTGGGTGTGTCCGATCCCACGGGCGCGCAAACCCGTGCGCGGGGCATCGATAATCTTCCCGCCTTGGGCGAGGCGTCGGTCGATGAGCTGAGTCCAGCGGCCGAGCAACGGCTCGGTGATCAAATTTTTCAGGAGTTTTTGCGTGTGGGGGTGGTCTGGGATGACCCGGAAACCACCGATGCCATTGCCCAGCAGGCGATGAAGCTCTTGCGTGCCGCGGGCGCCTTGGGGCACTCGGAGTCGGATCGGCCTTTTCGGTTCTTTCTGGTCAGAGACAGCAGCATTAACGCCTTCGCGTTGCCCGGGGGCTACATTGGCATCCACACCGGATTGATCACCGCCTCGGATCGTGAAGCCGAGGTCATGTCGGTGCTCGCCCACGAGATTGGTCACGTGACCCAGCGGCATATTGCACGAATGTTCGGGCAGCAACGACAGAGTTCTGCGGTGATGATCGCCGCGGCCGTGTTGGCGGCGATGGCGGCCAAGTCCAGTCCGGATGCGGCCATGGGCATGATTTCCTTAGGGCAAACCGTGGCCCTGCGCGATCAGCTGGCGTTTTCGCGCGATGCCGAACGTGAAGCCGATCGTGTGGGGCTGCAAATCCTGACGGAGTCGGGCTTTGATCCCCAGTCCATGTCATCGATGTTCGAACGATTGAGCCAGGCCGGGCGTCTCTACGATAACAATGCACCGGCCTACTTGCGCACCCATCCGCTCACCACCGAGCGTATTGCCGACATTCAGGCGCGATTGCAGAGTGATCCCGGTGTCCGTCAGGCGGTCCGTGACGCGGTAAAAACGAATTCGGTGGCCTACGATTGGTTGCGGGCGAAACTGCTTGCGCTGGCCGACACCAAGGTGGATGGCCTGCGGTCTGCGCGTCAACGCTTTGAGGCGCAATTGACCGACCCTGCGATGGCCTTGGCCAAAGATGGGGGTGCCCGGGCTCAGGCGGCGGTTCATTTTGGCCTGTCGTGGGTCGCGCTGACACAGCGCGACA
>JBMSML010000121.1:0-3882 GCA_049421125.1 Burkholderiaceae bacterium
AAGCCCAGCCCATGGTGCTTGAAGAAATCATGCAGCAGGCCTTAAACAAAAGCCCCGAGCTTGCGGTTTTGCGCGCCTTGCTTGCGCGTGCCGATGCCAATCTGAGCTTTGCGAAATCCGGCCGGCTTCCTGGGGTTGAGCTGCGCTATCAAGAACTTCGGGATCCTGAAATTCGTCAGACCATGACCGGTGTTGCGATACAGATCCCGCTTTTGGATCAGCGCCAGGGCCCGGTGGCTGAGGCAGCCGCTGAGCGGCTCAGGGCCCAGACCCGTCTTGATGGTGCGACCCTGGAGATGCGCCAACGCGTGTTACTTGCATGGAAATCCTACGAGATGGCACGGGCTGCAGTCGAGGCCCTTGGCCGCGGCGCTATCCCTGAGGCTGAGGCCGCACTGCGTGTCGCAGAGGCGGCATATCGATTTGGCGAGCGCGGCATCCTCGAAGTGCTCGATGCCCAGCGTGTGCTGCGATCGGTGCGCGCGGATTTGATTCAGGCCCGCTTCGAGCTGCAGGCGGCCCGAATCTCATTGGATAAGCTTGCTGCCCGCTACACCGCCACTGCCCAATGAAAGACACAATGACACTCAGCACGAACCCCATTCTCCAACGTTTCCGGCATTTCCCTGCCGCCTGCTTGTCGCTAGCGGCCTGCTTGTTGCTGGCGGCCTGCTCAAGCGAGGAGCCCGCCGCTTCCAGCGGACCAAAGCTGGATGCCAAAGATGTTGCAGTAAAGCCCGAGATGCAGGGCTATTTCACCGCGGGCAAGGTCGAGGCGGCTGAGCTTTCACGGATTGTGGACATCTCGGGAACCATTCAGCCAGATGAGCGGCTCGTGACACGAATCGGCGCCTCGGTGCTGGGCAGGGTGACCAATGTCCTGGCGGAAGTGGGGGATAGGGTCTTAACCGGCCAGCCCCTTGCAAGCCTTGCCAGCCCAGAGCTGACGCAGGCGCAGGTCGCGTTCCTGCGCGCAAACGCATCATTTAATCAGGCCGAGCGGGCCGTTGAGCGGGCCCAGGTGCTGGTGAAAGCGGATGTGATTGGCACCGCTGAACTCCAGCGGCGCGAGTCGGAACTTAACATCGCGCGCGCAGAGCTTCGTGCTGCCGGTGACCAGCTCACATTGATGGGCATGTCGGCTTCCATGATCGATACCTTGCGCAAAGACGGCGTACTCAATCCCAGTGTCGGCATTACTGCGACACAAAGCGGTGTTGTGATTGAGCGCAAAGTCAGCCAGGGCCAAGTGGCCACCCCAGGCGACCCACTCTTTACTGTGGCCGATCTGACCCGGGTCTGGGTGGTGGGCCAGATTCCCGAGCAAACCGCGCAGTATGTGCGGGCGGGGCAGGCACTCGAGATCGAGGTGCCGGCATTAAAAAATAAAAAACTCACCGGGAAAATTGCAGTTGTCGGAGACACAATCTCCCCTGAGACCCGAACCGTCACGGTGCGTTCGGTCATCGACAACCCCGGGCGTAACCTCAAGCCGTCGATGCTGGTCAATATGCGGATTCAGGGCGATGCACGCAGTACCGCGGTGGTGCCGATTGAGGCAGTGGTTCGCGAGGGCAATAAGGATTTCGTCTTCATTAAAAAAGCAGATAACGTCTGGACACTGGCGCCTGTTGAGCTGGGGCCGCCCGTGAACGAGACCGTCCGGCCGGTGATCTCAGGCCTATCGGCCGGGGCCGAGATCGTGGTCAAGGGCGCATTTCATTTGAATAACGAACGCAAGCGCGTGCAGGAGTAAGGCCGTGATCCCGTCGTTGATTCGTTCCGCTCTCAGTCAGCGGCTCGTGGTGATTGTGATTGCGCTGGTGCTCTGCGGATTCGGATTGCGCGAATCGCTGCGGCTATCAGTGGATGCATTCCCTGATGTCACCAATATTCAGGTCCAGATTGCGACCGAAGCCCCTGGCCGTTCGCCCGAGGAAATCGAGCGCTTCATTACCGTGCCGCTAGAAATCGCGATGACTGGGCTGCCGGGGTTGACCGAGATGCGATCACTTAATCGCAGCGGTCTGTCGATCATCACCCTGGTCTTCACCGATAAAACGGATGTCTATTTCGCGCGGCAGCTGGTGACCGAGCGTCTCATCGAGGTCAGCACCCGCATGCCTGACGGGGTGGTGCCGGTCCTGGGTCCGGTATCGACCGGCCTAGGCGAGGTCTTTCAGTACACCATCGAGCGGCCCGATGATGGCAAGCGTGAACTGACGGCGGATGAGCTCATGGAGCGCCGCACGTTGCAGGATTGGGTGGTGCGGCCAATGCTGCGCTCGATTCCCGGTGTTGCCGAAATCAATTCCTATGGCGGTCTCGTCAAGCAGTTTCAGGTCCAGGTGGATCCGGGCCGCCTGCGACACTTCAATCTGACTGTGCAGCAGGTGGTGAATGCGATCTCTGCTAACAATTCCAATGCGAGTGGCGGTATTTTGCCCCAGGGCTCTGAGCAGTTTCTGGTGCGTGCAGTGGGGCTCATCCGCACGGTGGATGACATCAATAACATCGTATTGAAAGAACAAAGCGGTGTGCCGGTGTTTGTGCGTGATGTGGCCCGGGTGCAGATTGGTAGTGAAGTCCGTCAGGGCGCACTCATCAAGGGGGGGCATACCGAGAGCGCCGGCGGCATTGTTCAAATGATTCGCGGCGGCAATGCCAAGCAGGTCGTATCGAGAGTCAAAGAGCGGGTCGGGGAGATCAATGGCTCGGGCATGCTGCCCGACGGCTTGAAGATCGTACCCTTTTATGACCGCACCGACCTTGTTGATGCGGCCCTCTGGACTGTCGGAAAGGTGCTGATCGAGGGCATCTTTTTAGTGGTGTTGATTCTCTTTGTGTTTCTAGGCGATGTCCGCTCCAGTCTGATCGTTGTGGCTACGCTCATCATTACGCCCTTGAGCACCTTTATCGTAATGAATCGGTACGGCATTTCTGCCAATCTCATGTCGCTGGGAGGCCTGGCCATTGCCATTGGCCTGATGGTGGATGCCACTGTCGTGGTGGTGGAAAACGTATTTCATAAACTGGGGTCGGCGGGTAAGAGTATTGGAGAGCGGGTCAGGACTGTCTTTGAGGCCACGACCGAGGTCGCCACGCCAACCATTTTTGGTATTGCGATCATCATTTTGGTGTTTTTACCCCTCATGACCCTGCAGGGTATTGAGGGAAAAATGTTTGCGCCATTGGCGATTACGATTGCGGTGGCGTTGACCATCTCTCTGCTGGTCTCGCTGACCCTCTCGCCCGTTCTCTGCTCATACTTCTTACAGGGTGGCGCGGATCATGACACCAAGGCGATCGCTGTTCTCAAGCGGCACTACTTAAATCTCCTGGATCGCGCAACGCTGCAGGACCGTAGGACCCTGGCGGTAGCGGTTGGCCTGCTGGTGTTGTCCTTGCTCTTATTTCCCTTTTTGGGAAAGTCATTCATGCCGATTATGAAAGAGGGCGCACTGACTCCCCAGGTGATTCGGGTGCCCAGTATCTCGCTGGATGAATCGATTCGGCTAGAGATGGCGGCGATGAAAATGGTGGCCGAAATTCCCGGCGTGAAAAGCGTGGTCTCGCCCTTAGGCCGTGGCGAATCACCGGCAGATCCTGCGGGCCCGAATGAATCCACCCCAGTCGCACTGATTGATCCCGACTCGGGGCGGGATCAGGAGGACATTGAGGAAGACATTCGAAAGAAATTATCGGCGATTCCGGGGGTGCAGGTCGTGATCTCTCAGCCGATCGCGCAGCGGGTCGATGAAATGCTGACGGGAGTCCGCTCTCAGCTGGGTATCAAGGTTTTCGGTGATGATCTGAATGAATTGCGACAGCTATCCGAGCAGGTTGCAAAAGTCGTGCGCAGTGTTCGTGGCGCACGCGACA
>JBMSML010000122.1:0-3864 GCA_049421125.1 Burkholderiaceae bacterium
AAATGCGGCAAATCGAATTCGTGGCAAGCGAGGAAGGCGACTGGGCATTTCACTGCCATAAGTCGCATCACACCATGAACGCCATGGGGCACGATGTGCCCACCCTCATCGGGGTGGACCACACCGGTCTGGCCAAGCGCATTGGACGCCTGATTCCCGATTACATGGTCATGGGGGAGCGCGGCATGGCCGACATGGCAGAAATGGAAATGCCTCTGCCAGAGAATACGGCGCCCATGATGACCGGTGACGGCCCCTACGGCTCTGTTGAAATGGGCGGCATGTTCAGCGTGCTCAAAGTCCGGGCGAACCAACCGCGGGGGGATTATTCCAACCCGGGATGGTATGTCCAGCCGAAGGGCACCCAGGCCTATGAGTGGACGGGGGCTCCCTTGGCGATGCCCGCCCGTTCATCCACAGCCGGTGCGAGTGCTATGCCACGCGAATCACAACAGTCGATCGAGGTCCAGGCGCGAAAATCCGGCGCCGGCAAGTTCAAGTCCCACGCCCACTGAAAAGGAGCCAATGATGAATCTCACGAGTAAACGCGCCATGGTCTGGACCACGGTAGGCGTAGCCGGCGCACTGCTCGGTGTGTCCGCTGTCGCACACGGACCCAGCCATCCTGCGTCCACACCAACGGCCAAGGAATCTGAGCCCTCCACGCACGCTCCGATGCATCACCACATGACGCCTGCACCCGCGCAAACCGATTGGGGAATAGCGGGCGATCCTAAGGCGGTCTCCCGCACCATCAAGGTTGACATGAGCGATAAGATGCGATTTTCACCAGGGTTGATCACGGTTCGCCGGGGAGAAACGGTTCGGTTCGAAATCTCCAATTCCGGCAAAGCACTTCATGAGATGGTCATCGGTACCGCCAAGGAACTCGACGCGCACGCGGAAATGATGAAAAAGCATCCCGCGATGGAACATGACGAGGCCTACATGGCCCACGTGGAGCCCGGCAAAACCGGTGAGATCATCTGGCTATTTAATCGCACCGGAGAATTCGACTTTGCCTGTTTGATTCCCGGTCACTATCAGGCCGGTATGAAAGGCAAGATTCGTGTTAAATCCTAAGCGAACCGCACAAGGAGACCCCATGCACCGTGCACCATCCTATCGGTCAGCCACTCGCCGCTCGCTGCTCGCAGGCTCGCTGACATTCGCAATGGGGTTGGGCGCAGCCGCCCTGCTGCCCACCATGGCGATCGCCCAGCCCTCCGCGCCACTGGTCGAGGTCTGGAAATCTCCCACCTGCGGCTGCTGTGAGGACTGGATCAAACATCTCGAGACCAACGGGTTTCGTGTCCGTACCCATGACAAAGGTAATGTCGCCATGCGCAAGGAACTTGGAATGCCCGAGAACTTTGGATCGTGTCATACGGCGAAGGTCGCAGGCTACGTGATTGAAGGACATGTGCCAGCAAAAGAGATACATCGTCTCTTGAAAGAAAAACCAAAGGCATTAGGGTTGTCTGTGCCGGAAATGCCCATTGGAACCCCGGGTATGGACGGTCCGGAATACGGCGGTCAGATTGATCCATACAACGTGCTGCTGGTTCAACGCAACGGTTCAGCGACCGTGTATCAGGCCTACACCGCCACAAAGAGCCCAAAGCGATGAAGGCCGGATCCGGTTTTTTACTGGGATTAATGGCGCTGCTATCACCTACTCTTGCAAACGCCGAATGGGTCCAGGGTGAGATTCGTCGACTTGATCGCGAGAATGCCCGACTCACCATACGCCATAACGAAATCAAATCCATGGATATGCCGCCAATGACGATGGTGTTTTATGTCAAGGATGTCGCACTACTCAATGGTATTCAGGTCAATGAGACCATCGAATTCCAAGCGACAGTAGACGGTAAAAAATATATCGTTACCGGACTGCGGCGGCCGGGCGGCTCGCCGTGAGCAATATGCCCATACCGATGAGCACCACGGCCACGCCGATGAGCTGCATCCACGTAATCGGCTCGCTTAAAAAATACCAGCCGAGAAATACCGTGGCCACGGGCCCGGCCACACCCGCCTGAGCCGCAAACCCCGCCCCCACACGATTAATCGCGATCATCGTAAAGAGCATTGGGACAAAGGTGCACAGGCTTCCATTAAATAGCGCCAACCCGTACACCTCAATCGGCTGGGACACTAACGCACTGGCATTTGCCATCAGCGCATGCATCAACACAAATACGGTGGACGAACCGCTCGCATAGGCTACTACCCGAATACTTCCCACACGATTGACCACCTCTCCCGAGTAGATCATGTAAATGGCATATGACAGGGCACTGAATACCACGAGGGCGCTGCCCAGCGCTACTTGTGGGCCGTCCCACCGCATATCGTGAAAAAATACAAGTGTTACTCCCGAATACGCCACCGCCATGGCGAGCCATTGCCGACGATGAATAGTCTTCCTCAGAATCACTGCCGAGATAAGTAATACCATCGTCGGGTTGAGATACAGGATGACCCGCTCTAGTCCTGCAGAAATGTACTCCAACCCCAGAAAGTCTAAATAGCTTGATACGTAATATCCGGTAAACCCCAGAAAAATCAATTTGAGCAGATCGGTTTTACACAAAGGAGGAGGATTTTTACGGCTCTTTTCCCACCAAACGGCAATCCAAAAAAAGGGCAAGGCGGCTAGCATGCGGAGTGCCAAAACGGTGATGGCATCCGCGCCGTGCAGATAAGATAGCTTTACTACGATGGCTTTTGCCGAAAACAGGATCGCCCCAAGGGCGGCCAACAGGATGGGAACCGCAAAACCTGACTCCATAACCTCACACCGTGTGCCGGTAAAGGCCCATCATACCCACTGCTAAAATAGTGCGCTTATCAGGAGCAAGTTCCCATGAAGAAATCCCCGTCATCCCGCCGTGGTCGCGCCTCGCGCGAAGCCGATCTCTTGGTGGAGTTGGCCGAAGGGTTGGCCCAATCCGGCAGCCGTGCCGAAGACCACTTCTGGGAAGCAAAGCTTGAGCGCGAGATTGAGAATCTGCTCAAGCAAGGCGATGAAGGCTCGTTAAACGCGGCATTGGATCGCCTTGCAGATCGGGAGTCCCGCGCCTATGAAGAACTGGCCGATGCGATCGAGGGCCGGGTGGAACATGCGGTCACGCCCACCTCGGACGGTGATCGGGATGTGCTGCTGTTTGCCGCACCGGTGCTGGCCTGGTCGCGCATGCCCTTGCCCACCCGACCGATTCCGCCGGCGGTGGTCAAGGCCACCACACAGGCCTTGGCCAACGTGGTCTTCACACCCAACGTAGACCTGACCTTGGCCAACTATTTCTATTCTCCCGATCAACTCCCCGAGACCTTTTGCGATACCGCCGAGTTTCGCCAACAACTCACCAAGACCATCGCCGATGGCGTATTAAAGGTCGATCCTGCACAACTCAAAGAAACCGCCCAGTTCCTGGCCGATCAGCGTTACATGATTGGTGCGGTGTCGGTACCCAAGGGCGAGGCCATCTTCCGTTGGCAATCGGGCGATGCCCCCCGCGATCAGGTCATGAAAAGCTGGATCGAGGAAAGCCAAAAGGTTCTCGCACCACTGCTGCCCGCCTGCGCCTTTGAGGGCATGCTGCCGCGTGCCTATTATGTGGCCTGCCGGGATGCCGATCGATCGGCACGGCCGTTTTCCATTCGTGCATCGGTGGCGTTTCTTGCCACCACGCTTGGCGTATCCACCAACGTGCTCACGGCCGTGGTGGGCGGATGCTACAACCGCCAGCTCGAGGAGTTCCGTGTCGGGGTTGCAGTGGGCGATGAAGAGGAAGTGATCCATGGCGTTGTCTGGCCGCTGGTTGGTGCAGAGGATGAAATGAGCGATGTCGCCGC
>JBMSML010000123.1:0-3802 GCA_049421125.1 Burkholderiaceae bacterium
CACCTGGGCCATGCGCTCCAGCAGCCCGAGTTCGGTGCCCAGCTCCCCCACCGCCACGGCCACGGATATCGCCATACACCGTTCACCGGCGGACCCATAGGCCGCACCGATCAGTGCGTCCACGGCCTGATCCAGATCCGCATCCGGCATCACCACCAAATGATTCTTAGCACCCCCCAAAGCCTGCACCCGCTTGCCCTGCTTTGATGCAGTCTCATGAATATATTTCGCAATCGGCGTGGATCCTACAAAACTGATCGCCGCCACCTTGGGATGTGTCATCAAGGCATCAACGGCTTCCTTGTCGCCCTGGATCACGTTAAACACACCATCCGGCAGCCCGCACTCCTTGAGCCCCTGAGCCACCATTAAAGCCGGTGAAGGATCCCGCTCCGAGGGCTTCAGCACGAATGTATTGCCGCATGCAATCGCCACCGGATACATCCAACACGGCACCATCACCGGGAAATTAAACGGCGTGATGCCCACACACACGCCCACAGCCTGCCGCATGCTCCAGGCGTCAATGCCGCTGCCCACTTGCTCGGTGTATTCCCCCTTTAACAAATGCGGAATGCCACAGGCAAACTCCACCACTTCGAGACCGCGCTGCACCTCACCCTTTGCATCGTCGATTGTCTTGCCATGCTCCGCGGTAATTGCCGCCGCCAAGGCATCCATGTTGCGCTCCATCCAGTCTTTAAACGCAAACATGACGCGGGCGCGTTTCACGGGCGGCGTGGCCGACCAGACGGGGAATGCACGGGCGGCGGCTTCCACCGCACGGTCGACATCGGACCGTGACGCCAATGCCACCTCACGGGCGACCGCACCACTGGCAGGATTGAAGACGGGCGCGGTTCGCGAGGGTGCGCTGCCATCGCGTGCCCCACCGATCCAGTGCCCCGCCATGGACTGACCTAAAACATGTTGCGGTGAATTCATAACAGCATCTCCAAAGTACCCCAGGCCATTCTTAAAATCAGCACGGCCAAAAGAATTAAAAAAAATCGGCGAACAAACTGGCTACCTTTTTTGACCGCAAGATGCGTTCCGATCCAGGCCCCTGCAATATTGCACACCGCCATCAGAAGAGCGGCGGAAAGAAAAAAAGCGCCCACCGGCAGGAAAAAAGCTAGGGCGGCAAGATTGGTCATCACGTTCACCACCTTGCTCGACGCCGATGCGTGCAGGAAATCATACCCAAAGAAGCGCACAAATACGAAGACTAAAAACGCTCCCGTGCCAGGTCCAAAAAATCCGTCATAAAACCCTAAAAGACTCCCGGCGGCAAAGCCCAATGCCCGTTGTTGCGCAACATTTAATCGTGGCGCATGGACTGCTCCCATTTCCTTTTTTCGAAGCGTGATCACGGCCACCACGACCAGCATGATCAACACCAGGGGTTGGCCCAGATCGCGGGGCAAAAAACTGACCGCTGCCGCGCCCAACCACCCAAAAATCGCCGCCCCCACAAGGGCCGGAGCCACCGCATTCCATGGCAGCCGCACCGATCGGGCATAGCGCGTGGCCGCCACAAACGTTCCCGAGATCGCCGCAATCTTATTGGTCCCGAACAGCGTGGCCGGCGACCCCTGGGGGACAAATGAAAACAGTGCAGGGATCGCGACCAGGCCGCCGCCGCCCACCACGGCGTCGACAAACCCAGCCGCAAGCGCCACCGCCGCTAAGATCAGCAGCACCCAGCCCTCCGGGCCGCCCGGCTGACCCAGGGTCAAAATCTCAGAAACCATCCCTATTTCCCGCAAAGAAGAGGCTGCTCTTGGTCACCAACCGAGCCAACACTTGTTAGCATCGCAGCATGAAGCCTTTGATTGTGACATCCGGAGATCCCGCCGGTATCGGACCAGAAATTGCCATCAAGGCGGTTGTGCACTGGCAGTCCCTTGCCGAGCAGCAACGCCCGGTGGTCATTTGTGGGGATCCAACTTGGTTTAAAGGAGAGTCCGAAAAGTATCAAATTCCCACTAAAAATATCAATTTTTTACCTATAAACTGGAAAAACTTCGAAATAAAACAAGGAGAAGTGGGAAAAGACTCTGGTCAAGCCGGTTTCGAATCCATTCGGGCCGCGGTCACCCAATGCATGCGCCATGACGCCGCCGGGATCGTGACCGGGCCGATCCATAAGGAATCACTGTCCCTGGCCGGCCACCCCTGGCCCGGCCACACCGAGATGCTGGCGGATCTGGCAAGCCCCTCTGCGCCTCCTGCCGTGCGCATGATGCTGGTGAATCCGGAGCTACGGGTCGTGCTCAACAGTGTCCATATCCCGTTACGCGATGTCATCGACGGTCTGAATACAGAGGAGCTTGTCCACACCATCGCACTGGCCCAACACGCCTGCCAACAGCTCGGTGTGCAAGAGCCTCGCATCGCAGTGGCGGGGCTCAACCCGCACGCCGGCGAATCCGGTTTATTTGGACGAGAAGACATCGACATCATCGCGCCGGCCATCGCCACGGCACGCACACTCGGCATCCGTGCCTCGGGCCCATGGCCGGGCGACACCATTTTCATGCGGGCGCGTCACCACAAAGAGTTTGATGTGGTCGTGGCCCAATACCATGACCAAGGATTGATTCCCATTAAATATCTGGGCATCGATCAGGGCGTGAATATCACTCTGGGCTTGCCGTTTATCCGAACCAGTGTGGATCATGGAACCGCTTTTGATATCGCAGGAAAAAACATCGCGGACCCAAAATCCCTGGTTGCCGCCATCGCACTGGCAGACCGCCTGGCAAGCCTGCAGGAATACCCACACCAGTCCGCCATCAATCACTGAACACCGTTCATCGTCATCACGTCCACGACCGCCCATGACCATTTCCCTGCTCGCCATCTGCACCAGTGATATACGCCCGCTGTTGATTCGTGACGCCGATGATGGGAAAACAATTCATCGGGAAATGTCGGGAATTCAGAAATCGGCGATCAGTACCCTCAGCGATCCGCAAACGATCCGTTGTCAGCGGCTCGGCATCGAGGGCGACGAACAGGCCGATCTCAGCGTGCATGGAGGAATAGAAAAGGCCGTTTACTGTTATCCCAGTGAGCACTACGAGTTTTGGGCCGCAGAGCTTCCCTGGCTAAACGACAAACCCTCTCTTTTTGGGCAGGTAGGAGAAAACCTCTGCTTGAGTGGGATTCTTGAATCCGACATCTGGATCGGCGATGAACTGTGCATTGGGGATCAGGTGCGACTGCGCGTGGTCAAGCCACGCGAGCCCTGCTTTAAATTCAATGCGCGCATGCAGTCTAAACAGGCCAGCAAATGGATGGTGCAAACCCAACGCTGCGGCTGGTACTGTCGTGTCGAACACGATGGGAGCATCACACCCGGTGACGCCATCACCTTGGTGCCCGGCCCGCGGGACACCAGCATCCAAGAAGAATGCCAGCGTCTGGCCAGTGTGAAGGCGTCAGGCCGCTAAACGCTCCTGAAGACGGGATTCCAAGACCGTCTTGGTACGCACCAACTCCTGCGGAAGACCATGGGCCAGTTTGGCGAATAACTCGGCATGCAACTGGAACTCGTCCTTCCAGGCATGAGAGTCAATCGACGTGATTTTCGCGAACTGTTCGCTGGAGAAATTCAGTCCGCTCCAGTCCACGTCCTCGTAGCGGGGGGTCACTCCAAACACATGGTCTACACCACCGGCTTTGCCCTCAATACGTTGCAGCATCCATTTGAGCACCCGCGCATTCTCGCCAAAGCCAGGCCACACGAACTTACCGTTCTCGTCCGTTCTAAACCAGTTCACGCAGAAAATCTTGG
>JBMSML010000124.1:0-3767 GCA_049421125.1 Burkholderiaceae bacterium
CATTTAGACTGAAATGAACCCTGCCGCTGCCCCTCCGCCGATCACTTCGCCGCGAATCCTGACCCTGTCGACGGCGTTGCTGGTGACGGCCATCCTTTTGCCCGTGGCGGCCGTGGCGGTGTTTGGGGTTCGGGCGCTGGGGGATCTGAAGACCCTGACCGAACTGGCCCAGTCGGTACTGCCCGGCTACGTGGCCAACACCTTATTGCTCTCGGCGCTGGCGGCCGTGGTGGCCTTGGCCTTGGGGCTGCCCACCGCCTGGTTTGTATCGGCTTATCAGTTTCCCGGCGCCCGGGCTCTGCTGTGGTCACTCGTGGTGCCCATGGCCATGCCGGCCTATGTGTTGGCCTATGCCTATACCGATGCGCTTGATCCGTCGGGCTGGTTGTATCGGGAGATCACGCAGGCGTTGGCGAGCGCAGGCATGACCCTGCCGCGTTTGGATATCCGATCAGTCTGGGGCGCAGGGCTTGTGCTCGGCGTGGCCTTGAGTCCCTATGTGACCTTATTGGCCAAGACCGCATTTGATGAACGCCAAGGCGCCGCCGTGGAAGCGGCCCGTGCCATGGGCTTATCGGGCACGCAGGTTTTTTTTCGTGTCGCCTTGCCACTGGCCCGACCCGCGTGGATTGCTGGTGTGGCGTTGGTGGTGATGGAGTGTTTTGCCGACTATGGCACCGTAGCCTTTTTCGCAGTGCCCACGCTATCCACGGGTCTGTTTAAAGCCTGGTTTAACTATGGAGATCGGGGCTCGGCGGCACTGATTGCATTGCTGATGGTGATCACGATCGCAGTGCTCTTGTGGTTGGAGCATCGTGCACGCGGGCGTGCCGCCTGGGCAAGCGCCCGACTTGGATCACGGGCGCGTCCCACGCCCGTGCGCGGCGCGAAGGCAATCGGCATGATGCTCTGCTGCCTGGTGCCGGGTGTGATTGGGTTTGTGATTCCGGTGACACTGCTCTTGCATGCAGCCATCTCGGCCCAGTCGGCGCCAAACCTCAGTGGGCTATTCACGCAGGCGACCAACACCCTGATGCTGGCCGTGGCCGCGGTGGCAGTGATCCTGCCGGCGGCGTGGGTCTGCGCTTATGCACTGCGACGTGGCGGGTCTTGGGCGGTGCGTGCGGTACGCGTGGCGTCGACGGGTTACGCCATGCCGGGATTGGTGATTGCGGTGGGACTGCTCGCCTGGTCGGGGTTGTTCACCACGGTCATGGATGAGTGGCTGGGTTGGCGTGTGGCCTTGGTGGGAACCGGCGTGGTGTTGATGGGTGCCTATCTGACGCGATTTTTTACGGTGGGGTTGGGGGCGATTGAAAGCGGCCTGGGCCGGATCACGCGATCCATTGAGTGGTCGGCCAGCAGCCTAGGCTGTTCGCCCTGGACGATTTTTCGTCGTCTGCATTTTCCATTGATGCGTGGTGCCACGGGAGTCGCGGCGCTCTTGATATTCGTGGATGTGGTGAAGGAGTTGCCCGCGACCTTGGTGTTACGTCCGTTTAATCTTGAAACGCTGGCCACCTCGGCCCACTATCTCGCGGCCGATGAACTGCTCTCGGAAGCGGCCTGGCCGGCGCTCATGATCGCGGTGGTGGGGCTTGTGCCCCTATTGATTCTTGGGCCCACCCTAAAAAAGAATTAAGGCAGCAGCAGTTCCTGCGCAGCGCACCGCTTTTCACCCGTGACACGTTTGATGGTGTAGCTGCCATCGGGCCGCATGGTCCAGGCCAGGGCATTGTCACGCAGGTGAACGGTGAGGCCTTCACGAATGACACGCTGCTTGAGCTTCTTATCCAGAATGGGAAACGCCAGCTCCACCCGGCGAAAGAAATTGCGGTCCATCCAATCGGCTGATGACAGTAGTACATCGTCCTTGCCATTATTTTTAAAATAAAAAATCCGGCTGTGTTCCAGAAATCGGCCGATGGTGGAGCGCACGGAGATGTTGTCGGACAATCCGGCCACTTTGGGTCGCAGCACACACACGCCACGCACAATCAGATCGATCTTTACACCGGCCTGGCTGGCCGCATAAAGCGCACGGATCACATCGCGCTCCACGAGCGAATTCATTTTGGCGATGATGCGGGCGGGACGTCCGGCCTTGGCATGGGCGGCCTCGCGGGCAATGGCGGCAACCGCCCGCTCATGCAAGGTGAACGGCGACTGCCATAAGACCTTCAATGGTTTGGCGTGGCCAAGACCAGTGAGCTGCTGAAACACCTCATGCACATCGGCACAGATCTCGGCGTGGGACGTGAAGAGTCCGAAGTCGGTGTAAAGCTTTGCCGTGCGCGGGTGATAGTTGCCCGTACCTAAGTGGGCGTAGCGGCGCATGCCTTGGGATTCGCGTCGCACCACCAGGCACATCTTGGCGTGGGTCTTATTGCCCACCACTCCAAACACCACGTGGGCACCGGCCTGTTCAAGCCGGGACGCCCAGTTGATATTGGTCTCTTCATCAAAGCGTGCCATCAGTTCCACCACCACGGTCACTTCCTTGCCGGCCCGCGCTGCGGTGAGCAATGACTCCATCAGCTCCGAGGTCTGCCCGGTGCGATAGATGGTCTGTTTGATGGCCACCACTTTGGGATCGGTGGCGGCCTTTCGAATGAAGTCCGATACTGATGCGAATGCATCGTAGGGGTGATGGACCAACACATCCTGTTGGCGTAAGACCTCAAAAAGATTGGCATGTTCAAAGGCGTTTGGATAGCGCGGTGTAAAGGGTGCAAATTTCAGCGCAGGCTTGTCCACCAAGTCGGGCAGTTGCATCAGCCGCACCATGTTCACCGGTCCGTGCACCCGGTAGCAGTCGGCATCGGTGAGTTCAAACTCATCGCGCAGCAGGCGCAACATGGCCGGTGAGATGCCCTCGGAGACTTCGAGTCGCACTGCATCGCCAAACTGCCGTTGTGAGAGCTCCCCCTGAAGGGCTTCGCGCAGATCGGTGACCTCTTCATCATCGACATACAGGTCGCTGTTACGGGTCACGCGAAACTGATGCACGCCCACCACGGTCATGCCGGGAAAGAGTTCGTGCACAAAGCACTGCACGAACGAAGACAACATCATGAACCCATGCTCAAACCCGGAGATCTGTTGCGGCATGGCCACGAGTCGGGGCAGCGCCCGCGGGGCCTGGACCACGGCCACACCACTGTCCCGGCCAAAGGAATCCTGACCCTCGAGTTCGACAATGAAGTTCAGGCTCTTATTGAGCACCCGGGGGAAAGGGTGGGTAGGAGAGAGTCCAATCGGTGTGAGCACCGGCAGGACTTCCTGAGAGAAGTATTGGTGGGCCCAACGCCGTTGCGCGTCGTTAAGATCGGCCGCCAGATGAAAATGAATGCCATGGGTCTGGAGCAGAGGAAAGACCTGCCGATTCAGAATCGCGTATTGACGGTCCACTAGGGCATGGGCGCGCTCACAAACGGCGCGATAGTTCTGCGCGGCCGAGTAGCCATCGTCGTGCGGCAGATCCGGGTTGGAGCGCAGTTGGGCTTTGATTCCGGCCACGCGAATCTCAAACAGCTCATCGAGATTGCTCGACACAATGCAGACATAGCGCAGTTTTTCAAGCGCAGGACAGCTGGGGTCCTCGGCCATGGCCAGCACGCGTTCGTTAAACGCCAACAGGCTCAGTTCCCGATTCAGGAACTGTTCAGAGGAGTGTGAAATAGGCAGGGTCATTTCGACGATAGTGTGCGGGCCCACTATGACGGTTTGATGACGCGCCTCCCATTCATATCAGCCCCTAGGGCGCG
>JBMSML010000125.1:0-3764 GCA_049421125.1 Burkholderiaceae bacterium
TCGATAATTACGACTCCTTTACCTACAACATCGTCCAGTACCTTGGCGAGTTGGGTGCGGATGTGCACGTGGTCCGTAACGATGAGGTGTCGATCGATGACATCGAGTCCTTGAAGCCCGCGCGCATTGTCATTTCTCCCGGGCCTTGCAGCCCCGCACAGGCGGGCATTTCGATTGATCTGATTCGGCAGGCCGCGGGGACGATACCGCTTCTCGGCGTGTGCCTGGGCCACCAGGCTATAGGAGAGGCATTTGGGGGAAGAGTCATCCGAGCCCAAACCCTGATGCACGGCAAAACCTCGTTGATTCAGCACACCGGTCAAGGCGTATTTCGACAGTTGCCCTCGCCCATGACCGTCATCCGCTATCACTCCTTGGCCATTGAGCGCGCCTCCTTGCCCAGTGATCTTGTGGTGACCGCGTGGACCGAGGATGGCGAGATCATGGGGGTGCAGCATAAGACCCTTTCGGTGCATGGCGTGCAGTTTCATCCAGAATCCATCCTGAGCGAACATGGTCATGCCATGCTCAAAAACTTTTTGGATCAGCCTTAACCAGGATTCATCATGGCCTTTACCATTTCCCAGGCGCTTCATCGGATTGTTGCCCATCAGGATCTCACGCACGATGAAATGATCGACATCATGCGGTCCATCATGTCGGGCGAGGCATCTCAGGTTCAGACCGCTGCGCTATTAGCAGCGTTACGGGTAAAAGTGGAGACCACCATCGAAGTGGCCGCAGCCGCAACCGTCATGCGGGAATTCGCAACGCATGTCACGGTGGAGCTGCCCCATTTGGTGGACATGTGTGGCACCGGCGGGGATGGTGCTCACACCTTCAATATCTCCACGGCGGCCATGTTCGTTGCCGCAGCGGCCGGCGCGAATGTCGCCAAGCATGGGGGCCGCTCGGTGTCGTCCACTTCCGGTAGCGCCGACATTCTGGAAGCCCTGGGGGCCAATATCCATTTGCCACCCGATCGCGTTGCACAGTGCATCGCCAAGGCCGGTGTCGGATTCATGTTTGCGCCCAATCATCATCCCGCCATGAAGCACATTGCCCCCGTGCGCAAGGAACTGGGGGTTCGCACGATCTTTAATATCCTGGGGCCGCTCACGAACCCGGCCGGTGCAAAGCATCAGTTAATGGGGGTGTTTCATTCGGAGCTCGTGGGCATTCAGGCCGAAGTGCTGCGCAAACTTGGATCAGACCATGTGCTCGTGGTGCATGCCCACTCCGGGCTCGATGAACTCGCCCTCGTGGGAGAAACATCAGTGGCCGAACTGAAATTCGGGCATATTGAACACTACAACGTGACCGCGCAGCAGTTCGGTTTCCCGCATTACTCGCGCGAGGAGTGCGAGTCCGCACTGAAAATTTCCTCGACCGATGAATCCAAGGTGAAAGTCCAGGCTGCTTTGAACAATGAATCGGGCCCGGGCCGCGATATTGTGGCCTTTAATGCAGCGGGTGCGCTGCTCGCGTCCAATGTTGCACCGTCCTGGCAGGACGCTGTGGGGCTGGCCCTCAAAACAATTGCCTCGGGCGCCGCCAAGAAAAAATTGGCCGACTTCATTGCCACATCACAAGCCTTATCGGTCGCCGCCTCCTCGCGCTGACGATTCGATTCCTGTTGACTTAACCGATCCTGATTCCAACGCATGGCCGATATTCTTGCTCGTATTCTGCAGGTCAAAGCCCAGGAGGTTGCGGATGCGCGCCGTCAGGTCTCCGAGGCCGAACTGCTCACCCGCATCCGCTCGGCACCCCAGAGCGATGCCACGCGTGGATTTTTGCGAGCGATTCAGGCCAAGCACCGGGCACAGTCTGCCGCGGTGATCAGTGAAATTAAACGGGCCTCGCCCAGCAAGGGCTTGTTGCGCGACCCATATGATCCGGCCGCGATTGCGCAAGACTACGAACGACACGGCGCCGCCTGTCTATCGGTATTAACGGATGTGGAGTTTTTTCAAGGCGCGCCCGAGCATCTGCAGCAGGCGCGCACGGCCTGTGATTTGCCGGTGTTGCGCAAGGATTTCATGATCGATCCCTATCAGGTGCTGCAGGCCCGCGCCTGGGGGGCCGATTGCATCTTGTTGATTGTGGCGGCGCTCACCGACCTGCAGATGCAGGAATTGGAATCAGCCGCCCAGGAACTGGGCATGGACGTACTGATCGAGGTGCACGATGCACTCGAACTGGATCGCGCCCTGCGCTGTAACAGCCCATTGATTGGCGTGAACAATCGCAATCTGCGCACCTTCGAGACACGGCTGGAGACCACACTGGAGTTGTGCGATCGCATTCCCCGGGAGCGCATCCTGGTCACCGAGAGCGGCATCCAGTCCCCGCAGGATGTCCATCGCATGCGCGATGCGGGCATACACACATTTTTAGTCGGTGAGGCCTTCATGCGTGCCCCCTCACCGGGCGCCCAGTTGCAGGAACTTTTTTTTGGCCATCGCTAAGATGGCGTGTCGTGCAGTATCGAACCAATACCGCTGTTTCATCAAATTTTTTAGGGAGCCGTCATGAGCACAGAACAATCCACCGATGCCGTTATCCTGACCGAGGTCCAAGGCCGCGTGGCCATCATTCGTTTTAATCGCCCCAAGCAGCTCAATGCCTTAAACGATGCCGTGATGGACGGATTGGCCGGGGCTTTGCACTGCTTTGACGGCGACGACGCCATTGCGGCCATCATCATCACAGGCAATGAGAAGGCGTTTGCCGCCGGAATGGACATCGCCGGTGCAAAGGACATGAGCTACGCCGATGTGGTGAACAGCAACTTCATTACCCGTAACTGGGAGGCGCTGCGCAGTGTGCGCAAACCGGTGATCGCCGCCGTAAACGGCTACGCCTTGGGGGGCGGCAGTGAATTGGCCATGATGTGCGACCTGATCGTAGCGGGCGAGGACGCCAAGTTCGCCCAGCCCGAGGTCAAGCTCGGTATTCCGCCCGGGGCCGGTGGCACTCAGCGCTCCGCCCGGGCCCTGGGCAAGGCCAAAGCCATGGATTTGTGCCTGACCGGGCGCATGATGGACGCGGCCGAGGCAGAGCGTTGTGGCCTGGTCGCTCGAATTGCTCCGGGCGGAAAGGCATTAGATCTTGCTCTGGAAATAGCCCAAGAAATGAGCAAGTACTCACTTATTACATTAAGATCCATCAAAGAGTGCATCAACCAGGCCTTTGAAACCCCGCTGTCCGAGGGTATTCGCTTTGAGCGTCGGGCTTTTCACGCAGCTTTTGCCACTGACGATCAAAAGGAGGGCATGGCCGCCTTTATCGAAAAACGCCCCGCGAATTTCAAAAACCGATAAAACCACCTGTGCCGTCCGCCCCTGGGTCTCCAAGGCCTTGGGGTGGGCGCCCAGGGTTCCTCGGGCGCGTGCCCTGTCGCATCTGTTTGACATCAACCAAAAGGCAAGACATAATTCCGCTTCTTCGCTCTTCACGAGTGACGCGGTGCAAAAATCATAAGACCCCAGCAAGACCAAGGGGACTTCTTTTCTCTGCGATTTGTGAATCAAGTGAATCGCTCTTTAACAATGAACAGCCGATAAGTGTGGGCACTTAGAGTCAACAGCGCACAGAGGTTTTCCTACTCACGTAAGAAAACATTCTGAAGCTCAAAAACTAAGTGCTCACAAAACAAACGTGTATTTGTCTGTCAAGAAAAATACTTCGTTAAGTTTTTTGAGTTAAGAAATATTGCGTCAGATGTAAATTAGACGCCACGAGATTGAACTGAAGAGTTT
>JBMSML010000126.1:0-3762 GCA_049421125.1 Burkholderiaceae bacterium
CTGCGGCTTTTGGGCCATTAACTGCGCCAGGATTTCTTCTAACTGGATTTCAGCCAATACCGTGAGCGCACTCTGCTCGAGTCCCAGGCGCTTGGCTCGCAGCGCGACCTGATCGACCGACTCCTCACCGCTCACATAGAGCGTGGACGCCGCTGCACTCAAATGCACCAAGGCCTGCAGCAACAGGGTGGATTTGCCAATGCCAGGATCGCCACCGATGAGCACCACACCGCCCGGCACAAATCCTCCGCCGAGCACGCGATCGAACTCCTCGCTGCCCGTCGGTATTCGCGGGATCTCCCGTGTCTGGACCTCGGAAAGTTTCACTGCGCGCGCACTCGGCGTGAGGGCCACCGGCCCCTGGCCCTTGCGCGATACGGCCGCGGCACGAATCTCCTCCAGGGTATTCCACGAGCCGCAGCCATCGCACTGCCCCTGCCACTTCGGAAACGCCGTACCGCACTCGCGACAGACAAACTGGGATTTATCCTTGGCCATTGACCACCTTCTTGGGCACTCTGGCCGTGACCTTGGTCATGAGTTCATAGCCCACGGTCTGTGCACACTGGGCGACATCGTCGATGGCCACATGATCACCCCAACATTCCACGTGCGCACCCACGCCGGCGGCCGGATGATCGGTGAGATCCACCGTGATCATGTCCATGGACACGCGACCGGCCAGCGGTACCACGCGACCTTCTACCCACACCGGTGTGCCATTGGCCGCCGCACGGGGATAACCATCGGCATACCCGATGGCCACCACGCCAATGCGTGAATCGCGTTGCGCGGTAAACCGTGAGCCATAGCCCACCGCATCGCCGCGAACAATATGCTGTATCGCAATCACCCGGCTTTCCATCACCTGCGTGGCACGCAGTCCGAACGACTGCGCGCGATGCTGAGCGTCATCATCGGAAAACGGTGTTGCGCCATAGAGCGCAATGCCCGGTCGGACCCAATCCCGATGGGTCTGCGGAAGTGTTAGCACCGCCGCAGAGTTCGCCATCGACACCTCCGCGCGCGTCTGACCGAGTGCGTGGGATAACCGTGGCTGCCATTCGCCGAACACCTTGAACTGCGCCTGCCATCCATCCGGCGTATCGGCGTTGGCAAAATGCGTCATAAACGCGAACGGTTCCGGGCACCGGGTCGCACAGGCCTGCAGTTGAATCTGCCATGGAGGATCGTCGTGGACGGGCACCAATCCAAGACGATTCATTCCGGTGTTGAGTTTTACCCACGCCTTTTTCGGCACCCGCGGCGCACGGGCCAACATCTCCACCTGTTCGGGCGTGGAAACCACGGTCCACAGGCCATGCTCGGCCATGATCGCCAGGTCATCCGCGGAAAACGCCCCCTCCATCATCAGAATCGGCTTCGTCCAGCCTGCGGCGCGGGCCCGCAGGGCCTCGGAGAGATCCAGTAACGCCAGGCCATCGGCCTGGGCAAAGCCCTGCACCGCGCTCTCAATTCCGTGGCCATAGGCATTGGCCTTCACCACCGCCCACACGCGACTGCTTCTGGCCCGTTCGCGGATCACCGACAGGTTATGCCGCATCGCATCAATTCGAATGGTCAGTTGAATGGGGCGGCTCATAGAGCGGTCATTTTATTCGTTCATGCTCTAATCTCCACGCACTTGCACAAAAGGGACTATGAAACGCGGTTTTTACACCATCATGGCGGCGCAGTTTTTTTCTTCGCTTGCCGATAACGCACTGCTGATTGCCGCGATCGCCCTGCTCATCGAACTCGCCGCACCCGAGTGGATGAAGCCGCTGCTCAAACTCTTCTTTACGGTCTCCTACGTGGTGCTGGCCCCGTTTGTGGGGGCCTTTGCCGATGCCATGCCCAAAGGGCGCGTCATGTTCATCACCAACACCATCAAGGTGTTGGGCTGCGGACTGCTGTTTTTTGCCGTGCATCCACTGCTCGCCTACGCCGTGGTCGGCTTTGGCGCGGCGGCTTATTCCCCCGCCAAATACGGCATCCTGACCGAACTACTGCCGCCGGAGAAACTCGTGGCGGCCAATGGATGGATTGAAGGTACCACCGTGGGATCCATCATTCTGGGCACCATGGTGGGCGGGGCCTTGATCAGCCCCACCGTCAGCGGTTTTTTATTGGGCCTGGACTTTCCCGGGCTCGACTTTCATATCGACTCCCCGGCCGAAAGTGCGATTCTGGTGATTGCGGTTTTCTACATCATCGCCGCGCTCTTTAACCTGCGCATTCCGGATACGGGTGCACGTTATGAAAAACAACACACGAACCCGTTCAAGCTACTGGCAGACTTTTGGCATTGCAACACCACCTTGTGGCGCGACAAACTGGGGCAGATCTCTCTGGCCGTGACCACACTGTTCTGGGGGGCCGGGGCCACACTGCAGTTCATCGTGTTGCAGTGGGCAAAAGAGCAACTCCAGATGCCCCTGGATAAAGCGGCGATTCTGCAAGGCATCGTGGCCCTGGGTATTGCCGCCGGCGCCGTGTTGGCCGCACGGTTCGTGCCCCTAAAGCAAACCCCGTCGGTATTAAAGCTGGGCGTGGCGATGGGACTGGTGGTACCGGCCATGACGCTCGTCACCAGTATGGGCGCCTCCATTCCGCTCTTGGTGCTGATCGGCGGGCTGGCGGGCTATTTTGTGGTGCCCATGAACGCACTGCTACAGCATCGCGGCCATGTGTTGTTATCGGCAGGGCACTCGATTGCGGTTCAAAACTTCAACGAAAACCTGAATATCCTGGTCATGCTGGGGCTCTATGCCCTTTTGATCAAACTGGACCTGCACGTGAACGCCATCATTGTGATTTTCGGATTATTCGTGGCCGGCACGATGGCCTTAGTGATCAAACGCTACCGCTACAACAAACAACACTACGATCTGGAGTCACTGATCGGAGTGGAAAAACACTCCCACTGAGACTGCTTTAAGGCCACGACCGTCGACCACATCTTGGCCTTTGCCCCGGACTGCCGCAACATCGCGCCGAGATCGGGAAACTCCATCACGTGCACGCCGGCCAGCGCATCGGGCGCGGTCGAGCGAAGCGCGGTCAATAGCGTCGATGAAAAACTCCACACTGCCGCAGGTCGACGTTCCGCCAAGGCGTGGACCAAACGATCCACCGTCTCCGATTCCAACACCAGGGCCTGGCGCACCAAACCCATCGGGCATCCGGACTGCTCCAGCCACGCCATGATCCCCGCCCACAGCCGCTGACTGGCCGCACCCGAGACCACGGCGACCAGTAAAACGCCACTGCGTTGCGCCTCATCGTTCGGTTGCGCCGGTGCATAGGCCTCACGGCGTCGCCACTGGGGCATCAACTCCAAGACCTGCAGGGCCTCGCGCGATAGTCCGTTCACCGCATGGCCTCTTGTCGATGAGTACGGGCATAGCGCATCACGATGGCATCTTCACGGGACTCTCCCGGTGCGCCCGAATTAGGGTAATACCCGTGCCGTCGACCAATTTCTTTAAACCCAAATTTACGGTACAGACCGATCGCCGCCTGATTACTCGGGCGTACTTCGAGCAGAATCTTGGCGAATCCGGCCGCCTGCACCTGGGCCATGAACTGCTGCATCATCCATGAGCCCAACCCGTGCCCTTGTCGTGCCGGCGATAACGTCAGATTCAACAAATGGGCTTCCTCCACCACGGCCATCCACACCACATATCCGATCATTACGCCATTTTCCTTCAAGATCCGAAGCGAATAGCCGGCACGCAGAGAATCCAGAAAATTTCC
>JBMSML010000127.1:0-3583 GCA_049421125.1 Burkholderiaceae bacterium
CACCTTGGGCTTGCCGGCGCTGGCGGGCAGGTGGGCGCCTGAGGAGATCGAGCCCCCGTTCGTTGGGCCACAGGGCAATCGGCGGGCGTGCATGAATCTCGTGATGCAGCGCGTAGCGCTGGGGATGATCCGACCGCAGGTCCTGATTGGGGCTAGGCGTCAGGGGGTGATCCGTCATGGCGTGTCATTGTGCCTGCTTTGCCAGTAACCGTGGGCGATTCGTATTTGTTCTTCCAGATAGGCGCCATAGAAATCACGCGACCCGTAGCCCACCAGCGGTGGTGCCAACGGCTTGGCCATGCGATCCAGCATCGCAACGGTGGGCGTGAGGGTCATTCCATAAGCATCGCCCCAGGCGCGGGCGGTTCGTTGTTTGCCATCTGGGAATTGAATTGGCGCGGTGTCATCGACATCGAATTCAACGACCATTAACTGGGGCGCCTGCGATGCGCGCATCCGGGGATCCAATTGTTCTTTGCGCAACGCCACGCACCAGGGGCAGCGATGGGAGGTCAACATTCCTGCCACGACGAGGTTGCGCACCTGCTGCGCCCGTTGAAGGGTCGCGATCAGCGCGCTGACGGATGTGGCAGGAGGTGTGGTCATGGACAGATGGGCGCAGGAGTTTGTCTAAGGCAACTGATGAAGCGGGATCGACATCCTGAGGTATTGCGTCGCATCACACTGGATAGTTGACTGTATGCTTCTAGAGGAATATTGTACGCATCAACCATGAAACCGACCACTCTCCAACCCAGCGGGGAGGCACCCGCAGTGCCATTTGACCCGCAGGCCACTCCAGAACAATCCAAGTCGGCCGGGGACAGCGCCATGTTGAGTTTGTTCGAACGTGCCTCTTCCTATTTTGCGCTGCTCTCGGAGCCCTCGCGTTTACGAATTATCCAGGCTATTTGTTACCAGGAGTGCTCCGTACAAGAGGTGGTAGAGCACACCGGGTTGCCCCAACCCAATGTCTCGCGTCACTTGGCGCTCTTGCATCGATCCGGTGTCCTGAGCCGCCGCCGCGCGGGAACATCGGTGTTTTACAAGGTATCCGATCCGACCATCACCGAGATTTGCCGTTTGGTGTGCGTTCGTATGGCGGGGGGTCTTCAGGAGCAGGGCGTATAAAACAGTGTGCTCCGGTGACGCGTAAGCAGACCACTATATAGACCAATAAGCACACAACATTAATTCTCAATTCAACGCTGGGGAGGGTTGAATGCAAAGCGATGTAAAAAAATCCGGTCGCCTGATCAAGGCGCCGGAAAATTTTTTAGTCAAGGATGACGCCAAGTCACCCGAGTTGATGCGCCGGAAATTCCTGGCGGCATCGGTGTCGTCGGCGGCCGCGTCGATGGCGGCCATGGGGCTTGCAGGTCCGGCTCGCGCGGCGGCACCGGTCTCCGGTGATGGGGATCCAAACATTCTCAATTTACCCGCGCACAGTACCGGGCTGGGTCAGCCGGTGGCGGCTAACCCCTACGGCATGCCTTCTCAGTATGAAAAGGGGCTCCAGCGCCGCGAGAGCCCAGGACTCACACGCGTCTCGGCCGCATCGGTCGCATTCACGCCGCTCCAAGGCACCTTCGGCATCATCACCCCTAGCGGCCTGCATTTTGAGCGGCATCACCAGGGGTGGTGGGATATTGATCCCAGCAAACACCGTTTAATGGTGATGGGTCTGGTCAAGAACCCCAAGGTCTACACCATGGACGACATCATGCGTTTGCCATCAGTGTCGCGCATTCACTTTATTGAGTGTGGTGCAAACACGGCGATGGAGTGGGGTAATGTCGCCGTCCCGACCGTACAGTATTCCCACGGAATGGTGTCGTGCAGTGAATTTACCGGGGTGCCGTTGTCGGTGTTGTTAGAGGACTGTGGCATCGACATGAAGACGGCGAAGTACGTGTTGGGCGAGGGGGCCGATGGTTCCTCGATGACCCGCACGATCCCGTTGGATCGCGCGCTCGATGATGCGATCGTGGCCTACGGCATGAATGGTGAAATGCTGCGCCCGGAAAATGGTTATCCGTTGCGTCTTGTGATTCCGGGAGTGCAGGGTGTGTCGTGGGTGAAATGGCTGCGCCGCATTGAGGTGGGCGATCAGAAATGGGCCACCAAAGACGAGGCGGTCCACTACATTGATCTGATGCCGGACGGTCTGCATCGGCAGTACACCGGCATTCAGGAAACGAAATCCGTGATCACGACACCTTCGGGCGGTCAGACCCTGCTGGATAAAGGGTTCTACAACATCAGCGGTTTAGCCTGGTCCGGCCGCGGCAAAATCAAGCGGGTGGATGTCTCGGTCGATGGTGGGCGCAATTGGCGTACGGCGCGATTGGAGACACCGGTGCTCTCCAAGGCGTTTACGCGCTTTAACATTGACTGGGTGTGGAACGGTGGGCCTGCGATTCTGCAATCGCGTGCTCAAGACGACACCGGCTATGTTCAGCCGAAGCTAAATCAGCTGCGTGAAGTGCGCGGCACGCGTTCGATTTACCATCAGAACGCCATTCAGTCGTGGAAAGTTGCCGAGAGCGGGGAGGTCAGCAATGTCCAGGTTTACTAATTCCATCCGCTTTTCCGCAACAGCCGTGACCGTGTCGGTGGTGATGGCGAGTTCGGCCTGGGCGCAGGCCACGAAAACTAATTTAGTGGGCATCGGTCGCGCCGCCACGCCCGCAGAGATCAAGGCCTGGGACATTGATGTACGCCCGGATTTCAAGGGGTTGCCGTCGGGATCCGGTTCGGTGGCCAAGGGGCAAGATGTCTGGGAGGCGAAGTGTGCCTCGTGCCATGGGGTTTTTGGTGAAAGCACCGAGGTGTTTACGCCGATTGTGGGTGGCACCACCAAGAAAGACATTGAAACGGGCCGTGTGGCGAACCTGTCACGCCTGGATTTTCCTCAGCGCACCACGATGATGAAGGTGGCGACTGTATCCACGTTATGGGATTACATCAATCGCGCGATGCCGTGGAACAACCCTAAGACCTTAAAGACCGACGAGGTCTATGCGGTGGTGGCCTACATTCTGAACTTGGCTGAAGTTGTGCCCGAGAATTTTGTGCTCTCGGATAAAAACATCGCCGAGGTGCAAAAGCGCATGCCCAATCGTAATGGCATGACCGAAAAGCATGGCCTGTGGGAGATCAAGGGTGCCCCCGATGTGAAAAACACCCTGTGCATGACCAATTGCGCTACGGAGTTAAAGATCGCATCGTCGCTTCCGGCGTCGGCGCGGGATGCCCATGGCAATCTCATGGAGCAGCACCGTCCGATCGGCCCTGCGCGGGCGATTGATACTTCCAAGCCCGGTGCGGCTCCTGGCCCGGCCTCGGCGGCACCTGCACCGACCCAGGTGGCGTCGGCATCCTTGAATGCAGCGGATATCGCCAAGAAGAACAACTGCACCACCTGTCACGCACCTGCAGCAAAGTTGGTCGGACCATCCTGGGCCGAAATTGCCAAGAAGTACAAAGGCGACGCCAAGGCGCCCGCCATGCTTGCGACAAAGGTGAAAAATGGGGGGCAGGGTGTATGGGGCCCAATCCCAATGCCGGCCAACCCAAATTT
>JBMSML010000128.1:0-3520 GCA_049421125.1 Burkholderiaceae bacterium
GCTCGGGCTCGCGTGGACCGAGCGGTCTGCATAATTCGGGCGGATCGGCTAGAATCTAGGGCTTCGCGCAGTTCAACCACTCCGAACGCGGGTTGTTAGCTCAGTCGGTAGAGCAGCGGACTTTTAATCCGTTGGTCGCAGGTTCAAATCCTGCACAACCCACCATCACTCTCAATCTTGATTTGGCAAATTTAATAGCCGCAAGGCAAGGCGCCCCGACTGCCTGAAGGAGTAGTATCCTAAAGCGCATAAGTTTACTTGCAGCACTAAAAAACACTTAGTCAAGTCCAGTTTACAGGCCATTACAGTCAACCTATGACCTAAACCAAGCCTTGGAAAACCATGGAAGAGAACTCTATCAGCGGCAAGAATATTCGAAACTTCACGTTACTAGAAGCAGCCGACTTTAATTATTCCCGTAAGCGTTACGACACCGCCTTCGACCAATTTTTTGAGGCATTCACAATTGAGGGAAGTATTGACGCTAAAGAACGGCTTGAAACGATGATGGATCGCGGCCTTCTTAAGCCGGAGCAACTAGAAAAGCTTTTTGCGTATCTCAACCTCGATCAGTGTGACAAAGGCGGAGTGGCAGCCTACAACGTAGGGTTACTTTACGAAATGGGTCAAGGCGAAATAAAGCCGGATTTGGCGGTAGCGGTAAAGTACTATGAAAAAGCTATAGAAGAAAATGTTACTGATGCATTCGCAAATCTCGGACAGATTCTCGTCACAGGGAGTGGCGAACCTTTTGGAGTAAACAAAGATATCAATCGAGGAATATCCCTGCTTGAAGCGGGAGTGGACGGGGGGAGCCGAGAGTGTGCATACACGCTTGGCTGCCTCTATAAGGCGGGGACCGACATCCCAGTAAATGATCGTAAAGCCGCCTACTACTTAGCCATCGCTTACTTAGACAAGCACGAACACGCTCACAAATTACTGATCTTGCTACAGAACACATCGAAAAGAGATTTCGCAGCTGAGATCGGTGAGGCAAAAAGAAAAGTAGGCGAATGGAACTTCATGCGCTCTATCAAATAGGTTGTCGATTCCATCGAATAACATTCGGCCTAGAAAAATAAAAACCTCGCGTTAATTGATCCCGATAACGTTATCAAGACTCTATTTTCCCAAAAGTTTCGCGTACTCATTGCCGGTGTCTGCGCCCTATTATTGACCGTGGGCTTGGCGCGCTTTGGGTATACCCCTTTGCTGCCCATCATGCGCGACGAAGCGGGACTGTCGTATCTGGCCGGAGGCTGGCTGGCCACGTTCAACTACATGGGGTACATGAGCGGGGCGCTACTGGCCGCCTCCATTCACCGATTGAGCATCAAGTATCAGCTCTACCGCATCGGCCTAGTCGTGGCCGTGCTCAGCACCGCCGCCATGGCCACGACCACGAATGTGATCGCCTGGTCAATCTTGCGGTTTATTGCGGGCATGACCGCGGTCTGCGGCATGCTCATCGCCTCCGGGCTCATCATGAACTGGCTGATTCGAGCGCGTCAACGCCCCCTGCTTGGCATTCACTTTACAGGCCTTGGCCTAGGCATCGTGGTCTCCGGCGTGGCCGTGGGCGTGATGGCCGACCGACTGACCTGGGATCAGCAGTGGCTGGGACTGGGCGCACTCGGGGTGCTGTTTCTCGTGCCCGCCTGGGCCTGGATGCCCCCACCGGCCGATGTGGCCCATGAATCTCAAGACGCCGCGCCCATCATACCGTCTCGGCGCTGGATGCATCTGCTTATCGCCGCTTATTTCTGTGCCGGTTTCGGCTATGTGGTGAGTGCAACATTCATCGTGGCCATCGTAGAAGCCCTGCCGACCCTCAGTGGCATGGGCAGCTGGGTCTGGGTCATGGTGGGTCTGGCGGCCGCCCCGTCTACATTTTTGTGGGATCGCATCGCCCACCGCGTGGGACAGATTCCCGCACTGCTCCTAGCCTATGGACTGCAGATCATATCCTTCGTACTGCCCTTGATCTCTACGGCGTTCTGGCCCAATGTGGTGAGCGCGCTACTTTATGGCAATACTTTTGTGGGCATTGTAAGCCTGACCCTGTCACTGGTCGGCCGTTATTTTCCCAACAATCCCGCAAAAGCCATGGCACGATTAACCCTGAGTTACGGATTCGCCCAGATGTTGGCGCCGGCCATTGCAGGCTATATCGCCGAAGCGACCGGCAGTTACATTGGCGCGTTAGGAATCGCGGCCGTGATCATGGGCATGGGCATGCTGTTACTGATGAAGCTTAAATCATGGGCTTAGTGGAACCGAACAACTGTAGGAAATTTATCCCCGTCGTCATCCTGACTGCCATTTTTCTGGCAATTGCGATCGCACCGGCCCGGGCGCAGCCATCGCCGCCGTCTGCCGTATGGTCGGTCGGGCACACCGTCACGCCGCCGCCACTGGAACTGCTGGATGGGACATCGGTAGACTGGTCATCACTGCGCGGAAAGGTCATCGTGCTGGAGTTCTGGGGCTCCTGGTGTCCCTTTTGTGCGCGACAAAATCCTCTGCTGGAAAAGTTTTACCAACGCCATCGATCACGTGGATTGGAAGTGATCACCATCAGCCTGGATAAAACAAAAGAATCCGCGCAGCGCTATATGGGCAAGGGAAAATACACCTTCCAAGCCGGAATGACCACTCCCCAGTGGAATGCCATTTACGCACAACGCAAGGGACTGCCACAACTCTTCGTGATCGACCGGCACAGCAGACTCGTGATGGTGGAAGTACGTGAAATGATGGAAGAGGACATCCAGGACATCGCCCGATTCCTGTAGCCAATGGGGTGCCTGTAATCCACCCGGGCAGCATTCCTGAACCGAAGGTTCAGGTGGGCGAGATCAGACCGGCTCTGGGGTCAACCGCGCAATGGGTCGACTCTCGCCTGCCGGACAATTTTCAAGCCCTTGCTCGAAAGCATTGGTTCAAAGAAATAGACCCAGACGGATCACAGGCGCTCTCAGTGTAGACCAATTCCCGCACGCATGACCAGCGGCAAAAAGTTGGTTATCCTTGCAGCCATAACATCAGACCCGCTAGGGGGAGATCATGCGTTATTCCATTAAATCGATTCTTTATACGTCGGACCTGACCCCGCGCTCGCCCGTCGTATTTCGGCACGCCGTGGGGTTGGCCCAACGATTCGAGGCGGACCTTCATGGCGTGAGTGTGATTCGTCCCGGCATTGGCCTGCCGCATGACGATCTCAGCGAGGAACATCTCGCGCAGATTCAGGCCAGTCACAACCCCGCTGAGGAGCTTTTTTGGCGGCGGATTCATACCTTTGATCAAGCCCACCCGGAATACGATGTTCTGAAATACATGCGCAAGGTACAGGTGCTCGATGGTGATCCCGCCAGAGTGATCCTGGACGTGGCCAAAGAGGTCCAGGCGGATCTGATTGTGATGGGCTCACGTGGCCATAATGTGATGGAAGAGTTAATCCTAGGATCGGTATCCCACAAGGTCATGCTGAAAACCGCGATTCCGGTCGTGTTGG
>JBMSML010000129.1:0-3404 GCA_049421125.1 Burkholderiaceae bacterium
CGCGCAAAACGCATTCACAGGCACGATTACGGCGACGGTTCTTGAGGTCTTGCCAAACGGCAATTTAGTTGTGGCTGGCGAGAAGCAAGTGGCGGTGAGTTCGGAGGAAGAGGTCATTCGGGTCAGTGGGGTTGTCAATCCGTCCGATCTCGTTCGTAATGCTGTGACATCCTCAAAGATTGCCGATCTTCGATTGGAGTATCGGGGCCGCGGATTTGGAGATGACGTAAATGCTCCAGGGTGGCTGTCGCGTGCGTTTATGAAGCTCTCACCATTCTGAGGATATAGACATGAAGACGGCATTCTCTCTGGTAAAAACGCATTCTGGAATGATTGCGTTTTTGGCCTTTTTTCTTACCCTTCAATCCTTTGTCGCGCCCGATGTAAGTGCTCAACAGAGAATTAAGGAAATCGCGAACGTAGCAGGGGAGCGTTCTAACCAGTTGATTGGCTACGGATTGGTCGTAGGGCTGGATGGATCGGGTGATCAAACCACTCAGAGCCCATTTACCTTGCAGAGTACTCTGGCGATGCTGCAGTCGTTGGGTGTAGCAATACCTCCCGGAGTGTCTGCACAAACAAGGAATATCGCGGCCGTGATGGTTACTGCGGATCTGCCGGCCTTGGCCCGTCCGGGCCAGAAGATTGATCTCACCGTATCGTCGATCGGTAACGCCAAGAGCCTGCGCGGTGGAACGCTCTTAATGACACCACTACGTGGTGCCGATGGGCAGATTTATGCGCTTGCGCAGGGCAGTATATTTGTGGGCGGTGCCGGCGCAGCGGCGGGGGGTTCTAGCGCGACGATCAATCATTTATCCGTGGGCCGAATCTCGGGCGGGGGATTGGTCGAGAGATCGTTGCCCAGCCAAACACCGAGTGAGTTTGTACAGCTCGATCTTCATCAGAGTGATTATTCTTTGATGCGACGCGTATCCGAGGCCATTGCTAAGCGGTTTGGCGCTGGTGTAGCAATGCCACAGGACTCGCGTTCGATGAGGGTTGCCGTTCCATCAGAGCCTCTTGCGCGTGTGGCATTTATGTCGGAGCTCGAGAATTTGACGGTAATTGGTGGCGGCGAGCGCGCCAAGGTGGTCGTCAATGCACGGACCGGGTCGGTGGTCATGAACCAGGCCGTCAAACTTCAGCCATCTGCTGTTGCGCATGGAAACCTATCGGTCAAGATACAAAATGATGCGTCGGTGAGTCAGCCGGAGCCCTTTAGCCGCGGTCAGACCGCTGTGACAAATGATGCGCAGGTTCAGATTGAGCAGGGCGGATCGGAGGGCGGCTTAGTAAAGGTCCCCGCAGGTGCATCGCTCGATGATGTGGTGCGCGCTTTGAATATTCTCGGAGCAAAGCCATCAGACTTAATGGCGATCCTTCAAGCTCTGAAGGCCTCCGGCGCGTTACAGGCAGATCTGGAAGTGATCTGACTCCCACTAATCGCAGAATTGATCATGAGACCCGTTCAGACCATCTCCCCTTGGGATATTGCCGCGCAGCAGGCGCAAGCGGAGCGCCTCAAGGTTAAGGGGGATACACGTGCCCAGTTAGAACATGCTGCACGCGGGTTTGAAGCCGTGTTGGTGCGTCAGTGGGTGGAGCTCGCCCGCAAGCCACTGTTTGACACCAATGCGGGTGGCGCGATGGCTGGCTACGACAAGATGGTGAATGATCAGTTGGCATTCCTCGTCAGTCAACAAGGCGGTATTGGATTTGCGGAACCCATGGTGGGCCAGATGATGAGGCAGATCGAAAATCGTGGCCAGATGTCACTGCTCGAAGAGAACCCCACCGTCGCGCAAGGTACCGCGATATGAGCTCGATTATTTCTACCGCCCAGTCTGGGCTGAGAATTGCTCAGGCCGGGCTATTGGTGACGTCTCAGAACGTATCCGGTGCCGCTGTTGATGGCTTTAGTCGGCGGGATGCAAATGCGGTCGTTAACGGACTTGCAGGAAATTCTCGGCTGCTCAACGGAACAAGTTTTTCAATTGAAGGATTTACTCGCGACTACTCCCGACTGCTTGAGTCACAGCGCCTTGTTCAGCAGGGGAAGACATCGTATTCGGAGACTCTTGTTCATGCTACAGAGCTTCTGGACGTGGTGGTCGCTGACGAGAACAACTCGTTAGCGGCAGCGGTGTCAAAGTTCTTTGACGCTGCCGGCCAGATGGTTGCAAGCCCTGAGAGCGTTCCCTATCGAACGGCGCTCACTCATACAGCGGAGGTGGTCGTCCAGCGCATCATAGGTACCGCCGAATCCATTCGACAGGTGGAAGAGGACTCCAGAATAGCGCTACGCGGAAAGTTGACAGAGGTTAATCAGATCAGTGAGAAACTGGCCATGATTAACGTAAAAATTATGGCAGGGTCATCGACGGGCAACTTTACACCGTCGGCGGATTTGCTTGATGAGCGTGACCGACTGCTGATGAGTCTGCAGAAATTAGTAGGTGGACAATCCGTCGTCAGTGGCGATCAGACCGCTACTCATTATCTTCAGGGAATCCCCCTCGTTGAGGCGGAGTTCGCCCATGAGTTCGTGACGACAAATCTGGAGGGAAATGTTGACCAGTTGCAAGTTCGCTATCGGAGCTATAACAACGACTTGCCGATTCCGAATGTGGATCGCCACCGAAATACGACTACGCCGGCGATTGCAACTTCGTTTATATCCGGTGGCGAAGTAGGCGCGTATCTTTCGGTAATTCGTGACTTTGTTCCGGATTTAAACCGTCGTCTTGACGCGGTATCAATTGGTATTACTAAGACTGTGAATGACCTGAGTCCCACTCCAATTTTTGGTTTTCGAGTGAGCAGCGGTGAGATTGTGAGCGACCCAGCCCGAGATGAGTTTCTGAAGAACGCGCCAGCGGTAAATTCGGCTCTCGACATTTTCAAAATAAGGGATATGCTCGACCCAACGCGTTCCGAGTATGACCCCGGTCTTACCCACTTGTTGTCTCGCAACCTTATTTCCCTTGCGCCTCATAACGCGAACGAGTGGGTTATTGACGCCGATCAGGTTTATGCAATTGAGGCGCTGCGATCAACCTTCAGCGATCCGATCGCTGACATTATTTCGACGGTAGGAAATTCAATTGCCACATGGCTGAGTGACGATGCAGCGAATAAGTCAGTCATGCAGGTGCTCAACGATCGGCGTGAATCTGTTTCCGGCGTAAATCTTGATGAAGAGGCCGCAAATATGGTGAAGTTCCAGCAGCTCTATGCGGCTTCGAGTAAACTGATTCAGGCGGGGAATCAGATGTTTGATACCCTATTATCAATGTTGATGTGACCGAGGGTGACTCATTATGCGCGTAAGTAGTCATCAGATGCTGAATGTTGGTGTGACATCAATGCAGAGACATGCGTCGGATGCGATCAACTATCAG
>JBMSML010000130.1:0-3379 GCA_049421125.1 Burkholderiaceae bacterium
ACTGACCGCGGAGGCATCATCGGAGGCCGGCGATGCAGCGGGGTCGTGAACAGCGGGGTCGGACATCTTTGCGGCCAGGGGGTCAGTTGGTCTGATAGACGTAGGGCTTTTGACGAACCTTGATCTGCTGGCTGCGTGTCCATTCGTCTAAATTAAGGGGGGTCTTGTCCCACAGCAGGGCCCGACCCTCTTGTTGTGATTCTTCTAAATGTGGTTTTTGGTCCTTCAAGTGACGAAGGAACTGGGTAATTTCAGATTCGTAGAGTGCCATGGCCCGATTTTATCCGAGGGACTGCCGATTGGCCTCGATCAGGGCGTCGATCTGGGCCTTGTCCACCCGGGTCATTAGATGCGAAAAGCCCGCCAGACGGGCGATGGGTGGCGTTTGCAGGTCCGACCAGCACAGGGGTTGGGACAGACCGAATACCTCGTTCTCGACCCGCTCGGCGGTCACCGGCAAAACGGGTTTTAACAAAATGGTGAGCTGAGCGAACCCCCGCAGCGCCTGAGTGCAGACCTCGTGCAGCCGCGGCAGCAGCGCCGGATTGTCCTGGGCCTGTTTGGCGATCTCCCAGGGCTTCTCGGTGTCCACGTAACTGTTGATGCGATCCATCAGTGCGCCGATATCGCGCACGACGCGGGCGGTGTCACGCTCTGCATAGGCCTGCGCGATGCCGTCGGCGGCCTGCATAACGGCATCGCCGATCGGTGTCGAGGCTTGAGCCAGCACGGCCGCATCGAGCACTCCGTCAAATCGCTTGGTGATAAAGCCCGCACAACGGCTTGCGATATTCACGTATTTTCCAACCAGGTCACTGTTGGTTTTGGCCACAAAGTCCGCGAGATGAAGGTCAAGATCCTCCATGGAGCCGTTTAATTTTGACGCGAAGTAGTAGCGCAGCCATTCGGGATTGAGCTTCTGATCCAGATAGCTCTGCGCTGTGATGAAGGTGCCGCGCGATTTGCTCATCTTGGCGCCATCGACCGTCAAAAAACCGTGGGCAAACACGTTGGTGGGCGTGCGATACCCGGCAAACTTCAGCATGGCCGGCCAAAACAAGGTGTGAAAGTAGAGGATGTCTTTGCCGATGAAGTGGTACTGCTCCACGGTCGAGTCGGGGCGGGTGTACGCATCGAAATTCTCACCATGATCGGCGCAGTATTTCTGCAAGGCCGCGTAGTACCCGATCGGCGCATCCAGCCAGACGTAAAAGTATTTGCCGGGCGCGCCTGGAATTTCGAATCCGAAATATGGCGAGTCGCGCGAGATATCCCAGTCGCTCAGCGTGCCGGATCCCGGCTCCGAGGCCTCATCGCCCAGCCACTCTTTTAGTTTGTTGGCCGCTTCAGGCTGCAGGCGGGCGTCCTGGATGGCCCATTGGCGCAGAAATTCGGAGCAGCGCGGATCGGAGAGCTTAAAAAAGTAGTGATCCGACTCTTTCCGGGTGGGGGTCGCACCGGAGACCACCGAGCGCGGGTTTTTCAGATCGGTCGGCCCATAGGTGGCCCCACAGGACTCGCAGGAATCGCCGTACTGATCAGTGGCGCCGCACTTGGGACAGTCGCCCTTGATGAACCGATCAGGCAGAAACATTTCCTTGACCGGGTCATACATTTGTTCAATGCGTCGGACGTCGATCAGACCGGCGTTGCGCAGCCCCTCATAGACCTTTTCCGACAGTGTTTTGTTTTCCGGCGAGTGGGTGGAGTAGTACAGGTCAAAGGCCACCGAGAAGCCTTTGAAATCACGGGTGTGCTCATGCCAGACGCGGTCGATCAGGGCCTCGGGCGTGACGCCTTCTTTTTCTGCACGCAGCATGATCGGGGTGCCATGGGTATCGTCGGCACAGACATACACCACCCGATGCCCCTGCAGGCGGTGGAAACGGGCCCAGATGTCGGTCTGGATGTACTCCACCAGATGGCCCAGGTGAATGGCGCCATTGGCATACGGCAGCGCCGACGTCACGAAAATCTGGCGCGGGGCAGGCGTGGAGCAAGAGTGGGATGACTGGGACATGTGCAGGGGAATTGGGGAAGATCCGCACCGGGGGGTTTCGCCGTTGCTATCCAAGGCGTGTATTCTGCCCGATTCGTGATTTTTTACCTGAGGAAGATCCACTGTGGACGCCAAACTTCTTGACACTGTCAATGCGCTGTTAGCCACCGTATTTGATCCACGGCTGGGTCCCGCACCCGGCAAGGATTTAGTGAGTGCCAAGATGGTGGGCGAGGTGGCCATTCGGGATGGCGCGCTGTCGGTGGAGATTGTCTTGCCGTACGCAGCGCTGGGAGAGGCCTCGGTGTGGCAAGAGCGTGTGGGCCGCGCCTTGGCCGGGGCGGCGCCTGGCGGTCAGGTCAAGGTCAATGTCAGCGTGAAGGTGAAGGCGCGGGCCATACCGGCCACCATGAAACGCTTAACGGGAATTAAGAACATCATCGCGGTCGCCTCGGGCAAGGGCGGTGTGGGCAAAAGCACAACGGCGGCCAACCTGGCCTTGGCACTGGCCGCCGAGGGCGCGCGGGTGGGCATGATGGATGCTGATATCTATGGGCCATCGCAGACCATGATGTTGGGTGCGGGCGGACAGGCGTATTCCAACGAGCAAAACAAGATCGAACCCAAAGTGGCCCACGGCGTGCAGGTGATTTCCATGGGCATGCTCACCAATGACGATACGCCCATGGTGTGGCGTGGCCCGATGGCATCGTCGGCGATGGAGCAGTTGCTCACCGAGACCGCCTGGGATGATGTGGATTATCTGGTGGTCGACATGCCGCCGGGCACAGGCGATATTCAATTGACCCTGTCACAGCGCGTGCCGGTGACCGGTGCGGTGATCGTGACCACGCCGCAAGACATTGCACTGCTTGATGCCAAAAAGGGACTGGTGATGTTTGAGAAAGTGAAGGTTCCGATTCTGGGTATTGTGGAGAACATGGCCATGCACGTGTGCTCGAACTGTGGACACACCGAGCACATATTCGGCCAGGGCGGTGGTGCCCGGATGGCCGATCAATACGATGTCCAGTTCCTGGGTGCACTGCCATTGGATATTCGGATTCGTGAGCAGGCCGACTCGGGGCGGCCCTCCGTGGTGGCCGAGCCCGACAGTCCGATCGCCAATGCCTATCGCGAGATCGCCCGTACGGTGGGCGCCCGCGTCGCACTGCTGTCCGAAGACCACAGTGCCAAGTTCCCAAGCATTAAGATCGTGGGCACCTAAAGCGGTAGGCGTCCTGTGCGAGAATCTTCGCACTATGACCATTAAAAGCGATCACTGGATTCGCCGCATGGCGGAGTCCCACAAGATGATCGAGCCGTTTGCGCCCGATCAGATCCGTTACGCCGGAGACAAGAAAATCGTGACCTACGGGA
>JBMSML010000131.1:0-3357 GCA_049421125.1 Burkholderiaceae bacterium
TGCCGTTGTCGTCATAGAGCGCAATGAGTTTGGATAGGCCCCAGACACCGGCCAACGAGCAGGCCTCGTGCGAGACGCCTTCCATCAGGCAGCCATCGCCCAGAAAGACATAGGTGTTGTGGTCCACAATCTCATGGCCGGGTTTGTTGAACTCTGCCGCGAGCAGCCGCTCGGCGAGTGCCAGGCCCACCGCATTGGAAATTCCCTGGCCCAGGGGGCCGGTGGTGGTCTCCACGCCCGGCGTCATGCCATATTCCGGATGGCCCGGTGTTTTGGAGTGCAGCTGTCGAAAGTTTTTTAATTCCTCGATCGGCAAGTCATATCCCGCCAGGTGCAACAGGCTATAAAGCAGCATCGATCCGTGACCGTTGGACACCACGAACCGGTCCCGATCGGCCCACTGCGGGTCGGTCGGGTTGTGTTTGAGGTGACCCGCCCAGAGTGCCACCGCCATCTCCGCCATTCCCATGGGCATCCCGGGATGCCCAGAGTTCGCCTTTTGCACGGCATCCATGGACAGGGCCCGAATGGCATTGGCCATGTCATTAGAAAGAGAGGGAAGGTCAGTGGCGGGATATTGCATGGTGAGGATTCCGGTAAATGGGGTTGGAGAAATACGCCCCATTCACTATAGGGTTATCGATAGTTAAGATAAATTCACGATTCTTGATTGAATTCTTCAGGCCGGCTTACGCATTCACCAAATCTGACCCCAACCGGCCCGACAGCGGGAAACCCTGAATTTTACCCCCTCCACCCCACGATGATCCCCCGACTTCTTCACCCCGATCTGACCCCAGGACAGCGCACGCTGAGCGCAGAGGCCAGCCATCACCTCGTCGCCGTGCTGCGCATGCGGGCCGGCGATCGGCTTACGCTATTCGATGGTCAAGGATTTGAGGCCGGTGCCACCTTGACGCATGCGGATCGGCAGGTGGCCACCGTCGATGTCGGTGAGGTCCAGCGGGTGGTGCGCGAGTCGCCCACGCACATCACCGTCGTGCAGGCCTTATGCACCGGAGACAAGATGGATTGGGTCGTGCAAAAGGCCACCGAACTCGGCGCCCGCCGGATTATTCCCGTTCGGGCAGCGCGCAGCGTACTGAAGCTCGATGCCAACCGTGCGGAGAAACGCGTCGCCCATTGGCGTGCCATTGCGTCGGCCGCCAGCGCCCAATGCGGTCGCAATGCACTGCCGAACGTGACCGATGTCATGTCGTTTACCGAGGTGCTGGCCGATTGGGCGGCACAGGCCACTCCCAAAACCGGCTGGCTGCTTGATCCCTTCACTGAAACTTCCATCTCGCAGGCGCCGATGAGTACCCGTGTGGCGGTGATGAATGGCCCCGAAGCGGGATGGACCGATGAAGAAGAATCGCTGGCCAAACGCTCGGGCATGACCGGCGTTCAAGTCGGGCCGCGCATCCTGCGCACCGAAACCGTGGCCACGGTGGTGTTGAGCGCCATCGCCATGAAGTCCGGCGAGTTCTAGTCCGCGCCCATCCACGTTCATCACAGCAGTCCGAGCGCTCCGACCGCCGCTCCCACCGCTATCAGTCCAACGGGCGGGATGCGGGTCGAGAACGTGAGCGCGGTGGCGGCCACCACCAGCGCCAACACCCGCGGCTGATCCGCCCACGCTTCGGACAACACCCACGACGTGGCCAACATCAAGGCGATCACCACGGGAGCAAGTCCCTCTTTAATGGCCTTCACCCACCGGGCATCGGCACGCGAGTGACTGAATCGATTCACCAAGACCACCACTATGGCCGATGGCAACAACACCCCCACGGTCGTGGCCAGCGCGCCCCCGACACCCGCGATCTGCCACCCCATCACGGTCACAAACAGCAAATTAGGTCCGGGCGATGCCTGGGCAATGGCGATGGAGGCTGTGAACTGGGCGTCAGTGAGCCATCCCATATCGCTCACCAGATAACGATGCATCTCGGGCGCCAAGGTAATAGCACCGCCGGTGGCCAGCAACGACAGCAATAAAAAATAAATGAACAGCTGCAGGATCATGCGGTGCGCTTCAATTGCCGATAACGCCAGGCCAACGACGGCAGGCCGCACATCAACAGCACCGCCGCCAACGGGAGATGCCCAATGGCCATGGCGACAAACGTGGCGGCGCCAATGACCCAACCCACCCGGTAATGCCCCTGCGTGCGCACAAGCCGCAGGGCCATGCCCGCAATCAACCCCACCGCGACCGCGCCCATGCCCAAGAGCATGCCCCGAACCATCGCCTGATCGGCATACATCTGATACACCGAGGTCAGCGACAACACGATCATCACGGGGAAACACAACATGCCCGCAATCGCCGCCGCCGCGCCTTTAGCGCCGCGGAATCGATCGCCCACCATCAACGACATATTGATGATGTTCGGTCCCGGCAGCGCCTGAGCAATCGCTAAGGACTCCACAAAATCCTTGGCCGTCATCCAACGACGCTCGTGAACCAAGACCCGCTCCGCCACCGGCAGTACACCGCCGAAACCCTGCAACGCCATTTTGGAAAACACCCAAAACAGCTCCGCCAGGGAGCGCGGGGCGTTGACCACTACGCGTTCGGGTTCGTGGCGGCCAAGACTGTCATGGCCGTCATGTTCACAATGCGCCGCACCGTCGCCGAGGAGGTCAGGATGGTCACGGGCGAAGAACACCCCAACAAAATCGGCCCGATCGCAATGCCATTGCCCGCCGCCACTTTGAGCAGGTTGTACGAAATGTTCGCCGCATCCATGCTCGGCATCACGAGGAGATTGGCCTGGCCCTGCAGTGTGGAACGCGGCATGATGGATTTGCGTATTTCCTGATCCAAGGCCACATCCCCGTGCATTTCCCCATCGATGTTCAGATCCGGACGTTGCTCACGCACCCGATCCAAGACCTGTCGCATCTTCACGGCGCTGTCCGCAGTGCTGCCCCCGAAATTCGAATGCGACAATAAGGCCACACGCGGCGTCATTCCGATGCGCTTAAGCTCATCAGCAGCCATCAGCGTGATCTCGGCCAACTGTTGTGCATCGGGGTTGATGTTCACGTGGGTGTCCACGATGGCCAAGGTGCGATTGGGCAGGATCAACAGATTCATGGCGGCATAGGCCTGCCCGCCGGGACGATGCCCGAGCACCTGATCCACATAGTGCAGATGCAGGCCATAGCTGCCAAAGGTGCCGCAGATCAGTCCATCGGCATCGCCCAAGTGGACCATCATGGCACCAATCAACGTGTGCCGACGGCGCATTTCGAGCTTGGCGTACTGGGCCGTCACCCCCTTGCGCTCGGTCATCTGATGATAGGCCTCGGAATACTGGCGATAACGATCATCAGATTCAGGATTGA
>JBMSML010000132.1:0-3334 GCA_049421125.1 Burkholderiaceae bacterium
GCGTGCGATTGTGTTTGGAGAGTTGCCCAAGACTTCTACGGGCAAAATCCAGAAGTTTGAACTGCGCAAAAAAGCGGGCTCGGCCACTGCAATTGATGTGTAAAGGTTAAGAATGGCTGATTACAACGCTCCTGTGCGGGATATGCAGTTCGTGTTAAACGAGCTGATTCCCTTATCTGACATTACGGCACTCCCCGGCTACGAAGAGGCGGGCGAAGATCTGGTTGTGGCCATTCTCGATGAAGCCGCAAAGTGCGCGGGTGGTGTGTTAGCACCGCTTAATTGGACCGGTGATCAGGAAGGCTGCGTGTTAAGCGGTGATGCCGTGAAAACACCAAAAGGATTTAAAGAGGCCTATCACCAGTATGTAGAAGCCGGCTGGATCGGCCTGGGTTGTGACCCTGAGTTTGGGGGGCAGGGCTTGCCGTCGGTGGTGGCCACTGCGGTCAATGAGATGTGGCACGGCGCGAACATGTCCTTCATGCTCTGCCCGATGCTCACGGCGGGTGCGATCGAGGCGATCGAGCATCATGGCTCGGATGCGCAGCGCGCCACTTATCTTGAGAATCTTGTGTCGGGCAAGTGGGCCGGCACCATGAACCTGACTGAACCGAATGCGGGGTCAGACCTCTCGGTGGTAGCCGCTAAGGCGGTGCCGGATGCGGTGGCGGGTCAATACAAAATTTCGGGCACTAAGATTTTTATCACTTACGGTGAGCATGACTTTACCGAAAACATCATTCATCTGGTGTTGGCGCGCCTGCCCGATGCACCTGCCGGTGTCAAAGGGATATCGCTCTTTATCGTGCCCAAGTTTATGGTGAAGGCCGATGGGTCACTCGGTGCGCGCAATGATGTGAAGTGCATCTCCATTGAGCATAAGCTCGGCATTCATGCGAGCCCCACGGCCGTGATGTCTTACGGAGAGGCGGGCGGTGCCATTGGGTTTTTAGTGGGCGAGGCCAATCGTGGTCTTGAGTACATGTTCACCATGATGAATAACGCCCGCTTGGCGGTGGGCTTAGAAGGTGTCGGTATCTCCGAGCGCGCCTATCAGGCGGCCGCCAGCTACGCCTTGCAGCGGGTGCAGGGCAAGATCCCAGGCAAGGCCGGCAAGCTGCCGATTGCGTATCACCCGGATGTGGCCCGCATGCTCATGATGATGCGCTCCCAAACCCAGGCCATGCGGGCGCTGGCCTACACGGCGGCGGCCGAAATTGATCGTGCCCAGCGCCACCCGGATGCAGCGGTGCGTGCGGCCTGTCAGGCGCGCGTGGATTTGTTGATTCCGATCGTGAAAGGCTTTTCGACCGAGCAGTCAGTCGAGATCACCTCCTTGGGGGTACAGGTGCACGGCGGCATGGGCTATGTCGAAGAAACCGGCGCAGCGCAGCATTTTCGGGATGCGCGCATCACCCCGATTTATGAAGGCACCACGGCGATCCAGGCCAACGATTTGGTGGGCCGCAAGATCGTGCGCGATGGCGGCAAGGAAGCCCATCGCCTGATCGACGAGATTCAGGCGCTCGCCAGCGAACTTCAAACTTCTTCGGACATGCAGTTCAAGTCCATGGGCGCCACTCTGGGCACGGCAGCGATCTCCTTGGCCAGGGCCGTGGAGTGGGTGGTGGAGGTCCAACCCAAGAACCCGGCCGCCGCTTTGGCGGGCGCCTATCCCTTGCTGAAATGCTTTGGCGTGGTCACCGGGGCCTGGTTACTGGGGAAATCCGCAGTGGTCGCGGCCAAGCACCTTGCCGATAATTCTGCCGATTCGTTCTATTCCCAAAAGATTGGCACGGCGGCGTTTTATTTTCATCATGTGTTGCCTCAGGCCGCCGGGCTTGCCCAGTCAGTGCGTTTAGGGGAAGAGGTGATGACCGCGATGGCAGCAGGTTTGAACGATGTGCTGACCGAAGCATAAAAAACAGGGCGGGCATGTCGGACTACATTTTGCGCACGGAAGGGTTGACCAAGGAGTTCATGGGATTCACTGCGGTGAATAACGTCTCTCTGGATGTTCGGCGCGGCACCATTCATGCATTGATTGGCCCCAATGGCGCCGGCAAAACCACGTGCTTTAACCTGCTCACCAAATTCTTGACCCCCACGTCGGGGAAGATCACGTTTAAAGATCAAGACATCACCAACAAAAGTCCGGCCGAGATCGCACTGATCGGCATGGTGCGCTCGTTTCAGATTTCTTCGGTCTTTCCCCACCTTACCGTTCTGGAAAACGTGCGCGTGGGATTGCAGCGTCGCCTGGGCATCTCCATGCAGTTCTGGAAAAGTGAAAGAACATTGGAGTCCCTCAACGATGAGGCCATGGGCTACCTGGAGCAGGTGGGGTTGGCGGAATACGCCCATAAGACCGCCGTGAACCTGCCCTATGGCCGCAAGCGCGCGTTGGAAATTGCCACCACCCTGGGCATGAACCCGGAACTCATGCTCTTGGACGAACCCACCCAGGGCATGGGCCACGAAGACGTGGACCGGGTCACCCAATTGATTAAAAAAGTATCGGCCGGCCGCACGGTCTTAATGGTCGAACACAATATGAAAGTGGTGTCCTCGATTGCCGACACCATCACGGTGCTGCAGCGTGGCGCGGTGATTGCCAGTGGCACCTATGCGGAAGTCTCCAGTAACCCTCAGGTGATGGAAGCCTATATGGGCTCGGCCCACACCGAACTCGCGTCTCCGGCGGGGCACTGATCATGGACGCACTTCATATCTTCGGTTTGCACGCCTGGTATGGTGAGTCCCATGTGCTGCATGGCATGAGCCTGGAAGTCGATCACGGCGAAGTGGTCACACTCCTGGGCCGAAACGGCGCCGGCCGCACCTCGACCCTGCGCGCCATCTGCGGTCTGGTGGGCAAGCGCATGGGCACGATCAAGGTCAACGGGGTGGACACCATTGACATGCAGCCGCACACGATTGCCCGCTTGGGGATTGGCTATTGCCCCGAAGAGCGGGGCATTTTTACGAGTCTGACCTGTGAACAAAACCTGATGTTGCCGCCGGTGGTGGCTGAAGGCGGCATGAGCGTGGATGAGATCTACGAGATGTTTCCCAATCTGAAAGAACGCCGTAACAGCCCCGGTGGCCGACTCTCCGGTGGCGAGCAGCAGATGTTGGCGATTGCCCGAATTCTGCGCACGGGCGCAAAGATTCTGCTGCTTGATGAGATCACCGAAGGCTTGGCCCCGGTGATCGTGCAGCGTTTGGGCCAGATTGTGACGGCACTGCGTGAACGCGGATTCACGATCGTGCTGGTGGAACAGAATTTCCGCTTTGCTGCGCCACTGGCCGATCGGCACTATGTGGTGGAACG
>JBMSML010000133.1:0-3279 GCA_049421125.1 Burkholderiaceae bacterium
ATGCCGACGTAGACGCCGGCGCCGGGCGGCAGGCGGCCGCCGGCGGCCTGCATCAGGCGTTTGGCCAACTGCATGTCGTTGCCGTCTTTGGGAAAGGACACCGCGAGAAAATCCGCATCCATCTCGGCGGCTACACGGATGTCCGCAATATCTTTGTCCGTGAGCGCCGGTGCCGACAGCCCACCGCCCTGTCGATTGATGCCTTTGCGATCGGAGAGCACTCCCCCTTCGAGCACGGTGCACACGATGGTGGTCTTCGTGACACGATCCACCTTCATTGACATCTGACCGTCATTGAGCAACAGGGTGTCGCCCGCCGCGACATCGTTGACCAGTTCCTTGTAATCCAGGCCCACGCGTTGCGCATCGCCAAGCGCACAGTCAATATCGAAGGTGAATGTCGCCCCCACCGCGAGCTGCACCTTGCCGTTGGCGAACTTGCCCACGCGAATCTTGGGGCCCTGTAGATCCACCAAGATCCCCACGTCTTTGCCCAGCTTGTCGGCGGCGGCGCGCACCAGCCCGGCGCGATCCTTGTGGTCCTGGGCACTGCCGTGCGAGAAATTCATCCTCACCACGTTCACCCCGGCTGCAATGAGTTTTTCGATCATCTCGGCCGATGATGTCGCCGGCCCCAGGGTGGCCACGATTTTCGTGGCACGCGGATTGTTCATGGAAGGATCGCTTTCAAAAGGAGTGGCCCGGCTATTTCGCCGCCATCAGGGCCACGGTGGTGTCCAACATCCGATTGGAAAATCCCCATTCGTTGTCATACCAGGACAGGATCTTGACCAGCTTGCCATCGGGCGAGACGCGGGTCTGTGTGGAATCAAAAATGGAGGAACGTGGATCATGATTGAAATCGATCGAGACCAGCGGGTCGGTGTTATAGCCCAGCACGCCCTTGAGCTCGCCCTCACTGGCCGCCTTCATCATGGCGTTCACATCGGCCACCGTGGTGGCCTTTTTCGACACAAAGCTTAAGTCCACCACCGACACGTTGATGGTGGGCACGCGCATGGCAAAGCCATCCAGTTTGCCGTTGAGATCGGGTAGCACCAACCCCACTGCCGCCGCGGCACCGGTTTTGGTCGGGATCATGGACATGGTGGCCGAGCGCGCGCGACGCAGATCTTCGTGATAGACGTCGGTGAGCACCTGATCGTTCGTGTAGGCATGGATCGTGGTCATCAATCCGCTTTCAATGCCCAGGTTCTGGTGCAGGATTTTTGCGACCGGGGCCAGGCAGTTGGTGGTGCACGATGCATTCGAGATCACGGTGTGCGCGGCCTTCAGTACGCCCTGATTCACACCGTAGACCACGGTCGCATCCACATCCTTGCCGCCGGGTGCCGAGATGATCACCTTCTTGGCACCGCCCTTCAGATGGGCCGATGCTTTTTCTTTGCTGGTAAAGAATCCTGTGCACTCCATCACCACATCCACACCGAGCTCACCCCAGGGGAGTTCTGCAGGATTGCGATTGGCCAGCACGCGAATACGGTCGCCATTGACCACCATGGAATCACCGTCCACCAGGACCGTGCCCGGGAATTTGCCATGGGCCGTGTCGTAACGGGTCAGGTGAGCGTTGGTGTTCGGATCACCCAGGTCATTGATGGCGACGATTTGAATATCGTGTTTCTTGCCACCCTCGTAGTGCGCGCGCAGCACATTGCGGCCAATACGTCCATACCCGTTAATCGCGACCTTGATCGTCATGTCCAATCCTCTCCTCTTTCAAAAAAATAAAATTTCTGTTGTGCGTTAGACCAGCGCCTTAGCCGTGGCCACGAGTTCATCGGCGGTGATTCCAAATAGCTTGAATAACTCCCCGGCCGGTGCACTCTCACCGTAACGATCCAGGCCAAGCACGGCATCGGGTTGGTATTTCCACCAGAAATCCGTCACTCCCGCTTCCACCGCCACGCGGGGAACGCCATCGGGCAGCACCGACGTCTTGTAGTCCACCGACTGTTGATCAAACACGGTGGTCGAAGGCATCGACACCACGCGCACACGGATCTTTTGGTCGCGCAGGCGGCCGGCCGCCTGCATGGCAATCGCCACTTCGGAGCCGGTGGCCATTAGCACGACCTGGGGACGGGCATCGCCGGCTAACACATAGCCCCCTTTTTCAATGCGGTCGGTCATCGCGACATCGCAGATCTGCGGAGGAAGATTCTGACGCGAGAGCAGCAGTGCGGTGGGGCCATCCCGGCGCATCATGGCGGACTTCCACGCCACCGCGGTCTCCACCGCATCGGCCGGACGCCAAACGTGCAGATTCGGAATCAGTCGCAGCGCAGCGGGATGTTCCACCGGCTGATGGGTGGGGCCATCCTCGCCGAGTCCAATGGAGTCGTGCGTGAACACATGGATCACCCGAATCTTCATCAGGGCGGCCATGCGAATCGCGTTGCGGCTGTAATCCGAGAAGGTCAAGAAGGTACCGCCATAGGGAATGAAACCGCCATGCAAGGCGATGCCATTCATGATCGCGGCCATTCCGAACTCGCGGACTCCGTAATTGATGTGATGGCCCGGCGTGAGTTCGCCTGCGGCATTCACACGCAGCGCGGCGACTCCCTTCCAATTGGTGAGATTCGATCCGGTCAGATCCGCCGATCCCCCCAGCATGCCCGGCGTCCGCGGGCCCATGTCATCGAGCACCATTTGGGAGGCCTTGCGACTGGCCACCGTGGGGCTCTCGGCCACCAACCGCGCCATCATCTCCTGGGTTTTCTTTACAAAATCCTTTGGCAGATCGCCCCGCATGCGCCGTTTAAATTCTGCGGCCTCGGACGGATACGCCTGCGCATAGGCCGCCAACGCGCCGTTCCACTCACCCTGACGCTGCGCACCGATCGCCTTGGCGCTCCACGCGTCGCGCACCGCACCGGGAATATCGAACGGCGCATGCGGCCAGGCAATGGCCGAACGCGTGAGTGCGATTTCGTCATTTCCCAAGGCCTCTCCGTGGGCTTTTGCCGTGCCCACACGATTCGGCGAGCCTTTACCAATTTGTGTCTTGCAGATGATCATGGTGGGCGCGAAACGGCCCGTATTTCCGTGGGCTGCCCAAGCCCGTGCCTGGGACAATGCCTTGCTGACGGCCCGTGCGTCATGGCCATCGACTGGTCCGATCACATTCCATCCATAGGCCTCGAAGCGTTTGCGGGTGTCATCCCGAAACCAGGAGTCGACCTGGCCGTCAATCGAAATGCCGTTGTCGTCATAGAGCGCAATGAGTTTGGATAGGCCCCAGACACCGGCCAA
>JBMSML010000134.1:0-3232 GCA_049421125.1 Burkholderiaceae bacterium
CATGATAATTTTGGAGGAAACGCCTTCTGCACGCAACTCTTTCACGATGTCAATTCCGATCATATCTGGTAAAATATTATCCATAGTAATCAGATCAGGTTCGTGTTCCAATGCAAGTTCGATACCTTGACTTCCAGTTCGGGACTGCCGAAACACACTCCGCGCCGACCGCATCCGAATAATAAGACATGACATCCGCGCAACGCCGAGAATGGCGCTGTAGTCCCAGGAAATGCCCCATTTCATGGGAAATCACCAGCTGCAAAGAATAGTCCATCGCCTCGGGTGCCTTTGCCTTCAGCAACTCGAACGCCGACGGTCCAAGCGTTAAGCGATGGTTGGCGCGATCGGCCACCCCGAAATGACCAAAACTATGCGCGCTGTCCCATTGGATCAGGATGGTTGAAGCGCGTGCCCAGGAGGATCCCCTTTTTGCCTCAACCACACCAATGTCTAACCCACATGATGACCAGGCCTGAGTTGCGCGCTGAATTTTAGAGAGTACCTGCTCCGCACTCATCCAGCGAGGCGCACCCTCATGGCGATACGCGAACTGCAGTCGCGTGCCGGAAATTGGCGCGTCCACGCCATCGGGCCAGGTCGGCACCTCCGAAACGGTGCAGGTCGTGATCTCATCGTCCCGAGTAGGCGCCGTGGCAACCGCCTCAAACGCCCAGAAACACACCACTAGGCCGACAAGCCTCCGCATGATCAGCCCGCCTTCGCTCGCATGGCGACCACCTGACCATCAATCACCTCTCGCAGGTCTGTCGATAAATTCCGCTGATTCAACTGCGCAAGCACTCGACCATAATGCTCGCGGCGCACGGACTCCAATCGCGGACCAATGTCCATGGCCCGCGCCAAGCGCGACGAAATCTGGGAATTCTTCGAGTCTAGATGCAGGAGCACCGTACCCCACAATTCGTAGCCCTGCCCATCAAGTCGATGAAAACCGGCAAGATTGTTGTGAAAGAATGCCCCGAGCAGGGCCCGAACCCGGTTCGGATTAGCCGGATCAAAGGCGGGGTGCTTCATCAACGCCTGCACACGCTCATAGGCCGTGGAGTGCGCGGTCTGAGCCTGAATGGAGAACCACTTATCAAGTGCAAGGTCGTGGTCCGAAAACTGTTCGTAATAGGCTTGCAATGCCCGCTCCGACTCCGGGCCGCCGTGATCGACCAGCATTTCAAGCAAGGCGAGCCGATCGGTCATATTGGTGACCCGTCCATACCGATCCAAAAGCTCCTCCCCCGAGATGGCCTCTGTGGCCCGCCGCCAGGCCTGCACAGTCTTGTGCAAGGCGCGCCGACCCACACTCTCCACATCACGCTGATACCCCGTGCTTAACACTCGTGTGCACCGCTCATCGATCGTGCGCAGCACTTCACTTAGCCGCCCGGCTAAGGCCTGGCGCAGATCGCGCCAGACCTGCCGAAGGCGCCCAGGATCCACCACCGCGAGCTGGCTCGCCATGTATTTTTCCGACGGAATCTCTATCAGTAGCGCCTTGTAACGATCACTGAGAGATGGGTCCGCGAGTGCCCTGTGAAGTTGCTCTGCCAAGGCATCCCACCCTGTTACCGGCCCCTCAACATCCTCAATGGCCTGCTCAAGGATTCCGCACATCAGGCGCTGCCCGGCCTCCCAGCGATTAAAGGCGTCTTGATCGTAAGCCAACAGGTGAAGGAGTTGATCGGAGGTATACGGATACTCCAGCGCAACTGGCGCCGAAAATCCGCGAAGCAGAGACGGAATAAGCGGCCTGCCGCAGGAAATGCGGCATTGCGCGCTTTCTCCAGTCAACACAAACACCCCATCTTTCCAGTGCCCATCTCCTTGCACGGTAAGATCCGTTGGATCAAACGCCCCCCCTTCGGAATCGAGCAATCCCATTGCAATCGGAATCATCAAGGGCGCCTGGGCGGGGCTTATCGTGGGAATACGCTGAGAAAAACTCAGGGTGTACTCGCCACGCTCAGGATCAAAGGCATCGGACACGAACACGCTCGGCGTGCCGGGCGTGTCATACCAGCGCATAAATCGCTCTGCACTGGGTCTCGCGTCCGCCTCCATCGCTTCAGGGGTGACAACATTCGCATCAAACATCGCGGCAACAAAATCTTCGCAGGTCACCGCCTGTCCATCATGGCGGGCAAAATAAAGATCCATTCCTTTGCGAAAGCCTGCCCGACCCAGGATCGTCTGCAGCATTCCAATGACTTCCGCGCCTTTTTCGTAAACGGTCGCCGTATAGAAATTACGAATCTCCTGGTAGTGATCTGGCCGAATGGAGTGGGCCATCGGTCCGCAATCCTCGGGAAACTGCGATGCGCGAAGCACGCGTACGCTCTCAATTCGATGCACGGCACGGGCGCTCGCAGCCGCTGCCGGCGCTAGACCCTGCGCCGACATATCACTGGAAAATTCGGCATCCCGAAACACGGTGAGCCCTTCCTTTAGGGTCAACTGAAACCAGTCGCGACAGGTCACGCGATTGCCGGTCCAGTTATGAAAGTACTCATGGGCCACGACGGATTCAATGCCATCAAAGTCACCATCGGTCGCCGTCAAAGGATCGGCCAAAATATATTTGGTGTTAAATAGGTTTAACCCTTTGTTTTCCATGGCGCCAGAGTTAAAGTCTGGCACCGCTACAATCATGAAACGCTCAAGGTCAAGTTCTAAACCAAAACGCTGCTCGTCCCAGAAAATAGCGCGCCGCAGAGAGTCCATGGCGAACTCCGCTTGATGAAGATCCCTCGGGCGCGTGTAAACCTGTAGTAGCGCTTTTTTCCCGCTCGCGGTAACGATTGTTTCTTCTATTCGATCAAGATCGGCCGCCACGAGCGCAAACAGGTAACTCGGTTTGGGGAATGGGTCTTGCCAGTGGACTTCATGCAGTCCATCCTCCAAATCCTTTTCCGAGATCAAGTTTCCGTTTGAAAGCATCACGGGAAATTGATCCCTTGGGCCCCGCATGACCACATCGTATGTGGCCATTACATCGGGACGGTCCAGGAAATAGGTAATGCGCCGAAACCCCTCGGATTCGCACTGAGTAAACAGCCCTCCACGCGATGCATAGAGTCCCATCAGGGCAGAGTTAGCGGCTGGATTTAACGATGTCTCGATTCGAAGCACGCCCGCCGGGGGCGCCTCCACAATGCGCAAATGCGACTCGGACGTATCGAGCGTGTGAAGCGGCAGGTCTTGGCCATTCAAGCTTACA
>JBMSML010000135.1:0-3197 GCA_049421125.1 Burkholderiaceae bacterium
CCGAAGAATTGAATCGCGCCCGTTTTGTGGAGCCGGTGCCGCAAGCCCAGATTCGCGTGGTGTCTCTATCGTCACTCACGTGGCAATGCCCGAAGGCCGTCTTGATCGTGGGCGCGGACACCACACGTCTGCCGCAGCAGACGGTGCCCCAGTTTTTTGAACCACAACGCTATGCCGAGATGGGGTTGCAGAATCCGCCGTTGCAAGTGGAACAGGAGCGCTTTGCGCAGTTTGCCGCCTTATGGGCGGCGCCGGTGCCCATGGCGATACTGGCCTGCAGTGAGAAGCCGGACAGTGAAGTGGAGTTTTCCAATTGGGTCGAGGTGCTCGCGCAGGACACACCGATCGATGCCACCCGTGCGATCACCCCGATGCCCCTTCAGATGAACCTGCCGGGGGCGCGGGCCGATCGGCCCCCCATCGATGCACCGAATGGGCTCTCGGCCTGGCCCTATGCCTTGCCCAGATCGCTCACGGTGTCGCAGATGCAAAGCCTGGCGAACTGCCCCTATCAGTTCGTGTTGCAACAGGCGATGGGACTTACGACGGTGGACGATCTCACCGAGCACACCGAACCGTCCGATCTGGGCAGCGTGATGCACCTGGTCGTTAAGGGGGCGCGCCAGCCCTTTGTGTCCGAAGCGCAGTGTGCCCAGTGGCTGGCGCAAGAGATTGATCGAACCCTGGCCACGCCATTCTTTGCGGCCAACGGTGCGGATGCGCCATCGTTGCCGATGCCGCAGGAAGTCCGCAATGCCTTGCGCGCCGATGCCTTGGCCCTGGTGCCGGAGTTGGCGAAGTGGTTGGCCACGCGTCCGGCGGCCATCACCGAGCATTCGGTGGTGCGACTACTGGAATCGATTGGCGTCGAGCTGCGTGGTCGGATTGATCGTTGGGAGCGCGGGCATGGCCCCGAGGGCGGCGATCTCTTAATTGATTTCAAAACCACCGATCCGGCCGTATTGCAAAAGCGTGTGGGCCCCGAGGGCAGTGATGTTCAGTTGCCACTTTATGCATGGTTACTGGCCGCCGATGCGGAGCACCCCCGGATTGGCGATGTGCGCTATGTGAGTCTGCGGCGCGAAACGGTGAAAGAGGTGGGGTTTCCATCCCAACCGATTTCGGAGTTGGTGGAAAACACCGTGGCGCAGTTAAGCGAACGCTATGCCGCGTTAGCGCAGGGCGCACCGATGGATCCGGCCGGCGTGCGCAAGGCGCCGGAGATCTGCGATCACTGCAGTGTGCGTGGGGTGTGTCGGCGTGACGAGGTGCCCCATGGCCGGTGAATCGTCCTTGGAGAACGCAGTGGCCTTAGACACCTCACGCAGTGTGGTGGTCGAGGCATGCGCGGGCAGTGGCAAGACCTGGTTGCTGTCCTCGCGCATCGCGCGTGCGTTGGTCGAAGGGGTCGCCCCGAAATCAATTCTGGCTTTAACCTTTACCAATAAGGCTGCAGCCGAGATGCGCATCCGTGTGATTGATCATCTGCGGGAGATGGCCACCTTAAGTGAACAAGACCTGCGGCAGAAGTTCACGCAATGGGGGATGCACGGGGAAGGTCTGCAGCGGGCGATGGCGCGTGCACCCGATGCACTGCATCGATTCCTGATGGATCCGCACCCGCCCACGATTTCCACCTTTCATAGCTGGTACATCCGCTTGGCGGCCATGGCGCCGATTAAGGTTGCGGGCTGGGCCACGATGGCCTTATCGCAGCGTTCCTGGGATCTGATGCGTCAAGCCTGGCAGGTGTTTTACGCCAATGAGGTGGATCGGGTTCCGTACCAGGAACTGGTCGCGCGCATGGGCAGCTTCAATGTGCGCAAGGCCATGGAGGATTGGGTGTTGGCGCGGGTGGAGTGGCGCGCATTTGCGGCCAGCATTGCCCATGGCCGCGCATCGGCCGAGCAGGTCCGTCAGGCCTTTGATCAGGTGGAGCAACAGAATGCGCAGGCGGTGGCGCAGTTTTACGCCGCGCACGCGGCGCGCGCCCAAGGTCTGGCGCAGGCCTACGCCCAGGTGGATAAGCGCGAAGAGTTTCAGGCCTTGCTCGCCCGCTGGGACGCGAGCGACTGTGATGGGTTGTGCAAGGTGTTTTTGACGGTGCTGAAGGGCGACGATCAATGGAGAACCGGAGCGCCGCAACGTCTTCAGTTAAAAGGCGGCAATGACAGATTTGTGCGTAAGACCAAAGACATTCCGGTATGGGGCGATCAGGCCGAGGCCCACACCCAGGATGTGCTGACCCTGGGCCACGAGTTCATGGCGTTGCTGGAGGCCTGCGATCAGCGGCGCGCACAGGTGCGCACCCAGGCCCTGTGGTTATGCAGCGATGCCTTGGCCCGTTGCTTTGACACGATCATGACCCGTCGGCATGAAACGGATTTTGCGGGCCTGGAACTCAAAGCCTGGGATCTTTTAGGGGGCGAGTGCGCGCCCGCCTTTCATGCCCGACTCGACACGCAGACGTCCCATGTGCTGGTCGATGAATTTCAAGACACCAATCCCGTGCAGTGGATGATGTTGCGTGAGTGGCTGGCACAGTATGGCCAAGACGATGCCGGCCTAAAGGCCAGTGCTCCCAAGGTATTCATCGTGGGCGATCCTAAACAATCCATTTATCGATTTCGTCGCGCCGATCCCCAGGTGTTTCAAGTGGCATCGCAGTGGTTGGTGCGTCACTACGGCGCCGTTCGGCAACAGGCCAACACCACGCGTCGATGCGGTGAACCGATCGTGACGTTTTTAAATCAGTTGATGCCGACCCTGGCCGGAGGTCATCGGTTTGTGGCCCATGCCACGCTGGCCGATGATCATGGGGGCCGGGTGGTGCGACTGCCACTGGCCGCCGATCGTGAAACCGAGGGCGCACAGCTCACCGATGCCCTGCATGCCCTGCGTGCCGAGCACCGCGAACTGGCCTGGTCCGATATGCGCATTCTGGTGCGCACCCGTACCCACATGCAATCGTATGAAACGGCGCTGACCCAAGCGGGCATCCCCTTTGTCAGCGACCGTACCGGCGGATTGTTGTCGGCACCGGAAGTGCTGGATCTGATGGCCTTGCTGCGTTTTTTGGCCTATCCCTGGTCCGATTACGATCTTGCCCACACGCTCAAAAGCCCCATCATTGGTCTGACCGATCTGCAGTTGGGCCAGGTGGCTTGCTGAGCCTGCCTGGATTTGTCGATGTTCCG
>JBMSML010000136.1:0-3192 GCA_049421125.1 Burkholderiaceae bacterium
GCCGTGGAGTTCCTGTTCCCCTACGCCTTCGATGCCCAGGAGATCCGTGATCGTTTAACCCGCCACCAGCTCACTCTGGTGTTGCATAACCTGCCCGCCGGAGACTGGGATGCGGGTGAACGGGGCATCGCCTGTCATCCAGACCGGGTGCAGGAATTCCGTGAAGGGGTGACCAAGGCGATCCGCTACGCGACGGCTCTTGGTGTGGGTCAGCTCAACTGCCTGGCCGGCAAGACGCCCTCGGGTGTCTCTGCCGAGGTGTTGCGCAAGACATTCGTCGAGAATCTGCGCTTTGCGGCCACTGAGCTGAAGAAAGCGGGGCTCAAGCTGCTCATCGAACCGATCAACACCTTTGATATCCCCGGCTTTTACCTCAGCGGCACGTCGCAGGCACTCGCCATCATGGACGAGGTCGGCGCGGACAACCTGTTCCTGCAGTACGACATCTATCACATGCAACGCATGGAGGGAGAGCTCGCGGCCAGCATGCAGCGTCATCTGCCGCGCATCGCCCATCTTCAACTGGCCGACAACCCCGGACGCAATGAGCCCGGCACCGGCGAAATCAATTACGCCTTCCTGTTTCAGTTCATCGATAAAATCGGATACACGGGATGGATTGGCTGCGAATACAAGCCGGCCACCACCACGGAAGCCGGATTAGGGTGGCGTTCGCTGGCCCGCTGAATCCCCGGCGCCCCTACGCCCAGACGTTCGTATCACCACCATAAGGAAAACATCATGTCGCAATCCCTCAATGTCGGTTTCGTTGGCCTGGGCATCATGGGTGCCCCCATGTGCGGTCACCTCATCACTGGCGGACACCAGGTCTTTGTCAGCACCCGCAGCAAGGTGCCCGACAGCATCGCCCAGACCAAAGCCGTCATCTGCAAGACCCCGCAAGAGGTCGCCGAGAAAGCCGACATCATCATCACCATGGTGCCCGATACGCCCGACGTGGAAAAAGTGCTCTTTAGTGATCATGGAATTGCCAAGGGGATTTCGAAAGGCAAAGTGGTGGTCGACATGAGTTCCATCTCCCCAATCACCACCAAAGAGTTCGCTCAAAAGATCAATGCGCTTGGTGCCGAGTACCTGGATGCCCCCGTATCGGGTGGCGAAGTGGGGGCCAAGAATGCCGCGCTCACCATCATGGTGGGCGGAAGCGAGGCCACCTTTAACCGCGTGAAGCCCCTGTTTGAACTCATGGGCAAGAACATCACGCTCGTCGGTGGCAATGGCGATGGTCAGACGGCCAAAGTCGCCAACCAGATCATCGTTGCCTTGAACATCGAGGCGGTCTCCGAGGCGCTGTTATTTGCGGCCAAAGCGGGGGCGGATCCCGCGAAGGTGCGGCAGGCGCTGATGGGCGGATTCGCCGCCTCACGCATTCTGGAAGTCCATGGCGAACGCATGATCAATCGGACATTTAACCCTGGCTTTCGCATAGAACTGCACCAAAAGGATTTAAACCTGGCCCTGCAAAGCGCACGGGCCATGGGCGTATCGCTGCCCAACACGGCCACCGCCCAGGAGCTCTTTAATGCCTGCGCCGCCCACGGCGGCAAAGCCTGGGATCACTCGGCGATGGTGCGTGCACTGGAGAAAATGGCCAACTTTGAAATCGGCCAAAAGTAAAATCGTCACTGCGGATCACCGTGCGGGCGGCATCACGCCCCCCCGCCGCCCTTATCCCGAGTAAAACGGGTAATCGATGTAGCCCTTCTCGCCACCGGCGTAAAAGGTATTGGGGTCGGCCGTGTTGAGCGCCGTGTTGTTCTGGAAACGATAGACCAGATCCGGATTGGCAATAAAGGGCACGCCAAAGGCCACCAGATCGGTTTTTCCGGAGGCCACCGCGGCCTCGGCCATGGCTTTCGAGTAGCCGTTATTGCCCATCACGCAGTGCCCGCCCGCCGACTTGAAGGCGGCCTCAATGGCCTGGAAATCCACATCGGGCCGCGCATCCCGGGCGCCACCGGTCTGCCCCTCAATCACATGCAGATAGCCCAGACCACGGCGCCCCAACTCCTTGGCCACGTGCATGAACACCGTCTGAGGGTGTTGATCATCAATGTCATTAAACGTGGAGGCCGGTGAAATGCGCGACCCCACCCGAGACGCCGGAAACACCTGGCATACGGCATCCACCACCTCCAGCAAAAAGCGTGCACGATTCTCCACGCTGCCCCCATACGCGTCCGTGCGATGGTTTGTCTTATCGCGCAAAAACTGATCCAGCAGGTAACCGTTGGCGCCATGGACCTCCACCATGTCAAACCCCGCCGCCTTAGCCCGTTCGGCCGCCTGCCGATAGGTGCCCACCAGCTCGGCAATCTCGGATACCTCCAGCGCACGTGGCATGGATACATCATCAAATCCGGAAGGAATGAATACCTTCGCCTGCGCCCGAATGGCCGATGGTGCGACCGGTGCGGCCTGCCCCGGCTGGAAAAAGGTGTGTGAAATACGGCCAACGTGCCAGAGTTGAAGGCAGATCTTCCCGCCTTTCGCATGCACGCGATCGACAATCGTTTTCCATCCCGCCGTTTGGGCATCGGTGTAGATGCCCGGCGTACCAATGTACCCCTGGCCCTGTTGGCACACCTGTGTGGCCTCGGTGATGATCAGCCCGGCACTGGCCCGCTGCTCATAGTAGGTCGCCATTATGTCGGTGGGCTCGAGTTGGGCATTTGCGCGACTGCGTGTCAGCGGCGCCATGACCATGCGATTAGCGAATGTAATTCCGTTTAAGGAAAAGGGCTGGTACAAGGCATGAACTTCCGACATCGGCGACACTCCTGATTACGATTTTAAAAACTGTTCAATTCGACGCACGCCCTCGGCGAGCGCACTCAAGGGCTTAGTGTAAGACACACGAACGTAACGCTCCGGGGCCACCTGTCCAAAATCACGGCCGGGCGTCATCAGTACGCCCGCCTCATCACAAAGCCGCAGGCAGAACCCATAACTGTCATCGGTCAGTGCACAGACATCGGCATAGCCGTAAAACGCTCCATCGGGCATGGCGGGAAAGGAAAATCCCAGCCGTGTGAGCTCGCCCAACAGGTAATCGCCCTGCTCGCGAAACCGTTCGCGATATCCCTGCGCGGTCGCCAGAGATTCCGGTTCAAAGGCGGCCAATGCGGCCTGCTGTGCGATGGCCGAGGGTGAAATAAACAGGTTCTGGGA
>JBMSML010000137.1:0-3105 GCA_049421125.1 Burkholderiaceae bacterium
ATACATGGCCAGGCGCTCAATGCCGTAGGTGATCTCTCCGGTAATGGGGGCGCAGTCGATGCCGCCGACTTGTTGAAAGTAGGTGAACTGTGTGACCTCCATGCCGTTTAGCCAGACTTCCCATCCGAGTCCCCAGGCGCCCAAAGTCGGATTCTCCCAGTCGTCTTCCACAAAACGAATGTCATTAACCAGAGGATCGATGCCCAGTGCTTTCAGTGACCCCAGGTAGAGATCCAGAATGTTTTCCGGCGAGGGCTTGAGCACCACTTGGTATTGGTAGTAGTGCTGCAGTCGGTTGGGATTGTTGCCGTAGCGGCCATCTTTGGGGCGACGCGAGGGCTGCACATAGGCCGCGCGCCAGGGCTCGGGGCCAAGTGCGCGCAGAAATGTGGCGGTATGCGAAGTACCGGCACCCACCTCCAGGTCGATGGGCTGGAGCAGCGCGCATCCCTGCGCATCCCAGTAGTCCTGCAGGGTGAGAATGATTTTCTGAAAGCTTGGCATGGCCGTCATTCTATCTGACGGGGTTGCGCTCAGGCGGCTCCGACGGCTCAGGTGGCGCTGCGCTGACGTCGAATCACAGCCATGCATAACAACGCGATCGACACGATGAGCACTGGCCAGTTGCCATAGCGGTTATAGGGTGTTGCACCCCTCATGCCTTGCACCTGCGACAGCAGGAGTCCTGCCTGCCCGTAAGGCAGTCGATCGATCACCGCACCGTGATGGTCGATGGCGACTGTAGCACCGGTGTTCGTGGCACGAATGCTCGGCCGACCCGTTTCCATTGAACGCATGCGTGCAATGGTCAGGTGCTGCGATAAGGCGATGGTGTCTCCGAACCAGGCGAGGTTGCTGATGTTTAGCAGAATACTGGGCTGTTCGGACGGCGATCGCGAGGGGTGAAGAGGCCGAATGATCTCCTCGCCAAAGAGATCTTCAAAGCAGATGTTCACACCAATGGTTTGATCGCGTACAGCGATCGGTGACTGGGTGGCTGCGCCGCGTTGAAAGTCCCCCAGTGGCATGTTCATCGCATTGACAAACCAGCGAAACCCGAACGGAATGAATTCACCAAAGGGCACCAAATGGTGTTTGTCATAGCGTGCGGCGAACTCCCCGCTGGGCGTGTGGGCGTTCATCGCGATGAGGCTGTTGCGATAGCCGTCGGCATCCGATAGTGGCAGTCCCAGCATCACAGTGGCATTGGCCTGGGTGGCCAACCGGTGTAAGGCCTCGCGGGTGTCGATGGTGGCCATGTCCCAGGGGCGCACTAACGCCGTTTCGGGAAACACAATCAGGTGTGCGGCGCCCGGTGTGGTAGCCGCCCGCGCCAATTCCAATTGTGTGGCGATCGATTGTGCTTCGCGGGTGGGATCAAACTTCATGGACTGAGGAATGGCACCCTGTACGAGCGCTACCCGCAAGGGCCGACCGCTGGGTTCGGTGAAGGCGATGGTCGACAGCACGAGGCCCGTAATCACGATGCCCACGGCACCGCCGAATGCGCCCCATGCGCGATGTCGGACGGCCTGGATCAGCAAGCCAAGCGCCACGACGCTCACAAAACCCACCCCATAAACACCGAGCAATGGCGCAAAGCCGGCCATCGGGGTATCGACCATCAGGTAGCCGATGGCCAACCACGGAAACCCGGTGAACAGATGCCCGCGTAACCATTCCACAAGGGTGATCACGGCCGCCACGACGAAGGGCGTCAGGCGATCGCGCCCGCGCAGTCGCAGCCATTGGCAACCGAGTGCCCCACCGACGGCATAGAGGGCAACATAGGCCGAGAGCATCCCCGTGGCCAGGATGGCCAACCAGGCGGGCATCTGCCCGTAGACGTGCAGGCTGATGTAGATCCAGTGCAGGCCGGCGGTGTACGCCACCCACGCGAGAACCGCCGTCCACCGAACCATGAGCGTGCTTACGACGCGGGGGGCACGGTGTCCGACGGCAGGCGCTCGGCAATCAGCACGTGTACCTGACGCGCATCGGCGCGTTGGACTTCAAACCGGAACCCGTGCAGTTCGATCCGCTCTCCGCGGTGGGGCACGCGGCCAAAGGCATCGGTGACGTAGCCCCCGATGGTATCGACCTGTTCATCGGTCAAGTCAGAGGAAAAACTCGCGTTGAACTGTTCCAGTGTGGTGAGTGCGCGCACCCGGAACCGCCCCGGTTGGCGGGGCATGGGCACGATGTTGTCATCGTCTTCCTCAATATCGTGTTCGTCCTCAATGTCGCCCACGATTTGTTCGAGCACATCTTCAATGGTGATCATGCCGGCCACGCCGCCGTATTCATCCACGACGATGGCAATGTGATTGCGATTCACACGAAAGTCGCGCAGCATCACGTTAAGCCGCTTGGACTCCGGAACGAACACTGCGGGGCGAAGCATTCCACGCAGGTCATCATCGTGTTCGGCGAGGCACTTCAGGAGATCCTTGGCCAGAAGAATGCCGATGATATTGTCCCGTTTGCCTTCCATTACCGGAAAACGAGAGTGGGCAGTTTTAACGACAACCTCCAGGATGTTTTCCAGAGGATCATCAATATCGATGACGTCCATCTGCGAGCGCGGAATCATCAGATCACGGACCTGCAGATCGGCCACCTGCATGACGCCTTCCATCATGGAGACCGCATCCGCGTCAATCACGGAGTGCTCCTGCGCTTCGCGCAGCTGCTCGATCAGGTCTTCTTTGTCATCGGTTCGCCGAAAGAGACGGGCGATCAGGCGGTCCAGGTGTGCTTTAAGACCGGGGGTCCCGTTTCCGGGGAGTGGGTCGCTCATGCAGCGGGGGTCGAGTTGCGAAGCCCTTATCTTGCCACAGGTGTATAGGGGTTGGGAATTCGGAATCGTTGCAACAGCGTGATTTCAAGGGCTTCCATGCGTTGCGCGTCGCGATCGGACTGATGATCCATTCCGCAGGCGTGAAGCACACCATGCAAAATCAGATGGGCGTAATGATGATCCAAGGGTTTGCCGGCTGCGTTGGCTTCGCGCACCACGACCGGGTGACAGATCACCAGATCGGCCTGCACGTGAGGCAGTCCACGGTAATCAAACGTCAGGATATTGGTGGCGTAATCCTTTTG
>JBMSML010000138.1:0-3054 GCA_049421125.1 Burkholderiaceae bacterium
TGTGGTTGCGGCAAAACCACCATGTTGGACCTGCTCAGTGGCCTGATGAAACCCACGCGTGGGCAGGTGTTAATCGATGGCCAACCGGCTGATCCTAAAAAACAGAGTATTTCATTTGTTTTTCAGGAACCGTCCACCCTGCCATGGCTTACCGTGTGGGACAACATTGCCACGGGCCTGCGCATCAAAAAGCTACCAAAAGAGGAGGTGGTGCGCCGTGTGAATGATGTGATTGCCGTGGTGGGTTTGAAGGGGTTTGAGGCGTTTTATCCGCATCAGATCTCGGGCGGCATGAAACAGCGGGTGGCAATTGCCCGTGCATTCGCCACGGATGCGGATCTGATTCTGATGGACGAACCCTTTGTGAGCCTGGATCAGCCCACGCGGGAGCGTATGCAGCAAGAGGTCTTAGACGTCTGGAAGCGGCTAAGCCGCACCATCGTGTTTGTGACCCACAACCTAGAAGAAGCGGTTTTCCTGGGTGACCGGGTGCTGATTCTTTCCGAAAAACCAACCTCCATCGTGGCGGATATCACCGTGGATTTACAGCGTCCACGGGATCCCCTGAGTGAGCGGTTTACAGAATTGCGCGCACAGTGCTTTCACTACCTGCATAAAGGGGCGAAAGAAACGGCGTAATAGGGCGAATAGGCTCTTGATAGTCACTATTTACTAAAAGGAGACAAGTATGGCTGATTCAAAACGACGTGAAATTATTGGGGCCGGAATTTCTGTTGCAGTTGCATCAGCAGTTCCATTTTCAAACGCGGCATTTGCCCAGCAGGGCAAGAAATCGGTTGTCCGACTCGCCGACCAGGTCGGCGCCGAGGTGGACTACGCGGCCGTGTGGGTGGCCGAGCACGAGGGGTACTACGATCAGGAAAACATCACCATTGATCGACGCACCTATGCAAATGGTCCGGCATCATTGCTGGATCTGTCCAAAAACCTCGATGCCGTCATGTGCGGTCTTGCGCCCATCATGCAGTACGCGGCCGGTGGAGGACAGTTCACCATGGTGGCGTCGGTCACCAAAGGCAATGCGCCGCTCGTGGGGCGCAAGCAGTACAAGAGCTATGCCGATTTAAATGGCAAGAAGGTCGGTACGCCAGGACTCGGCACGATCCATGATGCCGTGCTCTTTTACGTGGAAAAGACACAGAACATCAAGTTCCAACGTGTTCCAGGCCGCGTATCTGACATTGCAGCGATGTTGGATCGTGGCGAGGTGGAGGCGTTTATCGCATGGGAGCCTGCATCGGCTCAGGCGATCGCGAAGGCCAAAGATGTCCATTACATCGTGCAGCGCCCCCCGATTCCGAATGCCGAGAGCCTGCAGTTGATCTTCCATCCTCGCGTCGTGAAAGAGGATCCGGAGTTGATCATACGATTCCTGCGGGCCACCTTACGGGGTATGAACTTCATCAAGACCAAGCCCAAGGATGCCGTGGCGACCATCGTGGCCAAGAAAATGAATGATCCGGCGGCAAAACCGGTGGCCCTCATGGCGGCGGACTCGGTCACACTGACCGATCCTCGTCTGGATATGCCGTCCACCCGCCTGATTCTTCAGACGATCTCGGAGCAGGGCAAGATTGATCCGAAGTACGTGAAAGACGTGGACGGTTGGATCGGTCAGTATCTGAACTACTCCTTCCTGGAGCGGGCTGAAAAGACCGTGAAGCTCTAAAGCGGGTTGAGAGCAGTCCAACAAAAGGGCACTTCGGTGCCCTTTTGTTTATGCGCATGTCCTAGGTGATGCCGTAACGCCGTGGGGCGAGTTGTTTTTTGACTTCTGAGGTGTGCGCCAGGAGCGCTTCCTTAAAGAGTGTCATGGCTCGGGTAGGGGCGGTCCGTGATCGCTGATAGATCACGGCATCGCGTGACAGATGCTTTCCGCGCAGCGGTATGAAGTCCAGTCCAGGCGCATACAGAATACTGAGCGCACTGCCAATGGCTAGCCAATCTGCAAGCGGCAGGGCCGCCACGACATTCTGCGCACCCGAGACCTCGAGTCGCAGGTGAAGAGGCACGTTTTCCAGTTTCGCCTGGCGATCAATTTGCTGACGCATCAGATAGTCTTTATTGAGCAGCACGAGCGGTTTGCCCGCGATCTGTGATAGCCGCGAGCATTTGCCCAGGGCATGAATCACCGGTGTGGTGGCAATCAGACCGAACGGTTCGGACAAAAGATGTTCCGCCTGCAAGGTCCGTCGAACACCAACACGCGGTGAGATGCCGAGATCCACAGTGCCCTCTTCCAGGGCGCGCAGGATCTCATGGGCCGGCATTTCCCGCAGATTCAACTGAAGCCCCGGGTGTTCCTGGGCCAGCTGGGCGGACACGGGCGTGGCCAGGGCATTCAAATAAGTGTTCGTGGCCGCAATGCGAAGGGTTCCGGAGACCTTGCTTTGCGCAGAGGAGTGGGCTACGAGGGTGTCATCGAGTTGCCCCAGGGCCTGGATGACGGCATTGGCAAATGCCCGACCGGCTTCCGTCAGTACCGATCGCCGCCCGACCTTTTCAAACAGCGGAATGCCCATTGCGGCCGAGAGATCGGCCATGTGTTGGGACAGGGCGGGCTGGGAGATGTGCAACCGCTCGGCCGCCCGCACGAATGAGGGGGCTCGGGAGAGCTCCACCAGGCTGCGCAGCAGTCGCAGGTCAATGGCCGATAAATTCATAAGATAATCAGATCTTTTTGATTAATAAAGATAATTTTACAGAATTGAATACCGGCGTTACCGTGGACCCGTCATTCACGCAAAAAGGATACGGATCATGCGCATGAACACACGTTTTATGCCAATGGTGGCGGCGGTCGTTTCGGTGGTCATGGGGGCGTTCAGTGGATCGATCAGTGCCCAGACGTATCCGTCGAAACCGCTTCGATTGGTGGTGCCATTTCCTCCCGGCGGTCCGACTGACATCGTGGCTCGGCCGCTGGCCCAGATGTTGGGTGAGGCCTTCAAGCAGCCGGTGGTCGTGGACAACAAGGGGGGTGCGGGAGGTGCGGTGGGTGCGGAGCATGTGGCCCGATTGCCGGGGGATGGC
>JBMSML010000139.1:0-2997 GCA_049421125.1 Burkholderiaceae bacterium
TTTGCGCGCTCGACGCCCCCTTGCCTTCGAACTCTAAGGTGCTATCGGCCGACCGGCCATTCACGGAGTCCCCAGCGGCCTTCGCCCGGCCAGCAATATTCCGTGCAATGGCCGCGCCGGGAAGTCCCTTCACCACGCCAGAAATATTGGACAGGGAGGACATATCCGCCGTCACATCCGCGGTGGCTGTCTTCTCCGCCGAAGCATTACTCGACCGGTTCGCACTCGTCCGCTCATTGAGCGTGATGATCAACGTGTCTCCCACATTGCGCGCACGCGGATCCTCGAATAAAGGGCGAAACTGCGCGGCTGACGCCGCAGATGTTGGAAAAAGACTGCCGGCATTCGCGGGCTGGGCATTCACGGCGGGCGGGCGAATCGTCGTTGTGCCCTTTACTAATGGCTCTTTGTCCGCTGTGGCACAACCCATAAGCATGGCGGTCGCAAGCGACATTAAGAAGATTATTCCAACATTCTTAAAATTCATTTTGATTAAACCTGTGAAAGACGACCTAACATATCGTCCGATGCGCTGATGGCCCGAGTGTTGACCTCATAAGCCCGCTGAGCCACGATCAAACTGACCAACTCCTCCGCTAAATTGACGTTCGATGCCTCAATGAAATTCTGCTTCAGCGAACCAAACCCATTAGAACCCGGAGCGCCCTGCTGAGGATTCCCCGACGCAGACGTTTCAAGGTAGAGATTTCCGCCAATCGACGTCAGTCCAGCTGGATTTGCAAACGTGGCAAGCTGTATCTCGCCGGCGTTTTGAGATGTTGTCTGGCCCTGGGTCGTGTATGTGACCACACCACTCTCAGAAATAGCAATCGAGGTGGCCTCCACCGGAATGGTAATTCCAGGTGCAATGGTGTACCCCGCCTGGGTCACAATCTGACCTGTAGCGCTGCGGGTCAGATTGCCGTCGCGTGTATACGCCACAGTGCCATCGGGGAGGTTAACCTGCAGGAAGCCATTACCGTAAATCGCAACATCCAACGGATTCTCAGTGCGGTTTAACGCACCTTGAATGTGAACGCGCTCTGTCGCCGCCACGCGCGCACCGGCACCAACCTGTAGGCCGGATGGCGACTGTGCGTCACCCGTGGTGGGGCCTCCCGGCTGACGAATTGTCTGGTAGATCAGATCCTCGAACATCGGCTTTACGCGCTTATACCCAGCCGTCGTTCCATTCGCTAGGTTGTTCGAGATGGTGTCCAGATGGGTCTGCTGTACATCGAGCCCGGTTTTAGCAATCCAGAGAGAGCGCATCATGAACGGGGTTCCTTTACTAAAAAATTAAATTAAAAGTTTGATGCCGTCATCAGCGTATTGGCCTGACGGGAATTCTGCTCGGACATCTGAATCATCCGCATGTTCAGTTCAAACATACGCTGCTGGTTAATCATCTGCACCATCGCACTGGCGGTACTCACGTTACTGGTTTCGTAGGACCCCTGTATCACGCGGACCGACGGGTCTGGTTGGGCGATTGGTTGATTTTTCGGCAGCTCGAATAGCCCATCCTCGGCACGCACAAGATCTCGAATATTGGGATTCACCAGCTTCAGTTGACCCACCTGATTTAATCGCTGCTCACCGTTCTCGCGAACCCAGATCGTGCCATCTCGATTCATCTCGACTTCGGCACCCGCAGGAATAGTGATATTGCCGCTGTCGCCAATGATCGAAATATCACGTCCAATTCGAAGAACGCCGCTTTCATCGCGGAAAAATCGGCCATTTCGCGTGTAGGCCTCACTACCGTCTGCACGTCGCACCGCAAAAAATCCTTGTCCTTGAATCGCAAAATCAAAAGGATTGTCGGTCGACTCGATCGGACCGGGGTTGAACATGGCCGTCGGAGTCGAATCCACCACAAATGCGCGCGAATCGGCCTGCTCCCCTTCTAGCGGAACAGCCCGAAATGCGGTGACGACCTCGCGAAAGCCGGGTGTGTGCACATTGGCCATGTTGTGGGCGGTATTGGCTAACTGCCCCATGGTATGTTTGGCACCCGTCATCGCGGTGTAGGCGATCCGATCGATCATGATCCTGTTCCTAACGGCCTAAAAAACCGTCTAGATTAACCCCCAGTCATTCGAATTGTCGTGCTCAGAGTATCGTCAAACGCGCGAACCGACTGCGAGTTTGCAGAGTACATACGCTGCATCTGCATCAACTTCACCAACTCGTTAGTCAGGTCCACGTTAGACGCCTCGACGGCACTAGCTCGAATCTCTCCCAGGCCTTTAGTGCCCGGCTTGCCAACGATGTAGCCCTCAATGCCAGGATTCTCCTGAGCCTTTGCCATAAACACGTTACCGCCCACCGCCACTAAGTCATTCACGGCGTTGAACTGCACAAGCGCAAGCTGCCCTGAGATATATTGACGTCCATCGCCGTATGAGCCGACGATTTTCCCCTCTTTATCCACGGTGACGGCGTTGATCTGCGCTACTGAGCTTCCGTCTTGGGTGCTCAGGTCCACTGAGAACGGTGTGGCGTAATTGCGCGTCCCGGTGAGATCCACATCAAAGCTCAAGGCCTGCATATTCTGCGGGTCGGCGGTACCCGTGGTCGAGATCACCGAATTCAGAGTAACGCTGGACTTAAAAGCGGCATCGCCAGATTCTGCGTCGTACACCAAGGAATCGATATTTTTTCCGCCCCAAAACGACATCACGGCAATCGGATCATACGAACTGGCAATGGTTGCCTCTAAGTTCTGGGGATCCCGAGAATTAAATGCCGGATCTGTGTTGTTAAAGTATTGGTTATCTAGCTGGCCATAGACCTCGTATTGCGTGGTTACCGCATAGAACTCTTGGCTGCTTGTTGCATTGTAGATATCACCTTTCATTACGACCTTTGATCCGTCCTGCGCAGTGAGCGCATAAGAAATTGGATCGTAAAATAGTAATCCGGCATTTGCTGATACTACTGCGGCTTTCGCCGTAGCATCGAGCTCGACATCAAGCGTTATCTCTCCAGTCG
>JBMSML010000140.1:0-2968 GCA_049421125.1 Burkholderiaceae bacterium
AAGAAGTCATCGACAACGCCATTACCCGCACCATGAGCCGCACCATCATTACCCACGGCACGACCGAGACCATGGTGCTCGCCATGCTGATCTTCGGTGGCCCCGTGCTCTTTTATTTCGCCTTAGCGCTCACGATTGGGATTGTCTTTGGCATCTACTCCTCGGTGTTAGTGATGGCGCCCATCACCATGTGGCTGGGCATCAAGCGAGAAGATTTGGTGAGGCCCCAAAAGAAGCGGGACGATCGCCCCGAGGTCTACACGCCTTAGGCGCCCTTGAGGTAGGTCTCTAATTCCGACTAAATCAGTTGGTTTTCAGCTCTTCTCGGGCCAGCCGCTCGGCCAGCCCGATGTAGCTTGCCGGCGTAAGGGCCAGCAAGCGCTCTTTGTCCGCTTTTGGAAGCTCCAGAGAGCCAATAAATTGGCGCATAGAGGCCTCGGTCATGCCTTGGCCACGGGTCAGGGCTTTGAGCTGTTCATAAGGCTGTGGAAGGCCGTAGCGCCGCATTACGGTCTGAATGGGTTCGGCCAGTACTTCCCAGGCCTGGTCCAGGTCTTGGGCAAGTCGTGCCGGATTGATTTCGAGCTTTCCCAGGCCCTTCAGGGCCGAGTCGTAGGCCAACAGGCTGTGGCCGAGCGCCACCCCCAGGTTACGCAGTACGGTGGAGTCTGTTAAATCCCGCTGCCAGCGGGATACCGGCAGTTTGTCGCTCAGGTGACGCAGTAGCGCATTGGCAATGCCCAGATTGCCCTCCGCGTTTTCAAAATCGATGGGGTTGACCTTATGCGGCATGGTGGAAGAGCCCACCTCGCCCTCCTTGAGTCTTTGCCTAAAGTAACCGAGCGATATGTAACCCCAGAGGTCGCGCGAGAGATCCACCAGAATGGTGTTAAAGCGCGCCAGCGCGTCAAAGTAGGCGGCCATCCAGTCGTGGGGCTCAATCTGAATGGTGTGACTCGAAAACTCCAGCCCCAACCCTTCCACCACCCGTCGGGAAAACCCGGGCCAATCGATATCGGGACCAGCGGCAAGGTGGGCGTTGTAGTTGCCCACCGCCCCGTTCATCTTCGCGCGAGGGGCGACCGCCAAAAATGCGTCTCGGGCGATGCGCAGACGCTGCCGTACATTGGCTAATTCTTTTCCTAAGGTGGTGGGAGATGCCGTCTGCCCGTGGGTGCGCGAGAGCATCGGCAGTCCTGCTGTATGTTCAATCATCGCGCCCAAGCGGTCAATCAGGGACTGCATCGCCGGCCGCATTACGTTGGCGCGCGCATCCCGCAGCATCAGGGCGTGGGACGTGTTGTTGATGTCCTCTGAGGTGCAGGCAAAGTGAATGAACTCGGCCGCGGCATGTAGCTCCGGCAGATCCTTTTCTGCAGCTGCCTTTTCCTTTAACCAGTACTCCACGGCCTTGACATCGTGGTTGGTCACCGATTCGATGTCTTTGATGCGTAGGGCATCGCCTGCCGAAAAATCAGTCACCCAAGCCCTTAGTCGAGCGCGTGCTTGAGCCGAAAACACGGGAAGTTCTCCCAGCCCGAGCTCGGATAGCCCTATGAGCCACGCGACTTCTACCTCCACGCGGTGCTTCATGAATCCGGATTCGGACAGAAAGGGCCGCAATCCATCTACTTTTGCAGCATAGCGCCCATCCAGCGGCGAGAGAGCAATCAACGGGGTCATGGCTTTATTTTATACTTGCTCGCCCATCAGAAAGGGATCACTCATGAAATTGATCGGTTCGCTCACCAGCCCCTATGTGCGCAAAGTACGGGTCGCTTTGATCGAAAAGCGGATGGACATCGCGTTTAAAAAAGAAGATGTCTGGTCACCCGACACTGCGATTGGCGAATCAAATCCCCTGGGTAAGGTACCGGTACTTGTGCTCGACGACGGCACCTGTCTGTTCGACTCCAGAGTGATTGTGGAATTTCTGGACGCACGCAGTCCCATGCATCGTCTGATTCCCGATAGCGGTCGGGAGCGCGCGGAAGTAAAAGTCTGGGAGGCATTGGCCGACGGCTGTCAGGATGCGGCCGTGGCCATATTGCTGGAGCGTAAACGGGCTTCCGAGATGCAGTCCCATGACTGGATCGCCCGTCAGGCGAGAAAAGTGGATGCCGCATTGGCGTCCATGTCCCGTAGCCTGGGCAAGAGCCCTTGGTGTTATGGCAATAAGTTTTCCTTGGCCGATATTGCAGTGGGTGTCTCGTTGGGGTATCTGTGTTTCCGATTCCCGGAAAATCATTGGCAAACCACCTATCCGAATCTGCGGGCGCTTTACGACAAACTAATGGATCGCGAATCGTTTAAAGAAACCCTGCCTCCTGATGCCTGAATGATTCCGCCGCCTAAGCAGACTGGGCCAGCGTAGAGCACCGCAGATTGCCCCGGCGTTACGGCCCATTGGGATTCTTGAAAATCAAGCGTGAACGTGTCAGCAGACGCTTCTTCGAAGCGGCATAGTGCATCGGGTTGACGGTAACGGGTTTTGGCGGTCAGTGATGTCATGGCAGTGGGCGCAGTGCCCGATACCCAGTTGGCTTCGATAGCGTTTAACTGGCGTGACAGCAATGCCGGGTGATCATGGCCTTGCGCCACTATCAAGGTGTTCGAACCCATCTGTTTTTGCACCACGAACCATGGCTGTCCATCGCCCGATTTATCGCCACCAATGCCCAGGCCTTGGCGTTGGCCGAGCGTGTAAAACGCAAGACCCATATGGCGACCGACCTCACGGCCCTCGGGTGTTGTCATGGGGCCGGGCTGGCGGGGCAGGTAGCGGTTTAAAAATTCTCGAAAAGGCCGCTCGCCAATGAAACAAATACCGGTGGAATCTTTTTTCGCGGCATTGGGCAATCCGATTTTTGTGGCTAACTCTCGCACCTGCGGTTTAGTCAGATCACCGATCGGGAAAATGGTTTTCTGCAGCTGCGCTTGATTTAAGCGATGCAGAAAATAAGTCTGA
>JBMSML010000141.1:0-2865 GCA_049421125.1 Burkholderiaceae bacterium
TTTAAGCAGGCCAAGGGTTTCAATGGCATTTTTGTCCCATTGAATGACACTGCGATCGGGCATGGCGGCGTTTTCCACTGGCACCAGATCCGATAAGCGGTGACGGGCAATCACAAAACCACCCACGTGCTGGGATAAATGACGGGGAAAACCGATCAGCAGATTGCACACCATGGCCCAGCGCTCACAGAGCATGGGGATATTGGCCATGGCGGTGGGCAGGGCATCGGGCGGTGCATCGGGCGGTGCATCGGGCGGTGCATCGGGATGGCAGAGCGCGTCCGATAACTGGCGGTGCAATACTGTGGCCTGAACCTGTCGGCCATCCCACCATTGATGGTGTTTGGCCACATGATCCACCACCGGGCCGGGCACGCCCAGGGCTTTGCCGGTGTCCCGCAGGGCGGATCGCGGCCGGTAAGTGGTGATCGAGGCGGCGAGTGCGGCACGCTCACGGCCATATTTCTGATAGATGTACTGAATGACCTCTTCACGGCGCTGATGTTCAAAGTCGACATCGATATCCGGTGGCTCGTTACGCTCCTTGGAGATGAAGCGTTCAAACAACATATTCATGCGGGCAGGATCGACTTCGGTGATGCCCAGGCAGTAGCACACGGCCGAGTTGGCGGCCGATCCACGGCCTTGGCACAAAATCCCCTGGCGTCGTGCAAAGGCCACGATGTCATAGACCGTTAAAAAGTACGCCTCATAGTGCAGTTCATGAATCAGTGTGAGCTCATGTTCGATCTGTGCACGAATGGCACTGGGCACGCCATCGGGATAGCGATCACGTGGGAAACGTTGTTGTATTCCGGCCTCGGTCAGATGCCGTAACCATTGGGTGGGGGTAAGCCCCGTAGGCACAATTTCGTCGGGGTATTCATAACGCAGCTCATCCAATGAAAATTCACAGCGTTTGGCAATGGCCACACTGGTGGCGAGCATCTCCGGTGGGTACAGACGTGCCAGCCGAAGCCGTGTGCGCAGATGTTGTTCCGCATTGGGCATGGCGCGACGGCCGCAGGCCGGAATGGTCAGTCCGTGCCGTATCGCGCACAGGGTATCGGCCAATGGTTTGCGTGAGCGCACATGCATCACCGCATCGCTGCTTGCGGTTACCGGAACGCGAGACCAGGCACTCAGGGCCTGCATCTGTTCACGCCACAGGGCATCGTGACCCCGCAGCAGCAAGGTGCAGGCCAAAAATAATCGATCGGCAAATACGTGCTTAAGCCGTTGCACCACCTGGTGGTGGCACACGGTGCTCGCCTGTGGGTCCGGCATCCACAGTGCCAGGCAATCGGGAAGCCCGGACTCGAGATCGGCCATGGTCAGTCGGTAATGCCCCTTGGCTTCGCGGCGACGGGTCTGGGTGATCAGGTGGCCCAGTTGGGCATATCCCTGGCGCGAGGTGGCCAGAATGGCCATGCGTCCGTGCAATTCGAGGGCGGTAAATTGCGCACCGATGATCAGGGGCATGCCCAGGGATTTGGCCATGGCATGGGCCTGTACCACGCCGGCCACCGATGATTCATCGGTGATGGCCAAGGCCTGATACCCCAGGGCATGGGCACGCTCGACCAGTTCGGCCGGATGAGAGGCGCCGTGCAGAAATGAAAAGTTAGAGCGACAAAAAAACTCCGCAAATTCCATGGCTTAGCTAAAAAACCCGTGCATATACCAGTCGTGTGCGGGTGTGCGAAAAATCCACAGCAGTTCATCGTGACGCGAACGGGCGATGAAGTAGTCCCGTTGGGCGTGATCGTCCAGGTGGTCTTCCCACCAACCGGTCTCGATGCGCTCTGGACCCGATAGCAGTTGCAGGGGGCCGTGATACGTGGGCCGATGATGGTGAAGGGTCAGTCGGGTGGGCCGTGCCAGCAGCCACACCGGACGATGTGGGCTGTCGGGCAAGAGTGCGGAATCGGCCACACGAAGATGGCGTGTGGACCGCAGGGCGGCCAGGTCGGCGGCGATCAAGGTGCAGGCTCTTTCCGGTCGATGATCATTGGTGTGATGCAGGCGCTGCACCTGGCCAGGCCCTAGGCGTGCCTGCAGGCGTTCCATGAGTGCAAGGAGTGCTGTGGGCGTGTGGGCGGGGGTGCCTAAAAAATCCGGTGTCTCATGCGGATGCACCACCACATCGTGTGCACGCAATTCCACGTCGTAGACCGGGTGGGGCAATACCAATCGAGTGAGTCGCTCATGCAGAACATCACCAAAGCGACGTGCATCCCGTGTTGCATTTGAAAAGCCAAGCGTCAGTGCTGTGGGGGGCGGCGCATCGTGATGCAGCACGATGTCCAGGCGCTGCAGTCCGCATTGACGGGCGTGCAGCCAGGCGGCCAGTTCCTGGAAACCGCGCCGCAGCGCCTCTTCGATCATGGTTGTGTGTTCTGCGCGGGCAGGCAGTTCACGGCGCCATTGAAAGGCCGGCGGTGCGGTGATCCAGGCATAGGGGTCCGGTGCGCGGCCAAAGGCGGCATCCAGGGCCTGTAGGCAGGCGCGGCCGAATCGTCGCGTGATGCCACCGCGCGGCAGTCCATCGAGTTGACCAATGGTGCGAATGCCCATGCGCTCCAACATCGATTGATGCGGTTGTAACTCTGCAATATCGCCCAGGGGCAGACGCTGCAGTGTGGCCACAAACGTGTTGGCGCTGGGTATCGGATCCGATAAGGCGATCCATAAGGCGCCACGGGCCGTGGGGGCCATGGCGATGCGCACGGTGTCCGGGGATTGCCATCCGCAGGACTGCCAAAGATCTTCTATTCGATGGCGCAGAAGCGCCGGGCCACCCCATAGTCGAAGGCTGGCCTGCACTTCCATCAGCACTGCCTGTCCATCGTGGGCCAATGCAAC
>JBMSML010000142.1:0-2845 GCA_049421125.1 Burkholderiaceae bacterium
TAAGGATGGGAAGCGACGGGCTAACGGCAATGCACGATGTTCGCCGGTGCCGGTTCGGCCGGAATATCGAACACCGGCGCAGCGACACCGGCCAACTCGTGCTCATGCTGGGCATAGAGCGCGGCCAATACGCTTTGCGTCACCTGCCCCGATGGCAGGTCAAATGCCACACGTCCATCGCGCAGTCCAATCACGCGAGGAAACATGGTGGTGGCCACATCGACTTGATGCAAGGTGGTGATCAGCGTGATGTTGCGCGCTTGAGCCCGTTGGGTCAGCGTCGTGATGGCCTGTCGGGCGCGCTTAGGATCCAAGGCCGACAAGGGCTCATCCACCAACCAGAGGGTGGCCGGTGACATCAACGCCCGGGCCAGGCCCACGCGCTGACGTTCACCGCCGGAGAGTCGGTCCACTCGATCCCAAATCTTCTCGGATAAGTCGAATGCACCAAGTGCCTCAACCGCCGGTGCAACGTGCCGGGGGTAAACCAGTTGTGCCACGCTCTGCCACAAGGACATACCCGGTAATCGCCCCGCCGTCAGCGCGGTGACCACCCGCTGCCGAGGCGGCAGCGGTGGTGTCTGAGGGGCGTAAAACAAGCGGCCCCGAAGCGATTGAAGCGCCGAGGTCGATAACACCCAAGGGTCTTGTCCGTCCACCATGACATCCCCGGATAAGGGCTTTAACGCCGCCGCGATGAGTTGCAGCACGGTCGTCTTTCCCGCGCCCGATGGGCCGATCACAGCCACCTGTTCCCCGCGTTGAATCGACAGTGAAAGGTCCGTGATGGCCGAAGGGGCCACCCGCGCCGCGGCCGGATGGCGCCCTTCTACATGGTCTAAGGTGACGTTCAAGGCAGCGCCCGTAAGAAACGGTTCGAAATCGAAATTACTTGATCAGTCCTGCGCTTCGGCCCGCCTTCTCGAGGCCCTTATAGTTCTCGGCCTTGGTGGGAATATATTTCGTCGCCCGGTTCAAGGTCAGGATCTCCTTGCCCTCTGGGGTGTTCATATCCAAGGCCAATAACGCCTTGGTGATTTTCTCCCGCAACGCGGAGGGCATATCCGCATGCACTGACCAGTTGTAGTTGAAGTACGGAGGCGTCGTGTAAAAAACATCCACCTTGCTGATGTCTACTTTTTTCTCGCCGACGAACTTATTCCATACGGTGATGTCTAGCGCCGCTGCGTCCACACGTCCACTCACCACCGAGGCAATGGTGGCATCGTGGGCACCGGAGTACGCCACTCGCTTGAAATCCCGTTCTGGATCAATACCCGCCTCTAACATGAATGAACGCGGCATCAGGCTGCCCGAAGTGCTGGACTGGGATCCAAAACTGAACTGCTTGCCCTTCAAGTCCGACAATTTCGTAATGCCGGAATCCTTTTGCGCAATAAAAACCGAGCGGAATTTGGTGTCTTCCTCGCGCTGCGCGATCGCTACAACCTTACCGCCCGATCGTATCTGGGCCTGCACATGGGTGAATCCCCCGAACCACACAAGATCGACCTGCTTATTCACCAGGGCCTCCACCGCCGCAGGGTAGTCGTTCACCGGCGTGAACTCGACCTTCATGCCCAACGACTTTTCCAAATAGCGGGTCAGGGGGCCGAATTTGCGCACCTGCTCGGTGGCCGCCTCTTCCGGAATCGTGGTGACTCTTAACACTTGTTGGGCGTTGGCCACGCCCATTGCACCGGCCACGCAAACGGCAGCCGCAAGCTTCATCCAATGACGACGCATCATCTCTACATCCTTTATCGGTGGAAATCAGGCCCGCACGGGGCACGAAGACGGCACGGCGAATCGCTCTGTGCGCTGCGCGCCATATTAACGCAATCGTCGGCTATCCCAAACGCAAGGACCTAGGGGCAGTCCCTAAGCCTTCAGCATGGCGGGGGTTTTACACATACTGGCGACGCGGAAGGTGCCCATGAGCCCGGAGTGTTGATGCTCGGAGACGTGACAATGGATCATCCAGTCCCCCGCGCTTTCGGCCACAAAGGCGATCTCCTGTGTCTTAAATGGCCACAGCAAGGTGGAGTCCTTGAACGGCCCCCATTGTCCGTTGGGCAACCGCTCCCGCAGCACCACACCATGAAAATGCATGGGATGGAACCAGGCGGTCTTGTTATCGATCAAGCATCGCACCGTACAACCCTGCTCGAACGTAAATAAAGGCTCTGGCTGCTTGCCATGGATGTCCATGTGCGAGCCATGATCGTTACCTTTGCCGTTCATCAGCCAGATGGCCTCGCGCGTGGCCTTATTGGACAGTGCGCCACCCTCGAGCACCATCTTGACCGCTTCAGCACCGGCCATCACCGGCTCTAACAGCGCATTCGGCGGCAATCCGGTAAAGGGTTTGCGTGACGCCTGCGGCGAACGGCTCGAGTACTGGATCACCCCAATCTTCTTGCGCATGGCCGGAAAAAACTCATCCTCCACTTCCAAGGCCGTATTGGGCGCAGCGGTGCAATCCAGAATCAGATCCAACCGGTTCCCCGGAGAAAACAGGATCGACTCGGTGAGCGCATAGGGCGTGCAGGGGTGCCCGTCGTGGGCCACCACCAGCGGCTGATGACCGTGGAATTTGAGCCGGAAAATCCGGGCGCTGGCGGAATTCAACAGACGCAAACGAACACGACTTCCCGCGCGCACCGCCAAGGTCGCGGGGCCCCGCTCCCCATTCACCAAGATCACATTGCCCAGCCGGCCGGCATGGGCCGCATCATGCAGACTCTTGAAGTTGGGGGAGATGGCCGCTTCCTTTGTCAGCGCGACATCTGAGAGCGCCCACATGACATCGTCATCCACGTCCGGAGGCTCCCGCTCTTCCACC
>JBMSML010000143.1:0-2739 GCA_049421125.1 Burkholderiaceae bacterium
GTGGGTGCACACCGAGTTCAGAAAATGGCGGTCGTGGGAAATAATGATCATGGTGCTATCACGTACATTCAGAATGTCCTCCAGCCACTGAATAGAGTGAATGTCCAGGTTGTTGGTGGGCTCATCGAGCAGCAGCACGTCTGGATTGGAGAATAAGGCCTGGGCGAGCAACACACGCAGCTTCCATCCGGGGGCTACCTCGCGCATCGGACCGTTGTGCTGCTCAATCGGAATGCCCACCCCCAGCAGAAGCTCTCCCGCCCGAGCCTCTGCCGTATACCCATCGTATTCGGCGAACTTCGCCTCGAGATCAGCGGCCTTCATGTAGTCGTCTTCCGTGGCCTCCGGATTGGCAGAGATCGCATCGCGATCCGTCATGGCGGCCCACATCTCTTCGTGACCCATCATCACCACGTCCAATACCCGCACATCTTCAAACGCGAACTGATCCTGCCGCAATTTACCGAGCCGCACATGGGGCTCTTTCATTACGTTGCCGTTGGTGGGCTCCAGATCCCCGCCCAGGATTTTCATGAAGGTGGACTTGCCGCACCCATTTGCGCCAATCAAGCCATAACGATTGCCGTTATCGAATCTCGCCGAGACGTTTTCGAATAATGGCTTGGCGCCAAACTGCATGGTGATATTTGCGGTAGACAACATAGCAATCTAAATCCTTAGAAATTAGGCGCGACCCACCCACTGTCGGGCGTTGCGGAACATCAACATCCATGGGGAGTCATCGCCGGCCGTGCGCCAATCGGGCGGCATCCAGGACAACTGCACGGATCGGAACACCCGCTCAGGGTGCGGCATCATCAACGTAATACGGCCATCGGTGTTGGTGAAGCCTGTCCATCCTTGGGCAGAGCCATTGGGATTGATGGGATAGGACTGTGCCGCCTGGCCTTGGGCATCCACATAACGCAGCACGGCATGGGCCTGTTGCGCCGACATCGCCTGGGCATTGCCCTGAGTACCCGAACCAAAATCGGCGCGCCCTTCTCCGTGCGACACCACGACCGGCAACACCGCACCGGCCATCTGCTGCAAGAGGATAGAGGGCGACTCGAGCACCTCGACCATGGACAGCCGGGCTTCAAACTGCTCGGAGCGATTGCGCAGAAACGCCGGCCAGTGGTCCGCGCCAGGAACAATCTCTTTTAAACCGCTCATCATCTGACAGCCGTTGCACACGCCCAAGGCAAACCGGCTTCCATCGGCAAAGAAATCGGCAAAGGCCCGACGAAGCTCGTCATGAAACAGAATCGATTTTGCCCATCCCTGGCCCGCACCCAAGACATCGCCATACGAGAATCCACCACAGGCCGCCAACCCTGCGAACGCGTTAAGGCGAACACGGCCAGAGCGCAGATCGCTCATGTGAACGTCCCAGGCGTCAAACCCTGCGCGATCAAAGGCGGCCGCCATCTCGACCTGACCGTTCACGCCCTGTTCGCGCAGAATCGCCACCCTTGGTCGGGATCCGACCACGGGGGCCACCATTGTTCGCATTGCGTGAAGAGCCCCCTGGGGGAGTCGTGTCACCGGCAATGTGGTCGACGCCAGAGACTCCAATTCCTCTTGCGCACAGACCGGATCATCGCGACGCTTGGCAATCTCCGTACTGACCTCAGACCACACACTCTGCAAAACCTTGCGCGGCTGGGCATAGATGCACTTGGCATCCCGATAGATCTCAATGGAGTCACGCGTATTCACACCGCCAATCTCGAACGCACAACGCGATAAATCATGGGCACGCAGAATGTCCATCACGGCCGTGCGGTGGGCCTTGGGCACCTGGATCACGGCCCCTAACTCTTCATTAAACAGCGCTTTCAAAGTAAGTTCTTCGCGTTGCACCGATACCTGCTCCGGGCGGATCTTGAAGTCCCCCCAATCGGCGGCGACCGGGTCAATCGTGAGCAGATCAATGTTGATCGTGACACCGCATCGGGCGGCAAACGCCATCTCGCACAGCGTGGCCCACAACCCGCCATCGGAGCGATCGTGATAGGCCAAGACCCACTCGGTGGCATGCAAGGCACGCATGGCCGCTGAAAACCGGGCCAGGATCTCGGGACGCTGAACATCCGGAACATCACAGCCAAACTGATCGACCACCTGCGCCAAAACCGAGCCGCCCAAACGATTGCGCCCTTCACCCAGATCAATCGCGATTAAGACCGTCTCGTCGTGATCACCCTCGGTCGGCCGCACCAGTTCGGGTGTCCACGTCCGTCGTGCATCGGCGACGGGAGCCACGGCGGTCAGGTTCAACGACACTGGGGAGATCACGGACTGGGTCTGTCCGTTTTCCTGCCACACCGTGCGCATGGACAAGGAGTCTTTGCCCACGGGGATCGACAGGCCGAGCGCCGGGCAGATCTCTTTAGCGAGCGCCTGCACGGCATCAAATAGCGCTGCGTCTTGTCCCGGCTCGCCACAAGCGGCCATCCAGTTCGCGGAGAGTTTTACGGTCTCCAAATCGCCGATATCCGCCGCACACAGATTGGTGATGGCCTCACCCAACGCGAGTCGGGATGCCGCGCGCGAATCCACCACCGCCACGGGCGTGCGCTCGCCCAGGGCCATGGCCTGACCCGCAACACCCACAAGATCCCATGTAGTGACGCCCACATCGGCCACCGGCGTCTGAAATGGCCCCACCATCTGATCACGCGCCGTGTGCCCGCCGACCGTCCGATCGCCAATCGTGATCAAAAACTGTTTACT
>JBMSML010000144.1:0-2728 GCA_049421125.1 Burkholderiaceae bacterium
GGATCGGGGCGGTCGTCGCCTCGCCATTGACCTTCATAATCCGATCGCCGGCGCGCATTCCCGCGGCGGCGGCCGGGCTGTCATCCTGTACACGGACCACTTTAACCGACTCGCTAAACGGAGCCAATCCCATGGCCGCGATGACTCGGGCCGGGTCAGCCGCCTCCTCGGAGGGCGCCACGGTAGTGTTCATCGAGAGATCCAATTGTTGCCCTTGGCGGTCGATCTGCAGGCGTGTCTCCCGGGCGCCATCGCCCACCACCCGCTGCGCCATGCGCCAACGCACGTCCGTAAAGCTGGTCGCCACATGCCCATCCACCGCGACAATGCGATCGCCGCTGCGAAGCCCCGCCTTCGACGCCGGCGTGTCCTGAGCGGGTTGGGCGATTACCGCGACCGGCTCTTCACGTTCCGTCGAAAACAATACTGAATACGCCAGCACCGCGAAAATCAGGTTGGCCAGCGGTCCGGCAAACACAATCCATGCGCGCGCCGCCAGCCCCTTGGACTCAAACGACGCATCGTTCATCTTCACATAGCCGCCCAATGGAATGGCGGCCACCACCCACTCGGTGCCCGTTTTACGCGCCGTTCGTTTGACCAGCTCTTTTCCAAACCCGAACGAAAAACGCAGCACCTGGACGCCGCAATGACGGGCCGCCAGGTAATGCCCCATCTCATGGACAAACACCAGGATGCCGATGGCCAACAGGAAATACACAATCGTGGTCATAAACGCTTTCGTTCACATTGGGCGAGTGCATGATCCCTAGCCAGGACATCCATTGCCAGCAGTGCCTCGACGGATTCCGGCACGGTGGTGGCCACACCGGAGAGTGCCTCAAGAGTATCCGACACCACCTCGAATATATGTCCGAATCGTATCCGCTCCTCCAGAAATGCAGCGACAGCCACCTCGTTGGCGGCGTTCATCACCGCCGAGGCACTGCCCCCGCTGCGCAGGCTGTCGCGGGCCAATGACAGCGACGGAAAACGGTCGTGGTCAGGCGGCTCGAAATCCAACTGACGCTGTGCCGTCCAGTCCAGGCGGGAGACCGGCGTAACGATCCGTTTGGGCCAGCTCAGGGCGCACGCAATCGGCGTGCGCATATCGGGCGCCCCCAGCTGGGCCAAGGTGGAGCCATCGGCAAACTCCACCATGGAATGCACCACACTCTGCGGATGAATCACCACGTCAATGCGGGATTCGGGCATGGCAAACAGCCAATGGGCCTCGATCAATTCGAGACCTTTATTCATCATGGTGGCGGAATCGACCGAAATCTTTTTTCCCATGGACCAGTTGGGGTGGGTAATGGCCTGTCGCACCGTGGCACTGAAAATCTGATCCTTAGCCCAGGTGCGAAACGGGCCACCGGAGGCAGTCAAGAGCAGACGGGTCACGCTGGCAGGGGTACTAAAACAACGGTACTGGTCTCCGAGACACTGAAAGATGGCATTGTGCTCACTGTCAATGGGCAAAACGGTAGCACCCCCTTCCCGGGCCGCATTCACCATCAATGCCCCGGCCATCACCAGTGCCTCTTTATTGGCTAGAAGAATCGTCTTTCCATGTCGGGCCGCACCGATGGCGGCCGACAATCCTGCGGCACCCACAATTCCGGCCACCACCATGTCCACATCGTCTCGCGATACGCACTCGGTGAGCGCTTCGGAGCCATCGGCCACCTCGATGCCACCGGCCCAAGCCTGGTCCTTTATCGCCTGTCGTAATCGGGTTGCTGCCTCGGGGTCGGTCATCACGACCAAGGACGGATGAAACTGTGCGCACAGCGCCAGCATCGGCTCCACCTGACGATGGGCCGTTAACACCGAGGCACGGAACTGATCCGAATGACGTGCGACCAGATCCAGCGTGCTCTGGCCAATGGACCCCGTCGCTCCCAGAACCGCTATCCGTTTCACCTTGATCTCACCTCTTACACAGCACCCGACTGGATCAGACTCACCAAGGCCATTGTGACCGGAAATACCGCCAACAAGGCATCGATCCGATCCAAGACCCCGCCGTGTCCGGGCAATAGACGGCCCGAGTCTTTTACATTGGCCAGACGTTTGATCAGCGATTCATAGAGATCGCCCATCACGCTGATCAGGGTGAGCATGATGGTGATCACGATCATCATCGCAAGCCCAAGATGCATCGCGATAAACGAAAACAGATTACCCGCGGGATGGGTGGCCGAGACCGATGTGAGATGGGCCATCACCAGGGCCAGAGCCGTATTCGCGATCAACGCGCCGGCCACGCCCTCCCAGGTCTTGCCCGGACTCACACGCGGTGCAAGTTTATGGCGGCCAAACGCCCGCCCGGCGAAATACGCCGCCGTATCGGCGACCCACACGATGAGCAACACCGACAACAGAAACCCTTTACCGAGGCCATCGGCCTGCAGGAGCGCACACCATGCGGCAAAGCACAGGGCGATGGCCACCATTCGGCCCGCAAAGCGCTGGCCGCCAATGCCCACATGGCGGGCCACCGCAATCGGCACGGCGAGCACCCAGACCACGACCGCGAATCCATATAAGGGCATCACCCCGAACCCGATGCCGTGGGTGGTGGCCATGACCGAGGGCGACGTCCACAGGGCAAGGCCACCCATGCCAAGAAATCCAATTGCGATGATCGCACTGCCCATCAAGGCCACTCCGAGCAGTCGCATCCACTCCATGCAGGCCAGGGCGAGAATGAACAGCAACAACA
>JBMSML010000145.1:0-2704 GCA_049421125.1 Burkholderiaceae bacterium
CCCGAGACCATCACCTATCTGGAGTTTTGTGCGGACTATCACGTGGAGATCCGTACCCAAGATGGCAAGAAAAAGCGCATTCCGTTTCTGATGCTGCCGCTCTCCAAACTACCAGCGGATTTTTTTCCGCTCACCTGTCGGACCTGTGTGGATTACACCAATGTGCTGGCCGATATCACCGTGGGGTATATGGGCGGAGAGGGTGAGCAGTGGTTGATTGTCCGCAACAGCACCGGTGCGGAGCTCTTGTCGTTGCTGGGGAACGAGGTGCGTGTCGCAAGCCCGGGCAGCCGTGGCCAGCGGGCGGGACCGGTGAAAGGATTTTTAGAAAATACCCGCCGGGCCGCGGGCGGATTGCCCCTGCGGTCGATGCCCAACTGGTTACGACCGATCGTGGGCTGGCTCATGCCCAAGGTGGGCCCGCGTGGATTGGAGTTTGCGCGGGCGCGTGTGGAGATGAAGGCGGTGGAGACCGTACTGCATTTGCGCCGCGAGGAACCCCGGCGCATGAAATCCATGGTGCCTGGCCATGTCTGGGATCTGGTGAAACCCTATGGGCTAACGCCCGACACACCGGAAATTCGCGACTGAGTTTGTTTTAGCGCAAAGACGCACCGGGCGAATCCGCTCACAATCGTAGGCACTGATCACGTGAAGGGGGAGTGTCTATGTTTAAGAATATTCTGGTGCCGCATGATGGTTCGGAGCTATCCAAACGCGGATTGGGAAGAGCGGTGCAGCTGGCCAAGGCCACGGGGGCGACCATCACCGGGTTTCACGTTGCCCCGGATCTGGATTCGAGCGTGCGGGCCTATCTGCCCGAGGCGGCCTATATCCCCGAGGACTTTAAAGAGCAGGCCCGAGCCGCGGCCAATGACCTGTTGAAAGAGGTCACCGATGCCTGTACGGCCGCGGGCGTGCCCTGCAGCACATCCTCGGTGGTCAGTGAATTCATTGCCGATGCCATTTTGCAGGCCGCTAAAGACCATCGCTGTGATCTGATTGCGATTGCGTCCCACGGTCGTACGGGATTGGCTCGGATGATGTTAGGCAGTGAAACCCAAAAGGTGCTGGCCCATGCCGAGATTCCAGTGTTGGTGATCCGTTAATGAAAATCGCGGGGGGGGGGGGGCCCCCCCCCCCCACCGCCCGATGCAGTAACGACGTGTGGTCTTCCACGCGCTGCGCCAATAGATTGCGCACCTGACCTGGGGCGTTCGGATCGATCGTGGTGTCCCGCTGCCACACCCCCCAGACCATCATGAGCTGGGAGTACAGCACCGCCTCATAAAACCGTTGCAGCACATCTGGCCAGACGATCACATTGATCATGCCGGTGTCGTCTTCCAGCGAGATAAACAGGGTACCGTTGGCCGTGGTGGGCCGTTGACGGTGCGTGACCAGTCCTGCGGCGCGGGCCAGTTGGCCGTGGCGATGATGGGCCAGTGTGGCGGCGGGCATCACGCCCAGTGCGTGGAGTTGTGGGCGCAGTAATGCCAAAGGATGGCGGCCCAGTGTTAGTCCAAGATGGGCATAGTCGGCCACGACATCGTCGGCCTCGGAGGGGGCCGGCAACTGCAGGGCCGGCTCATGAATCCATGTTGCACGCAGCACATCGGGCATGGGGGTGTGGCCGCTGGCCTGCCAGACGGCCTGATGCCGGTTGCCGGCAAGACTGGCCAGTGCGCCGGCCGCTGCCAGGGCCTGCACATCCTGCCGATTTAACTGCGCCCGTTGACACAGATCGTCAACATGGACAAAAGGTTGTGCGGCAACGATTCGTTCCATGGCCCCCTGTGATAACCCCGCAATTCGATTCAGTCCAAGGCGAACCGGCCATCGTGCATGCTCGTGAGGGGTCGGACTATCGTCCATGGTGGTCCGCTCCAAATGGGTATCGATGCGACTGGCGTTGACATTTACTCCCCGCACGGTCACGCCATGGCGTTTGGCATCCTGCACGAGTTGCGAGGGCGAATAAAACCCCAGGGGCTGGGCATTGAGCATGGCGGCTAAAAATGCATCCGGATGGTGGCATTTAATCCAGCAGCTCACATAGACCAATAATGCAAAACTCGCGGCATGGGATTCCGGAAAACCGTATTCCCCAAACCCTTCCATTTGACGAAACACGCGTTCGGCAAACTCACGCGTATAACCGCGGATCAACATGCCGTCGACCACACGGTCATGAAAATGCTCTAACCCTCCCTTGCGCCGCCAGGCGGCCATGGAGCGTCGTAACTGATCGGCTTCGCCGGCGGAAAAGCCCGCCGCCAACATGGCCAGTTGCATCACCTGCTCCTGGAAAATGGGCACGCCCAGTGTACGGGCCAGTGCCTCGCGCACGGCGGGGCTTGGATAGTCCACGGGCTCTAAGCCCTGACGTCGACGCAGATAAGGATGGACCATGCCTCCTTGGATCGGGCCGGGCCGCACGATGGCCACTTCGATCACCAGATCGTAGAAACATCGTGGTTGCAGTCGTGGCAGCATGGACATCTGCGCCCGGGATTCAATCTGAAATACGCCTATCGTTTGCGCCGCACAGATCATGTCGTAGGTCGCCGGATCCTCCGCGGGCACATCCTGCATCTGGACATGCGTGCCTTTTTTCTCACTGATCCATCGCAGGCTGTCACGAATGGCCGAGAGCATGCCCAGTGCGAGCACATCCACTTTAAGCAGGCCAAGGGTTTCAATG
>JBMSML010000146.1:0-2700 GCA_049421125.1 Burkholderiaceae bacterium
GCCCCTGCCGTTCCCGCCGTGTCGGAAGAGACCTTGAAAAAGTCCTTGGATGATGTCGGTCTGCAGTGGGTCCAGACGGATCCCAACAACGCCGCCGCCGAGGCCGTGGCCGAACCGCCACCCAAACTCGGTCGGGCACCCCGTAGAAACACCGAGACAGCCCCACAGGAGCCCTTGGTAATGGTGGAAACGCGCCAAAACAACCCCTGAACGATCGATAATCGCGGGCATGTCTTATGGCCAGCGTATTTTCTCGATCGTTCCGGATTCGGAGGCGTCGTCGCATGTTCAGGCGGCCAAGGTGGATCACCTTGGCCCCTTGCCCACTGGACCCCTTCAGGATCGGTTAACGCGCACGCTCAAAGATCTGCGCATTTCGGTGATCGATCAGTGTAATTTCCGCTGCACCTATTGCATGCCCAAAGAAGTCTTCGGCCGGGACTACCAGTTCCTGCCACGCGAATCACTGCTCTCTTTTGATGAGATTGAATGCCTGGTGCGGGTTTTTGCCGACGTGGGCATCGAGAAGCTGCGTATTACCGGCGGTGAGCCCCTGCTGAGAAAAAATATCGACGACCTGATTGCACGCGTGACCCGGATCACTACGCGCAGCGGCAAACCGTTGGAAATCGCCATGACGACCAATGGTGCACTACTGGCCCAGAAGGCCCACGACCTAAAAAAGGCCGGACTGCACCGGATCACGGTGAGCCTGGATGCCCTGAGCAATGAAACCTTTCAGCGCATGAATGACGTGGCGTTCCCGGTTGCCGATGTGCTGGCCGGTATTGATGCGGCTGCAGCCAGCGGCCTGCGCGTCAAGGTCAATATGGTCGTGCAACGGGGCGTCAACGACCACGAGATCGTCCCCATGGCCGAGGCCTTTCGCGAGCGAGGTCACACCCTTCGATTCATCGAATTCATGGATGTCGGCTCATCGAACGCCTGGCAGTGGGATCACGTGGTGCCCGCGCGGGAAATTATCGACACCATCGGATTGGTGCACCCCCTGATGCCCATTGGACGCGACACCCCGAGTGAGGTTTCTGAGCGTTGGCGTTATGCCGATGGCCGCGGCGAGATCGGTGTGATCTCATCCGTCTCCAAACCGTTTTGTGGGGACTGCAGCCGGGCACGGATCTCGGCCGAAGGGGTGCTCTACACTTGCCTTTTTGCGCAGTCGGGCACGGATCTTCGGGGCTTACTGCGCGAATCCTCCGCGCCAAACGACGATCTCGCACGGGTGATCGCCGGCCTTTGGCAGGCGCGCGACGACCGGTACTCTGAACAACGGGCCGAGCGTCGCGAACAGGGAATTAAAAAAGTAGAGATGAGTTACATCGGAGGCTAGGCCTCCGATGAATTACTTCTTCGCGCTCAGTGGTGAAGGCAAGGACGCGTAATACGCCGAGATATTGGCAATGTCATCCTTGGACAAGGCGGCGGCCATGCCGGCCATGATCGCGTTTTTACGAATGCCGGCTTTGTAATCAGACAGCGCCCGCGCTAGATAATCGGGGTATTGACCGGCCAGCCTGGGATAGCTCGGGTCAATGGCCGTTATGCCATCGGCACCGTGACATGCCGCACAAATGGCCGTTGCTTTTTCTTTCCCCGCGGCAATGTTACCGGCCATCGCCGATGATGCCGCTGCCGCCACCACCACTGCCGTGACGGTGCGCATGATCAATGTTGTCGTTTTCATCGCCGCCCCTTATTTCTTGTTCGCGTAGTACACCGCGAGATCGGCGATATCCTGCTCGGACAGCCCCGCGACAATGCCCTTCATGCTCGGGTGATTGCGTTCACCATTCTTGTACGCATTCAGGGCGACCACCAGATATTTCTCGCTTTGGCCGGCAATCTTGGGCACGCGATACACCGTGGGAAAGGCCGTCTTGTAATCCGGTATGCCATGGCAGCCGATGCACATGGAGTTTTTCTTCGCGCCGGCATCGGCATTGCCCACAATGGGTGCCGCGGCCGCGGGTGCGGCAGGCGCAGCGCCTTTAGGTGCCGTTTTAGCGGCGCCTTGCGCCGCTGCGCTGGATGCCACTACCGCGCAGGCGGCAGCCGCGAGTGATCCGATCCAACGTGATCGTGAATGAACGTTCAGCATGTCTCCCCCCGTGTTGAACGAGGCGCAGTTTAGCACGGCAGGCTAACCCGTCTGCCCTACGCCATCAGACCCCTGAGCAGGAAGGAATTCAAGCGCTTGACGAAGGCGGCCGGGTCCTGCGGTTGGCCGCCCTCGGCCAGGACGGCCTGGTCAAAGAGCACCCACACCAGGTCGTCAAACGCACTGGAATTCTGCGACAGTGCTTTGACCAAAGGATGCTCAGGGTTGAGCTCCAAGATGGGCTTTCGGTCAGGTGCCTTTTGACCGGCCTGCTTCAGCAGCCGCTCCAAATGCCCGCTCATGTCGTGCTCATCGGAGACGAGACAGCAGGCAGACTCGGTTAAGCGCCGAGTGATGCGCACCTCCTTGACCTGATCGCCGAGCACCTTTTGCGCTTTTTCAATGATGGGTTTGTACTGCTCCTCGGCTTCTTTGGTGGGTGCGGTGTCCTCATCGGCGAGCTTGCCCAAATCCAATGCCCCTTTGGCCACGGACTGGATCGACTTGCCCTCGAATTCATTCAAGAAATTCAACATCCATTCGTCGATGCGGTCCGTGAGCAACAAGACCTCAATGCCCTT
>JBMSML010000147.1:0-2670 GCA_049421125.1 Burkholderiaceae bacterium
AGATGGCCGTGGCGAGACCCGGCTCTCGCGTGATCGCGCCAAGCGTCTGGCCGCCTGGGTGAGCCTGGAGCAGGCTCTGGAGGGCGGCGAAACCGTGATCGGTACCGTGACCGGCAAGGTCAAAGGCGGCTTGACGGTCATGACCAATGGCATTCGTGCCTTCCTGCCCGGCTCCTTGGTGGACACCCGTCCGATCAAAGACACCTCGCACATCGAAGGCAAGACCCTGGACTTCAAAGTGATCAAATTGGATCGCAAGCGCAATAACGTGGTGCTGTCACGCCGCGCGATTGTGGAAGCCTCGATGGGTGAAGATCGTGCCAAGCTGATGGAAAACCTGAAAGAGGGTTCCACGGTGACCGGTGTGGTGAAGAACATCACCGATTACGGCGCGTTTATTGATCTGGGCGGAATTGACGGTCTGTTGCACATCACCGATATGGCATGGCGTCGCGTGCGTCACCCGTCGGAGGTCCTGACCGTGGGCCAGGAAGTCACGGCCCGTGTGCTGCGTTACGACCAGGATAAGAACCGTGTGTCGCTCGGCGTGAAGCAACTCGGGGATGATCCCTGGGATGGCATTGGCCGTCGTTACCCGCAAGGCACCCGCATGTTCGGCAAGGTCACCAACATCACCGATTACGGTGCGTTTGTCGAAATCGAGCCCGGCATCGAAGGCCTGGTGCACGTCTCCGAAATGGACTGGACCAACAAGAACGTCAACCCCGGTAAAGTCGTGCAAGTGGGCGATGAAGTCGAGGTTATGGTGCTGGAGATCGACGGCGAGCGTCGCCGCATCTCGCTGGGCATGAAGCAATGCCGTGCTAACCCCTGGCAGGAGTTCGAAGCCGGTCACAAGAAGGGTGACAAAGTAAAAGGCCAGATCAAGTCGATCACCGACTTTGGCGTGTTTATTGGTCTGCCGGGCAACATCGATGGCCTGGTGCACCTCTCGGATCTCTCGTGGACCGAGACCGGTGAAGAGGCCGTGCGTAACTTCAAGAAGGGCGACGAACTGGAAGCCGTGGTACTCGCCATTGACGTCGAGCGCGAGCGGATTTCGCTCGGTGTGAAGCAGCTTGATGGAGATCCGTTTACCTCCTACGCCTCGCGCTTTGAGAAGGGCGCCATTGTGAAGGGCACGGTGAAGGCTGTGGATGCCAAGGGCGCCACCATTACTCTGGACACCGAGGTCGAAGGGTATCTGCGCGCATCCGAGATTTCGCGTGAGCGCGTAGAAGATGCTACGAAAGTGATGGCCGAGGGGGATTCGGTCGAAGCCATGATCGTGAATGTGGATCGTAAGACCCGCACCATTAATCTCTCGATCAAAGCCAAAGACTCCGCCGAGACCGCTGAGACCATGCAGAAGATGGCCGCGGAAACGGCGAGCGCATCGGGCACCACCAGTCTTGGCGCATTGCTGCGCGCCAAGCTGGATGATCAGCAGACCAAAGAGTGACCAAGTCGGAACTGATCGCCCGGCTTGCGGAGCGGTTAAACCAGCGGGGTACCCCACTGGCCACCCGCGACTGTGAGTTTGCGGTGAAGACCCTGCTCGATGCGATGGCCGAAGCCCTGGGCCATCGTCATCGCATTGAGATTCGAGGGTTCGGCACGTTTTCGTTGTCCTATCGGCCCGCCCGTGTGGGCCGCAATCCTAAATCGGGCGCCCAGGTGCGGGTGCCGGAAAAGCGCGTGCCGCATTTCAAGCCGGGCAAAGATCTGCGAGAACGCGTGGATCTTCCCAACACCTAAGGTTGTTCCGCTGACACGATGCGCCTGCTCTCGTTGATCGTGCGGGTGATGGTGTTTCTGGTGGTGCTGGCCTTTGCGCTGGGCAATACCCATCCGGTCGCGCTGACCCTCGTTCCGGGGGTGTCCACATTGCGTTTTGAAGCGCCGATGGTGCTCTGGCTCTTCGGCATGTTCTTTGCCGGTGTTGCCGCGTGTTTTATTTTTCTTCTGCCCACCTTAGTGGCGGGATGGCGAAAGGGATCGCGTGGAGATTGATCTGGTCTGGCTGCTGTTGCTGCCCGTGATATTTGCACTCGGTTGGATGACCGCTCGCTACGATTGGGGACAACAACGTCGAGAGAGCCGGCACGTTCCGACCGATATTTTGCAGGGAATCTCCTTCCTATTGGCGGGAGAGGCCGAACGTGCAACGGATTCCCTGTTGTCTGCAGCGCGCTCCTCACCCGATGATACGGCCCTGCATCAGGCGGTGGGAAATCTTTATCGTCAGCGTGGTTTAATTGACCGTGCGATCGAAGTGCATGAGGCAGCACTTCAACACCCTGGCCTCGATGCGCCAGTGCGTTGTGGGTTGATGCTTGACCTCAGCCGGGATTATCTTGCCGCTGGGCTATTGGATCGGGCTGAGGATGTTCTCATCGACCTGTTGAATCACGCATCCGATCAGAATGATCTTGCAAATACCGCACGTCTCTTGCTGATGAAAGTGGCCCATCGTACCCGCGATTGGGCCCGTGCGATCTTTTGGGCCGAAGAGGCCCGCCAGCACGAAGCAAATTTTAGAGGCATGCAGTATGAACAGCTCATGGGACACTTTTATTGTGAACGAGTCGAACAGGCGTTGAGCGAGAATGATTCGATTGCGGCTGCCCAGGCATTGACGATGGCGCAAACGTTCGATGCTCCTGGCCC
>JBMSML010000148.1:0-2647 GCA_049421125.1 Burkholderiaceae bacterium
GTGCTGGGCATCAATGCCCGCGGCATACACGAACGCCTCACCGGCCATGTGCACCTGGCTGCCAATACCGGCCGATCCAAAATTCAGTTGTCCAGGTTTGCTTTTGGCCAGTGCAATCAATTCCTTCACATTCTTCGCTGGCACCGACGGGTTCACCACCAACACCTGAGGGCCGCTAGCCAGGTTGGTAATGGGCATCAGATCTTTTTTGGCATCAAACGGCATCTTGGCGTACATGTGTGGGTTCACCGTGACGATGCTTCCGGATGTGACGAGAATCGTGTAACCATCGGGAGACGACTTGACCACCGCTTCGGCCCCGATATTACCGCCGGCACCCCCGCGATTTTCCACGACCACCGACTGGCCCCATGCACTGGTGAGCTTCTGCGCGACAAGGCGCGCCACAATATCGGTTGCACCGCCGGCGACAAATGGCACCACTAATTTCACGGGCTTAGTGGGGTAGGACTGTGCGCGCGCCTCGGGAGCATGCCCCACAATGGCCACCATGGACGTGACCGCGACCACCGCCAAGAGCGACCGGCGTACACTGGATGTTGATTCAACTGCCATAAATGTCTCCTGATAGTTTTGATAACAACGACTCCGAATTTGCCACCAAACAGAAGCTTAGTGGCATCGGGTTAGGGAATGACCTAATGATTTCAGAAAAGCAATGCGCGCCTCCCGCATTGCGCACCTGTATCAGACCGGCACGTATATCCCAGGGTGCAAGGTTAATTCCCGCGAATGCGTCCATGCGCCCACACGCGCACCAGGCCAGATCAAGCGCCATGGCGCCACTGCGTCGCAATCCGCCAAATGCAGGCAGTTGCCGCGCCAGCCAGGCGGAAAACAGCTCCATGTACGGCACATCCGGCTTCGGTGTCACCACGGCAAGCACGCTTCGAAGGGCCGACTGCGGCGGCGCCACCCGCACGGGCGCTCCGTTGAGTTGCGTGGGACGGCCTTCGATCGCAACAAACGATTCATCTCGACAGGGATCGACGGTTATTCCAAGCAGAATATGCTCGTCCCCGGAGGCGCGTCGTTCAGTTAAGGAGATGACCGTCGCAAAGTGCGGAATACCCCGAACAAAATTAGCGCTTCCATCAATGGGGTCGACATGCCATGTGTAGACCGAATCTCCTGCTTGCGGCTCCTCTAAACCGCTCTCTTCCCCATGGATCCGTGTGCCCGGTGCGATGGATTTCAATCCGGCACGCAACATCTGCTCGACCTCAAGGTCGGCATCGCTGGCCCAGTCACCGCTGCCTTTCTCAATCCAACGCGCACCTTCACGAAACCGCTGATGCGCGCGCGCGGCGCCATCGCGGACCAGCGCCTGCACATCCGGCCACCATTGCGTAACGCCCATCGGACACTCCGACTAGGCGATCGCCTGGATTTGCGCAATCAGCGCATCCGGAAGATCAAATCCCGACTCCATGGCCTGATCGGCCAAGTGAAAGCGTCGAGTGCCCGGTAGCCGTACCTCCGCGTCATTGAGCATGGCCTTCACCAAGGCATTTAATCGGGATTCGTAGACCAGACGACCAGCCAGCGCATCAGGATTGATCGCAATGAAGGCCTGTCCCAGTTTGGGTTGGTTGCCTGCATCCACAAAAAATGAATCGGCTTCTGCTCCGAACTGCGCCCCGGTCAATGCAGTCACGAGCAGCTCCACCGTCATGGCGAGCATGGCACCTTTGACACCGCCCATGGGCAACATCATGCCCGTCAGCGCGGCCTTGGCATCGGTCGTCGGTTTGCCCTGTGCATCCAAGGCCCAACCCTCGGGGATAGGTGTGCCATTTTTAGCCGCCACCATGATCTTGCCTCGGGCGACCTCGGAGAGCGACAGGTCCACCAAGATAGGGGTGCTGTCCTGACGCGGAAAAATTGCGGCGATTGGATTCGTTCCAAAAATCGCCTGCTTTCCTCCCCATGCCGGCATCGCAGCCGGCGAGTTACCCATGGCCAACCCCACCAGGCCCGCATCGGCCATCGCCATGAGATGGTTGCCTGCGACACCGAAATGATGGCTGTTGGTTACAGCGCCAATCGCAATGCCCGTATCACGGGCCTTTTCGATTGCGGAGTTCACCGCCATCTCGCAAGCTGGAAACGCAAACCCATTGGCTGCATCCACCAAAGCCGCCGAAGCCGTCTGCCGCATCACCACCGGTTCGGCCTTCGGATCCACACGACCATGGGCCACGTGGGCCAGATACATGGGCACGCGCGAGATACCGTGAGAAGCCAACCCCTGTGCTTCGGCCAGGATCAGTGCATCCACAGTCGCGATCGTTTGCATCGGGCTCACGCCACGTCGCCCAAACGCCTCGCTGCACAGACCACGCAATTGCGTTGCGGATAGTTTCATGATTTATGGCTCCGGGAATGAATTGAGGGCTTGGGCGACGCGCCCGGCAATCATGCTGGAGACACGTTCGTTCGCTTCCCGGGTGAGACCCGCCACATGGGGAGTCAGAATCAGCTGCGCGAGATCCGTCGGCAGTGCCCCCGCCGGCAGCGGCTCCTGTTCGAAAACGTCGAGCGCAGCGCCCCCCAGCCGTTTTTGTTGCAATGCCTGCACCAACGCGGCTTCATCCACCACACCACCGCGCGCCGTATTGATCAG
>JBMSML010000149.1:0-2637 GCA_049421125.1 Burkholderiaceae bacterium
GTTTCGGCCGAGTCCGCGACAGTCCGATGTCATGATCGTTGCGGGCACGTTGTGCAACAAGATGGCACCCGCCTTGCGCAAGGTCTATGACCAAATGCCGGAGCCGCGTTGGGTGATCTCGATGGGGTCTTGCGCCAATGGTGGTGGCTACTATCACTACAGCTACTCGGTGGTGCGCGGCTGCGACCGCATCGTGCCGGTGGACATCTACGTTCCGGGCTGTCCGCCTACCGCGGAAGCCCTGATCTACGGGATCATTCAATTGCAAAACAAGATTCGTCGCACCAGCACGATCGCGCGGAGCTGATTCATGAGCACCTTGGCCTCTCTTCTGGAATCCACGCTGGGCGGCGCCGTCCGGCTGGTCCAGGTCGCCCTAGGCGAAACCACGCTGATCGTATCGGCCGACCAGTACTGGGATGTCGGCCAGCGTCTGCGCGACACGCCCGGCCTGCGGTTCGACACCCTGATCGATCTATGTGGTGTGGATTATCGCGACTACCAAGACGGCCGCTACGAGGGCTCGAGGTTTGCAGTGGTGGTGCATCTATTGTCCGTGGAGCTCAATCAGCGGCTTCGTCTGCGGGTGTTTTGCCCCGATGACGAGCTGCCCGTGGTGGCGTCAGTCACCGATCTGTGGTCGGCCGCCAACTGGTATGAGCGCGAGGCCTTTGATATGTACGGCATCGTGTTTGACGGTCACGATGATCTGCGTCGCATTCTTACGGACTACGGGTTTGTGGGGCACGCGTTTCGAAAAGATTTTCCGATGTCGGGTTATGTGGAGATGCGCTATGACCCGGAGCAGAAGCGCGTGATCTACCAGCCGGTGACCATTGAGCCACGCGATCAGACCCCGCGTGTAATCCGCGAGGACAACTACGGCGGATTTATTCCGCAATAACCCAGGATCGATCCGTGGCCGACATTAAAAACTACACCTTGAACTTCGGACCGCAGCATCCTGCGGCCCACGGGGTGCTGCGTCTGGTGCTCGAACTCGATGGCGAGGTGGTCCAGCGGGCCGACCCCCATATCGGCCTGTTGCATCGGGGCACCGAGAAACTCGCCGAGCAGAAGACGTTTATCCAGTCCGTGCCCTACATGGATCGTCTGGATTACGTGTCCATGATGGTCAATGAGCATGCCTATGTCATGGCCATTGAGAAACTCATGGGGGTGGACGTGCCCATTCGGGCGCAGTACATCCGCGTGATGTTCGATGAGATCACCCGCATTCTTAATCACCTGCTGTGGATCGGCGCCCATGGCTTGGATGTGGGTGCAATGGCGGTATTCCTGTATGCCTTTCGCGAGCGTGAGGACCTCATGGATGTCTACGAGGCCGTCTCGGGCGCCCGGATGCACGCGGCCTACTACCGGCCGGGCGGCGTTTATCGGGATCTGCCGGATCACATGCCGCAGTACCTGGTCAATCGCAAGCGCTCGGACAGTGCGGCGCGGCGCCTAAATGAAAACCGTCAGGGCAGTCTGCTCGACTTTATCGAAGACTTCACCCGGCGCTTTCCGGGCTATGTCGATGAGTACGAGACCCTGCTCACCGACAACCGGATCTGGAAGCAGCGTCTGGTGGGCATTGGCGTGGTCTCGCCTGAGCGTGCCAAGGCGATGGGTTTTACCGGTCCGATGTTGCGCGGTTCCGGCGTAGTCTGGGATCTGCGCAAACATCAGCCCTACGAGGTCTACGACCAACTGGATTTTGATATCCCGGTGGGCAAGGAAGGCGATTCCTACGATCGGTATCTGTGCCGCATGGCCGAAATGCGTGAAAGCAACCGCATCATCGCTCAATGCGTGGGGTGGCTTCGCCAACACCCCGGACCGGTCATGTCGGATAACCACAAGGTCTCGCCGCCGGCGCGACTCGATATGAAATCCAACATGGAAGAGCTGATCCACCACTTTAAGCTCTTCACCGAAGGGTTCCACGTGCCCGAAGGCGAGTGCTATGCGGCGGTGGAGCATCCCAAAGGAGAGTTTGGTATTTATCTGGTGTCCGATGGCGCCAACAAGCCCTATCGGCTGAAGATTCGTGCGCCCGGATTTGCCCATTTGCAGGGACTCAATGAGATGGCACGTGGGCACATGATTGCCGACGTGGTCACCATCATCGGCACGCAGGACATCGTGTTTGGAGAGATTGATCGATGAGCAGCGCCTCCACGCCCACCCAACTCTCGCTATCCGAACGTCCGCGCGAGCCGGTCTTATCGCCCGATGCCTATCGGCGCATCGACCGCGAGGTGGCTAAGTACCCGCCGGATCAGAAGCAGTCGGCGGTGATGTCGGCCTTAACGATCGCGCAGCGGGAAGTGGGATGGATCTCCCCGGAAGTGGAGCACGATATCGCGAGCTATCTGGGCATGCCCGCCATCGCGGTCCACGAGGTGGCGAGTTTCTACACGATGTACAACCTGGCCCCCGTGGGGCAGTTCAAGATCACCGTGTGCACCAACCTGCCGTGTGCATTGCGCAGCGGCAACCAGGCGGCGGAGTACCTGAAGGCCAAGCTGGGCATTGGCTTTAACGAGACCACGGCCGATGGCCTGTTTACGCTCAAGGAAGGGGAGTGTATGGGCGCCTGTGCCGACTCGCCCGTGATGCTGGTGAACAACC
>JBMSML010000150.1:0-2502 GCA_049421125.1 Burkholderiaceae bacterium
TGGGATGGATCCCACCCCGAACATGATGAAGGCACCGGCCGTGTAGGGCATCAGGTCTTCCCAGCGGGAGATGCCGAATTCGAGCGCAATGGTGGTGACCGCAGAGGCGAAGATCAAGAGCACCAGATGATCCAGTGCATGGGCCGCATTCAGCAGGAGCGAGGTCGCGCGGTTCATGAGGCGGGATTGTAAACCTTACGCTTGGCGTCGGCTATCGCCTAGCGCTAGACTTAGCACCATGTTCAAATTAATCAGTATCACTGATTGGGCCTGGAAGTGAGTGATGTTTCGCGCCAGCGCATGACCATCGCCCTTTGGGCGATGTTGATCTGCGGTTGTTTGATCGGCCTGATTTCGTTCGGCGTGCGCTCATCGTTCGGGCTTTTCGTCGATCCGGTATCGGGCCCCCTTGGATTTAACTTTGGCCGTGAGGCATTCGCCATGGCCATGGCCCTTCAGAATCTGTTCTGGGGAATTGGGCAGCCGATTGCGGGCGCGTTGTCAGACCGTTTCGGGCCCTGGAAAGTCTTGGCGGGAGGTGGTGTGTTGTTTGCCACGGGATTGGCCACCATGACCATGTCCAGCACACCCGGAATGTTTAACCTGACGACGGGTATTTTGATTGGTCTGGGCATGAGTGGTGCGGGACATAACACCGTGATTGCCGCTTTTGCTCAACTCATGCCGGCGGAGCGTCGCGCCTGGGCGATGGGATTGGCCACCTCCATGGCAAGTCTTGGTCAGTTTATGGTGGTGCCGCTTGGGCAGGCGTTTATTGAAGCCTATGGATGGGCCAGCGCCGTGCTCATTCTGGCCTGTGCCATGGCCACCACCCCACTTTTAGCCTTATCGCTGCGCACGTCATCGAAAGGGAAGTCCGCCCCACCGGCCACGACGGCCACGGCATCGTCGTTTCGGGAGTCTCTCACGCAGGCCTTTGGGCATTCGAGTTACTGGTTACTCATCGGCGGATTTTTTGTCTGCGGATTTCAGCTGGCGTTTATCACCGTGCACTTCCCGCCTTACCTCAGTGATATGGGGATCTCTGCGACGATCGCCAGTTGGGGATTGGCCATGATTGGGCTCTTTAACATCGTGGGCAGTTATTTGAGCGGTACGCTGTGCGGAAAATGGTCGCGCAAAGTCTTGCTGTCTGCGATTTATTTTGCCCGTGCAGTGGTGATCACGGCATTTCTCATCACACCCTTATCGACCGTATCGGTGCTCTTATTCGGAGCGGCCATGGGGGTGTTGTGGCTGTCGACGGTGCCGCCCACGGCCCAGTTGGTGGGGGTCATGTTCGGCAATCGTTATCTGTCCATGCTGTTTGGGTTTGTGTTTTTGTCGCATCAGATCGGCGCGTTTTTTGGTGTATGGCTTGGTGGTCAGATCTTTGCGTCCACGGGAAGTTACCTGCCGATCTGGTGGGGCGGTGTGGTGCTCGCGGTGATCGCTGGATTTCTGCATCTGCCGATTCGTGAGCAGTTGTGGATGGCCAGAGCACCGAAGCCGCAGGCGGCCTAGCGCGCATCGTGCGGCGCTTTCATCATGAAGCCCTCCTGTTTAAGCACGCGCCTGATGGGAATTCGAGCGTCAGCATCATGAGAATCCATCGACATCTTGGTGCAGTATTGTTGCTGCTCGGTTCTGCTGTGGTCGTGATTGGGCTCTGGATTACGGTGCAGGCGTCTCGCAGCGACCCTCTACCGACCTTAGTATGGGCGCGTGATGTGCCGGACACGACCGTGATGACGGCGAGTCCTCTGGTATTGGATCGATTAGGAAACGGCTGGTGGTGGATTTATGCCACACCGGCCGATCGCCTCCGGCTCCGGCAAGCGGGTGTCACGTTGGCGGTGGCACTGCCCACGCCATTGGCCCAAATGGCGGGGTGTTCAATGCCGGTGCCGGTCACCTCAAAAGGCCTCTTTCTCGGCCTCTAAAAACGCAAGACTGGTGTACTTTCCAATATTGGCATCAAAGCCTTGAGTGCGCTGTGCGCGCGAGGCCACACGGGGATCCTTCAGCACGAGCGCTTTTGCTGCAGAGAGGTCCTTGCCATCTTTGACCGCCTGCAGACAGGGCTCCCAAATGCCGGCCATCAGTTCACCGTAATCGCTCAGAAGCCCTTTGCCGGGATTGCCATGGCCGGGACACCAGAGTTGATCCTTTGCGGCTTTCTGCAACGCATCGTAGTACTTAAAGGTTCCGGGGTACGAGCCATCATCAATGTTGGCGATTCGATTTTCCATGGCGATATCGCCAATATGGGTGACCTTATCTTCCACGACCTCCACGGTCAGATCGCAGGGGGTGTGCGCTGTGCCGTAGAAATGCATTTTGAGTCGCGTATCCCCGAAGTCCAGGATCTGGCCGTTTTTCACTTCCGCATTGGGCGGCACAATCTTGGTGCCGGCCGTGGCCTGATTGGTCCAACGCTCTAACAAGCCGCGCCACAGGTTGCCTTCTACACCTTTAATGCGCGCGATGTTTTCTTGAAGT
>JBMSML010000151.1:0-2491 GCA_049421125.1 Burkholderiaceae bacterium
CAGATACTTATTCGATTATTCTTATTTCGTTTTTCAGAAGATTTCTGCAAGACGCGGAGAAAGCGCTCTGTGCATAAGGCCTAAGGGTCGCACCAAGTCAACGCATTTTTTTTGAGTAGTTAGCGACCGCTTCCACTAAACAAGCCACGTTATCTGGAGGGGTATATTGGGATATTCCGTGGCCAAGGTTAAAGACATGCCCTACCCCTGGTACAACGGGTCCGAAGCTCTCCAGCGTCCGGGCCACTTCAGCCTGAATATGTTGGGGAGTGCCCAGCAGGCAGGCGGGATCGATATTGCCCTGAAGGGCGCACTGGCCTCCAATTAGGGCCCTGGCTTTACCGAGATGGGTGGCCCAGTCCAGGCCCACGGCATCGGCACCGGTTGCAGCAATCGATTCAAGCCACTGGCCGCCGCCTTTCACAAAGGCAATGATCGGCGTGGACTGACCATCGGTGTCGCCGCGGTTTTTTCGAATCGCAACGCTGGCCGCCCGGACCCGCTCAACGATGGATTGGATGTGCTGCTGAGAGAAGTGCTCAAAGTGACCCTCGGGAAGAAAACCGCCCCAAGAATCAAAGACCATCACGGCATCGGCGCCCGCCTCGATCTGCATGATCAGGTAATCGCTCACCGCGACCGAGAGCTTTTCCAGCAATTGCTGCAGGGCATCCGGCCGGCTGTACATCCACTTTCGGACATTGAGAAAGTCATCGCCGCTTCCGCCGCCATTGATCATGTAGCAGGCCAGGGTCCAGGGGCTTCCCGAAAACCCAATCAGCGGCACACGTTGATGGAGTGCTTTCTTGATGGTCGAGACGGCATCTGCAACATAACGCAGTTCAGCCGAAGGGTCGAGCCGGCCAAGTGCAGCAATATCCGATTCGGACTCGATGCGCTTTTGAAACTTTGGGCCCTCGCCCTGCTCAAAATAAAGACCTAATCCCATGGCGTCGGGAATGGTCAGGATATCGGAAAAAAGAATCGCTGCGTCTAGGCCGAAGCGATCGATCGGCTGCAGTGTGACCTCGCAGGCCAACTCCGGGTTCTTGCACAACGACATAAAGTCGCCGGCCTGCTTGCGGGTAGCGTTGTACTCCGGCAGATAACGACCCGCTTGACGCATCAGCCAGACGGGAGTTCGCTCGGTGAGTTCGCGCTTCAGCGCGCGAAGAAACAGGTCGTTTTGAAAAGGCTGGGTCAAACTGCTTACTTCTTCTTGCGCAGGCGCTGAATCGCCTGTATCTCGGCGATCGCCTCCATCAGCTCAGCCTGGGCCTTGGCATAGTCCATTTCCGCGGCCTTACTGGCCAAGGCCTCTTCGGCCTTGCGCTTGGCCTCTAATGCCTTTGCCTCATCCAGATCTTTTCCACGAATGGCGGTGTCGGCCAGCACGGTCACACCACGGGGTTGCACCTCCAGAATGCCGCCGGCCACGAATACCAGTTCTTCTGTCTCCGGTCCGCCATTTTGAATGCGAACCGTACCCGGCTTGATACGGGTAATCAGCGAGATGTGTCCCGGCAGAATACCGAGCTCGCCGGACTCTCCAGGCAACGCGACAAAGGTCGCAGCGCCGGAGAAGATGCTCTCCTTGGCGCTGACAACGTCGACTTGAAACTGTTTTGACATGGTGATTCCTGGCGATAAATGGATCGAAGGGGGCGCGTCAGACCGTTGACTTATTGCAGGGTCTTGGCCTTCTCGAACACCTCATCAATCCCGCCAACCATATAAAACGCCTGCTCTGGCAGGGCATCACACTCGCCGTCCACAATCATCTTAAAGCCACGGATGGTTTCTTTGAGCGTGACGTATTTGCCGGGCGAGCCGGTAAACACCTCGGCCACGTGGAAGGGCTGGGACAGGAAACGCTGAATCTTACGGGCGCGGGCCACCAGTTGCTTGTCTTCGGGTGAGAGCTCGTCCATGCCCAGAATCGCAATAATGTCGCGGAGTTCTTTGTAGCGCTGCAGGGTCGCCTGGACACGACGTGTAACGGTGTAATGTTCCTCGCCCACCACGTTCGGATCCACTTGGCGGGATGTCGAATCCAACGGATCCACCGCAGGATAAATACCCAGAGAAGCAATGTCTCGAGACAACACCACCGTGGCATCCAAGTGGGCAAAGGTGGTCGCGGGTGACGGGTCGGTCAGGTCGTCTGCCGGAACGTAAACGGCCTGAATCGATGTGATCGAACCGACTTTGGTGGACACAATTCGCTCTTGCAGGCGGCCCATCTCTTCGGCCAGGGTTGGCTGATAGCCCACTGCGGAGGGCATACGCCCGAGCAGCGCGGACACTTCGGTTCCGGCCAGGGTGTAGCGATAGATGTTGTCCACGAAGAACAGGATATCGCGGCCGTCATCGCGAAAACGCTCGGCCATGGTCAGTCCCGTGAGCGCCACACGCAGACGGTTACCAGGAGGCTCGTTCCTCTGCCCGAACACCATGCCCACTTTATCGAGCACGTTGGACTCTTTCATCT
>JBMSML010000152.1:0-2486 GCA_049421125.1 Burkholderiaceae bacterium
CCGCGTTTGCCGGCAAAATTGGTGAGCAGGTGGCCGCTAAGGGCGTGACCGTTGTCGATGACGGCACCTTGAGGGATCGTCGCGGATCATTGAATGTGGATGACGAAGGACACGCCACTCAGTGCAATGTCCTGATTGAAGACGGGATTTTGCGCGGGTACATCCAAGACTCTTTGAACGCGCGATTGATGAAGGTCGCACCCACGGGCAATGGACGTCGGGAATCCTACGCGCACCTCCCCATGCCGCGCATGACCAACACCTATATGTTGTCGGGCCAGGACGATCCGCAGGCGATCGTGGCGTCTCTGGATCGGGGCTTGTACGCCGTGAATTTTGGCGGCGGTCAGGTGGACATCACCAGCGGCAAATTCGTGTTCTCTGCTTCGGAGGCCTATTGGGTGGAAAACGGCAAGATCCAATATCCGGTGAAGGGGGCGACCCTGATCGGTAATGGGCCGGATGCGCTGACCCGCGTCACCATGGTGGGCAATGATCTCGCATTAGATTCCGGGGTCGGTACCTGTGGCAAGGAGGGGCAGAGTGTTCCCGTCGGTGTGGGCCAACCCACGTTGCGAATTGAGGCCCTCACGGTGGGAGGCACCGGCGGCTAAAATAGCGGCATGGATACTAAAGTTCACACCCACTCCCCCGCCCGCACCGACGATCTGCGCATTCGCGAGATCAAAGAACTCGCGCCACCGTCCCACGTCATTCGGGAATTTCCCATCAGCGCATCCGCGGCCGAGGTTGTCAGTGCGGCCCGCCAGTCCATCCATCGCATCTTGCACGAGATGGACGATCGTATGCTGGTCATCATTGGGCCGTGTTCGATCCATGATCCCAAGGCCGCCATTGAGTATGCCGGCCATCTGCTCCAGCAACGCAAACTTCACGCGGGTGAACTCGAGATTGTGATGCGCGTGTATTTCGAAAAACCGCGCACGACGGTAGGCTGGAAAGGCCTGATCAACGATCCTCGGCTGGACAATAGTTTCGACATCAATCTCGGCCTGCGCACGGCACGGGAGCTTTTGCTCAACATTAATGAACTTGGGCTGCCGGCCGGCACCGAGTTTCTGGACATGATCTCGCCCCAGTACATTGCTGATCTGGTCTCGTGGGGGGCCATCGGGGCCCGCACCACAGAGTCACAGGTTCACCGTGAGTTGGCCTCCGGCCTGTCCTGCCCCGTGGGATTTAAAAATGGTACGGATGGCAATCTGCGCATCGCCATTGATGCCATCAAGGCGGCGGCGCATCCTCACCACTTTTTATCCGTCACCAAGGCGGGCCATTCGGCCATCGTTTCTACCGGCGGTAATGAGGACTGTCACGTCATTCTGCGCGGCGGCAAAACCCCGAACTATGATGCGCAAAGCGTGGAGGCGGCATGCGCAGAGGCCGTTGCGGCGAACATCGCGTGCCGTCTGATGATTGACATGAGTCATGCGAACAGCAGTAAGAAACCCGAGAACCAGCTACCGGTGTCGGAAAACATCGCGGCGCAGGTGGCCTCCGGTGATCAGCGGATCTTTGGCGTGATGGTGGAGAGTCATCTGGTCGGGGGCCGGCAGGATCTGGTGGCGGGACAACCGCTGACGTACGGTCAGAGCATCACGGATGGCTGTATTGACTGGGACGGCAGCGTCAAAATTCTGAATCATCTGGCACAGGCCGTGAAGGCGCGCCGACTGCGCCAACAAACCCCAAACGGTCACTGACCGTTTGTCGTGCGCTTCCGGTCCCACAGGACATCGTGGCCCGGGCCACCGCACTCTGCGGAACGATTGAGTGTGCGGGCCAGCACAAACAGCAGATCCGAGAGGCGATTCAGGTAATGGGTTAGCTCATGGCGCACCGGTGAGGCGGTCATGAGGCGGACTACGCTGCGCTCGGCCCGACGGGCAATGGTGCGGGACACATGGGCCAGTGCAGATGCACGGCAACCACCGGGCAGGATAAATTCCGCCAGTCGCGGCAACGGCGCGTTGTACGTGATAATGGCCGCGTCCAGGGCCGCCACCCGCTCCGTTTTCAAGAGTTCATAGCCCGGCGTGGACAGCTCCCCGCCCAGGTCAAACAGATCGTGTTGAATATCGGTCAGCAAGGCCTGCAGTGCCGGCGGCATAGGCTCGGCGAGGAGCACACCCAGGCTGCTATTGAGCTCGTCCACATCGCCCATGGCATTAATGCGCGCGTGATCCTTGGCGACACGGCTGCCATCGCCCAGACTGGTGGTGCCACTGTCGCCGGTGCGTGTAGTGATGATGGACAGGCGATTGGCCATGAGGGTGAAAGGTCTTCTTTCCTCTAAAATTGCCATTCTATCGTTCAATCTTTGGCCCACCATACTCCGTTCATGAACGCGCCCCGCGAACTCCATTTGGGTGAACTCCGCTTTGCAGACTTCACCCAGCCCATGGCATATGAGACGCGTCATCAACTGCTGGCAGAGTTGGCCCATGTGCTGCCAGGGGACTGCG
>JBMSML010000153.1:0-2472 GCA_049421125.1 Burkholderiaceae bacterium
TCCTCGGTATGCCCTGCGCTTCTTCACTACCCACGTCGAAACCGGGTCGGCCCCAGGTGTCGCTCTACAACATGATTCGTGACGAACCCGAATCACTGACTAGGAGCGGCAGTATGGGCGTAAAGTTCCCGGGAATCAAGGCTTTATTGCCGGACGTCTAGAGGTAGCGGATCAGGTCCTCGGCCCGCTGGATCACGGCATCCGCGCCCCACTGCCCCGGAAATGGTTCCTGCACGTGATGCCCAAAGTCACAGGCCACGGTCCAGGTGCCGGCGGCAAACCCCGATTCAATATCGCGCGCATCGTCACCGACATAAACCACCGCCTCACCCGCTAGCCCCAGGGAATTCACAGCGTGCACCATGGGGGCGGGGTGGGGCTTGGTGTGCGGTGTGGTGTCGCCGCTCACCACCACAGCGCAGCGATCCCAGAGTTGAATGGATTGCAGTAGTGGTTCGGTAAAGCGGCCGATCTTGTTGGTGACGATGCCCCAGGCAATGCCGCGCGACTCCAGGGCGTGCACGACCTGATCCATGCCCGGCCACCACGTGGTGTGCCGCGACAGGCATTCGGCATAGATGTCCAGAAACTCCTGACGTGCGGGCTCGTAGTCGGGATGCTCGGTGGTGATGTTTAGTCCTTGGGTGACCATGCCACGTGCGCCTTGCGACACCCAGGGACGCAGGGCGTCGACCGAGATGGGCGCAAGGCCGCGTCGCTGACGAACGACATTGGCGGCATGGGCCAGGTCAGGCGCGGAATCCAGGAGTGTTCCGTCCAGATCGAACAGCATGGCCCGTTGAGTGTGGCCCTGCCAACGCGCGTGCCAGTCGGGACGTGGGGACGGCATCAGGGTTTGCGGTAGGCCATCAGGTAGTTCACGCTGGTGTCGTGCGTGAGCGAATAGACCTGGGTGAACGGGTTGTAGCTCATGCCCAGCATCTGATGCAGTTCGAGCCCTGCGTCACGGGCGGCATCGGCGAGCTCCGACGGACGAATGAACTTGGCGTATTCGTGGGTACCCTTGGGCAGGATGCGCAACACATACTCCGCACCAACGATGGCAAATAAGAAACTTTTCGGATTGCGATTGATGGTCGAAAAAAACACCCAGCCTCCGGATTTGACCATCTGACTGCAGGCCGAAATGGTGGCGGCGGGGTCCGGGACATGCTCAAGCATTTCCATGCAGGTGACGACATCGAACTGCGCGGCTTCTCGGGCGGCCAGATCCTCTGCGGCGATCGCTTCGTAATCCACTTTTACGCCGCTCTCCAGGCCATGCAACTGGGCGACTTTTAGGGGTTTTTCGGCCAGATCGATGCCCTTCACATGGGCGCCGAGTTTGGCCATGCTCTCGGCCAGGATGCCACCGCCACAGCCCACGTCGACCACTCGTTTGGTTTTGAGCTGGGCCAGATGGTCGATCCAATCCAGGCGCAGGGGATTGATCTGGTGCAGCGGGCGAAACTCGCTATTGGGATCCCACCAGCGTGAGGCCAAGGCACTGAATTTTTCCAACTCGGCGCGGTCAACATTGGTGGTCATGGGGGTGCTCATGCGTAAAAGGTGAGGGGAGGAAAGAGCATATCGGAAAAGAAAAAGCCCCGCGATATGGGGCTTTTTCGGGAGGACGAACCGGTCATCGATGCGGACTCGTTCGGGAGCAGGCGAAGGGGTTACTTCACGGTGCGGGTGCCCACCACTTCCACTTCTACACGACGGTTTTTCGCACGCCCGTCGGCGGTTTTGTTATCGGCCACGGGCAACTTCTCGCCTTTGCCTTCGGTGTAGACCTTGTTGGCCGCAATGCCCTTGCTGACCAGATACGCCTTCACGGCATTGGCACGACGCTCGGACAACCTCTGGTTGTACGCGTCGGTGCCCTCCCAGTCGGTGTGGCCGACGGCAACGATCACTTCGAGATGCAGATCACGGGCCTGATCCACCAGGCGATCCAGCACCTGTTTGCCCTCGGGTTTGACCACGGTCTTATCGAAGTCAAACAGGGTGTCGCCCTTGAGCGACACCTTCTCTAGGACAGGTTTTGGTGGCGTGGGGGGAGGTTTGACTGCCGGGACGGGCGCGGGCGCTTGCTTGGGCACGAGGTCGGGATCGCATTCCTCGGTGGCCATTTGGGGGCTCCAGTAGCCGGTGCGCCAGCAGAGTCCAAACCCGCTTTTTACGGTGCCGCCAAGGGACTGCACGTAGCCGTTGGCGGGCGCGGGTGCCTGGGCGCTGGCGGGCGGACTGAGCCCTAGCGCGAGGCACAAAAAGGCCGCAGAAAAAAGGCCCGAAAAAGGGGATCTGGTCATGCAAAAACTCCTTTAGATAACAGCGTATACGGGCATGCATCGTCACGCGTTTAGCGGTCCATTTTGCCACGGGGGGCGTGGATTAAAAAGGTAAAATCGTCCGATGGATTCCTTCGCTAAAGAGACCCTGCCAGTCAGCCTGGAACAGGAAATGCGC
>JBMSML010000154.1:0-2451 GCA_049421125.1 Burkholderiaceae bacterium
TCTCGACCAAGCTCACTATTTTGAAATCCCTGGCCGCCAAAGTGGATCAGTTGATCGTGGGTGGCGGTATAGCCAATACCTTCATGGCGGCCAAGGGCCTGCCCATCGGAAAATCCCTGGCCGAGATGGATTTAGTGAATGAAGCGAACGCGATCATGGACATGATGCAGGCCCGCGGCGCGGAAGTCCCCATTCCGGAAGATGTGGTGGTGGCCAACGAATTCTCCGCCCAGGCCCGCGCCAACAAGGTGGCCGCCTCGGAGGTCGCACCCGATGACATGATTCTGGATATTGGGCCGAAAACCGCATCACGACTCTCCAGCATTATTTCGAATGCCGGCACCATTGTCTGGAATGGTCCGGTGGGCGTATTTGAAATTCCCCAGTTCTCGGGCGGCACGAAGATGCTGGCGGCCGCCATTGCCCACTCGCCGGCATTTTCCATTGCGGGCGGTGGCGACACCTTGGCCGCGATCTCGAAGTTTGATATCGCGCCACAGATTGGTTACATCTCCACGGGGGGCGGTGCATTCCTGGAATTTCTGGAAGGCAAGGTGCTGCCCGCCGTGGACATACTGCAATCTCGCGGTGCCTAGGCTTCATCCCTTGTTGCACGGCAGAATCGTGCTCTTTGATGTCGATGGCACTATTGCCGAGACCGAAGGGCAGGGTCATCTGCCTGCGTTTAACCAGGCGTTTGAGGAGTTTGGCCTGACATGGCAGTGGTCGGTGACCGACTATGCCGCGCTACTGCGGATCACAGGTGGATTCGAGCGCATGCTGGCCTATGCCCAGCGTGTGGGAGATCCGATCGCAGTATCGGATTCAGGGCAGCGCATACTCAAATCGATTCATCAACGAAAAAACGCGTTATATGCCGAGCGAATGGCCGCGGGTGAGATTCGTCCACGAAAAGGGTTTATTTCATTAGTGCAGGCGATCGTGGCAGCGGGCCAGTCATGGGCCGTGGTGACCACTACGAGCCGTACCAACTGGCAGGTGCTTTACCGGGATGCGATCTGTCGGGAGCAGGCGGTGCCCCCGCCTGTGCTCGCGGTGTGCGGCGAAGATGTGCAGGCGAAGAAGCCGGATCCGCAAGCCTATGCTCTGGCGCTCACTCAATTGAATCGGGCCGCGAGCGACTGTGTGGCCATTGAGGATTCCCGAAACGGGCTGCTGGCCGCGCGTGGTGCCGGGCTCGATACGATCGTGGTGCGTAGCCAGTTTTTCGGCGCGCAGGAGTTCCCGCAGGCCCAACTCGTGGCGGGCGAACTCTCAGAACTGCTGCTGGGTTAGATCACGGGCTGTTTTCTTCGCCGTGCCGTCAGAAACGCATACAGACCGATGGCAATCACGGGTACGGACACCAGAGCCACCAGATCCGGGTCGACCGACAGCCCGATTCCTTTCAGTCCCTTGGCGATGTATTGCAATAAGCCTGTCGCGTAATACGTCATCACGATGATGGACAGACCCTCCACCGTTTGTTGAAGCCGAAGCTGTAATTTGGCACGGCGATCCATGCTGGCGAGCAGGGCTTGCTGCTGACTCTCATTTACAAATTCAATTCGGGTTTTCAGAATCTGCGTGGTGCGGGAAATGCGATCTGACAGGTCACGCAGTCGTCGTACTGTCCAGCGACAGGTGCGCATGGCGGGCTCAAATCGGCGGTCCATAAATGTATTGAGTGTCTGCACGCCGGGGATCACCGTTTCATGGGTCTCGATGAGTGATCGTTTGACCAGCTCGTAATATGCCTCGGCTGCCGTGAAGCGCAGACCGTTGGCTGACATCCAGCCCTCCACTTTAGCCGCTAGTGCGGACACATCACCCAGTAACTGCGCATCCACGCTCAGATCGATGGTTTCCTTTTTCTGGGCCGCAGCGATCTTCTCCGAGACCGCGGCGAGCTCTTGCTCTGCATTGCGCAGTGGCTCGGCAAGCGCCTTGGCGCTCGGCAGGGCCAGCAGTGCCATCATGCGGTAGGTCTCGATATCGATCAGTCGTTGTATGGCGCGACCGGTCTGGCGTGAGCCGAGCTGCTCGCCCCGAACCACCATTTGAATAAAGCCCGCTTCATCGAGCTGCAGATCGGTCCAGAGCTGGGCATTCTGATTGGACGTGATGATGCTGCCCACTACGGTGTTGTTACGAAAACGATTGGCCACTTCAAAGGCATCCCGGTAGTGGGGTGCCTGCTCCACCATGATGTCGAGCGCGACCAAACGCTGCCCGGTCAGTTCATGCAATCCGTGGGCATTGGCGTTTTGCAACAGTACGCCGGCACGGTGCAGGGCTTGCTCCCGCGATTCAAAGGCCGTGGCACTTGATTGCTGAAAAAATAGTGTCACGGCGACAAACTCGCCGTGTATCTCCCACTTCAACAGAATGCGCGAGGGTGGTCCGGCCAACTCCCGCACCCGGATGGACGACTGATGTAGGCCGCCGTTG
>JBMSML010000155.1:0-2335 GCA_049421125.1 Burkholderiaceae bacterium
TATTCTGGGGTCGCGCAATGAAGTGGAGCGGGTAGAGCGTTATCACCAGGAGTTTGATTCCGGTACCGATCAAAGATATTCCTCGCCCTTATTCAAGGAGCGGTCGTTGTTTCAGTAACCCGCCGATTGGGTTGTCTCGGGGTTGGGGCGAATTATCAGTGTGTGTGAATGATCATTAAAAGGGTGCACTATGTCGGTTAAACATCCCATCGTGGCGATTACGGGTTCTTCCGGAGCAGGGACCACCACGGTCATGAGCAGCTTTAAGCATATCTTTCGCCGCGATGGCATTAAGGCCCAGGTGCTCGAGGGCGATTCTATGCACCGGTTTGATCGCCTGTCCATGCGCGCGGAAATGAAAAAGCAGATGGACGCGGGCAATATGAATTTCAGCCACTTTGGTCCCGAGGCCAATCTGCTTGACGAACTTGCAGAGATTTTTAAGACCTTTGGCGCCAGCGGCAAGGGCAAGGTGCGCAAATATATTCATGATGCGGCCGAGGGGGCGGAGTTTGGCCAGGAGCCGGGCACGTTTACGCCCTGGCAAGACATGCGGGCCGACGCCGATCTGCTCTTTTATGAGGGGCTGCATGGGGGCCATGTGGGGCCCGGTGCCAATGTGGCCCAGCACGTGGATCTATTGGTCGGCGTGGTGCCCATCATTAACCTGGAGTGGATTCAAAAGCTTCATCGCGATCAAAACATGCGTGGCTATTCCCAAGAGGCGGTGATGGACACCATCCTGCGTCGCATGCCGGATTACATTAACTATATCTGCCCGCAGTTTTCCCGCACCCATGTGAACTTTCAGCGGGTGCCTACAGTGGACACCTCGAACCCGTTTATCGCAAAAGACATTCCGAGCCCGGACGAAAGCATGGTGGTGATTCGATTTGCCAACCCGAAAGGCATCGATTTTCCTTACCTGTTATCCATGTTGCACAACTCGATGATGACCCGACCGAATACCCTGGTGATTCCGGGTGGCAAGATGGGGCTGGCCATGCAGTTGATTTTTACGCCCATGATCCTGCGCCTCATGGACATGAAACGTCGGGCCTAGACTCAGTTCACGCAAGGGGTAATCCGTGGCGCTCGTGATGTTCGATCTGGACGGCACGCTGTTCGACACTGCGGCCGAGATTGCCGAGTCCGCCAATCGCACGCTGATCGATTACGGGCATGCCATGGTGAGCGAACAACAGGTACGGGATTGGATCGGCCATGGCACCGGCTGGATGATGACCCAGGCCTGGACTGCGGTGGCCGGCGCTCCCGATGCGGCCGCATGGCCGCAGGTGATGAAGACGTTTATTGCCCACTATTTTGAGTGTGCCGGCACCCTCAGCCGGCCGTATCCCGATGTGATGGAGACCCTGGCCGAGCTCAAGCAGCTTGGCGTGAAGCGGGCCATTGTGACCAACAAAGAGACCCGGTTTACGCAGCGCATACTGGAAAAGCATGCCGTGCAGGATGCCTTTGATCAGGTGATCAGTGGCGACACCTATTCTGTTAAAAAGCCGGATCCCACAGCTATTTACAATTGCATGCAGACCTTCGGCGTGGCGGCCGGGGAAAGTCTATTTGTGGGCGACTCGCGCATTGATGTGGCCACCGCGAAGGCGGCGGGTGTCATGTGTTGGGCCGTGCCCTATGGGTACAACATGGGCGAGCCGATTGCATCAGCGGATCCCGATCGGATCGTGCCCACCATCAAAGACGTGCCACTGTACTTTAAGGGGTTGAGATGAAGTTTTTACGCATGACCGATCTTCCGCTGTCCGGGAAAAAGGTATTGATTCGCGCCGACCTGAATGTTCCCCAAGACGATGCCGGCGCGATCACCGATGACACCCGGATTCGTGCCTCCATTCCGGCAATTGAACATGCGTTAAACGCCGGGGCGGCGGTGATGGTCACCTCTCATCTGGGCCGCCCCACCGAGGGTGAATTCAAACCCGAGGATTCCCTGGCGCCGATTGCCACGCGTTTGGCCCAGCTGCTTAATCGCAAGGTGCCGCTGATTTCGAACTGGGTCGATGGCGGTTTCGAAGTGAAGGCCGGCGAGGTGGTACTACTGGAAAATTGTCGTGTGAATAAGGGTGAAAAGAAAAATGATGAATCCCTGGCCAAAAAGATCGCCGCACTCTGCGATATTTATGTGAATGATGCGTTTGGAACAGCGCATCGCGCCGAGGCCACCACCCATGGGGTGGCCAAATTCGCGCCGATCGCCTGCGCGGGCCCTCTGATGGCCGCTGAATTAGACGCGTTAGCGGCGGCGTTGGACAATCCGAAGCGCCCCCTGGTGGCGATCGTGGCCGCATCCAAGGTC
>JBMSML010000156.1:0-2320 GCA_049421125.1 Burkholderiaceae bacterium
TTGGGCATGGCCACGACGTTGGTCATCACGGCGGTGAACCGCATGAGTCGCCATGGGTGGTGACACTGCCCCTCATCGCCTTGGCCGTGCCGTCCGTGGTCCTCGGTGCCATCACCATTGGCCCCATGCTCTTTGGCGATGTGTTTAAAGGCGTGATCCATGTCGATGCCGTTCATCCCGCTATGGCGACCTTGGCCGCCCACTATCACGGGGCCTTGGCCCTGGCCTTGCACAGCGTGCAGACCGTGCCGTTCTGGCTAGCGCTTTCTGGTGTGGGTCTCAGTGCCTATTTCTATCTGATGAAGCCGTCCATTCCGCAGGCGATCCAGGCCCGTTTCGCCGCCCTGCATCACGTGATGGAGCAGAAGTACTTCATGGATCGGTTCAATGAGGTGGTGTTTGCCGGTGGGGCCCGGTTGTTGGGCACCCAACTGTGGAAGCGCACGGATCAGGGCCTGATCGACGGATTCATGGTCAATGGCAGCGCGCGGGTGGTGGCGGCCGTGGCCTCGATCATGCGCATCGGACAAAGCGGATACCTTTACCACTATGCGATTGCCATGATTCTGGGAGTGGCCTTACTGCTGTGGTGGTTTGCGCCGGTGATGGTGAGTTCAACGGCGATGGTGAAATGATGAGTAACGCATTCCCTGTACTGTCATTGGCCATCTGGCTGCCCATCGTCTGGGGCGCTGCGTTGTTGTTCACCACGCCGCGGACCTTGGCCACGCCGACCGTGCGTTTGATGGCACTTGCCGGTGCGGTGCTGGGGTTTCTGGTGACCCTGCCCTTGGTCGTGGGATTTGATCGTGCCGCCAGAGGCGTGCAGTTTGTGGAAAAAGCCCCCTGGATTGAGCGCTTTGGCATTCAGTACTACCTGGGGATCGATGGTCTATCGATGTGGTTTATTCCGCTCACGGCCCTGATCACCATTTTTGTGGTGATTGCGGCATGGGAAGTGATCGAAGAGCGTGTCGGCCAGTACATGGGCGCTTTTTTAGTCCTCTCCGGTTTAATGATCGGGGTGTTCAGCGCCTTAGATGGCGTGTTGTTCTATGTCTTCTTCGAGGCCACGCTGATTCCGATGTACCTGATCATCGGCATCTGGGGCGGACCAAATCGTGTGTATGCAGCCTTTAAGTTTTTTCTCTACACCTTATTGGGCTCACTGCTCACCTTGGTCGCCATCGTGTACCTGTACATGAAGTCCGGAAGCTTTGACGTGCTGGTCTGGCATAAGCTGCCCCTGCCGCTGGAGGCGCAGATCCTGATCTTTATCGCCTTTCTGGTCGCCTTTGCCGTCAAGGTGCCGATGTGGCCGGTGCACACCTGGCTACCCGATGCCCACGTGGAGGCCCCCACCGGCGGTTCGGTCGTGCTGGCCGCCATCATGCTCAAGCTCGGTGCCTATGGATTTCTGCGGTTTTCGTTACCGATCGCACCGGATGCCGCCCACGAGCTGGACACGTTCATGATCACCTTATCCCTGATCGCAGTGGTGTACATCGGGCTGGTGGCCTTGGTGCAGGCGGACATGAAAAAGCTGGTGGCCTATTCCTCGATTGCCCACATGGGGTTTGTCACCCTGGGATTTTTCATGTTCAACACCCTGGGCGTGCAGGGCGGCATTGTGCAGATGATCTCCCACGGGTTTATCTCCGGGGCGATGTTCCTGTGCATCGGAGTGTTATACGACCGCATGCATTCCCGTCAGATCGCCGACTACGGTGGTGTGGTGAACCGTATGCCGAGGTTTGCCGCGCTTTTTGTATTGTTTTCCATGGCCAATAGTGGACTGCCGGCCACCAGTGGGTTTGTGGGCGAGTTTATGGTGATCCTCGGTGCCGTGGATTACAACTTCTGGATTGGACTGCTGGCGGCGACCACCCTGATTTTTGGTGCCGCCTATTCGCTGTGGATGATTAAACGGGTGGTGTTTGGCGAGGTGGCCAATGACCACGTCGCCGAGTTAAAAGACATCGGCACCCGTGAGTTCTGGATGTTGATGGGCCTGGCCTTTTTCGTGCTGTTGATGGGGCTGTGGCCGGCGCCCTTTATTGATGTGATGCAGGTGTCGGTTGATGAACTCCTAAAGCATGTGGCGATCTCCAAGGTGCCATCGCTGCCCGCCGGTTTGCCCACGCCCCAATGATGAAAGCACTCTGACCATGACACTGGCTTCCTTACATCTGAGTGCCGCACTGCCCGAGATCCTGTTGTTTGGTCTGCTGGCCGTGGTGCTGCTGATTGATCTGTTCGTGCGCCAGTCGGCGGCGATGGTGCACACGCGCGGCGTGGCGAACGCCTTGCGGACGTCGCT
>JBMSML010000157.1:0-2312 GCA_049421125.1 Burkholderiaceae bacterium
CAACCCCGCGTTATTTTTCTCGCCTGGGTGGATCGCAACGGTATGGTCCGGTCCGTCACCACCAACCAAGGCATTCCGCGACAGGTGTTCGATTCGCCCGGCGCCGCCCTCACACGGGGGGACAGCCGCGCCACACACGACCACGCCATCAGCACGCGCAAGCCGGCGTATTCCGCACCGATTGCCTCGCGCGAGAACGAGGTCGAAGTGGACATGCACACGCCACTGATCCATGACGGCTCGGTGCTCGGTACCCTCGTGACCAGTGTGTCGCTACCCAACCTGCTGGTGTCGTCGGTGCCCACGGACATGGGCAACCGCATTGCTTTTAATTTTTTGGACGCTAACGGAAGGCTCCTGGCCCGAACGCGCATTCTGGAGTCGACCGAACCGCTGCCCTTTTATGAGACCGCACTGGAACCGATGCCGCTGGCCGTAAAACTGCGCGGCTACAGCACTGTCCCGGCGAGCTCGATCTATAACAATGTCACCATCACGTTGATGATTGGCCTGGTCGCGCTCGCCGTGATCGGTCAGCTGGTCATTTGGCGTAATACCCGGCAGCGCCTGGTAATTGAGCGGGAACTGGCCGACGAAACTGCCTTCCGTCGTGCCATGGAGGACTCCATGTCCACCGGAATGCGGGTAATCGATCAAACCGGCACCATCACTTATGTCAATCCGGCGTTTTGCAAAATGGTGGGATTTAACAGCGATGAACTGACGGGGTGCACACCGCCGTTTCCCTACTGGCCGCCCGAAACCCAAGAACAGTTGCAAAAAAATCTGGAACGCATGCTCACCGGCGAGAGCCCGCCATCTGGCCTGCCGATTGCCATCATGCGCAAAGAGGGAACCCGGTTGACCGTGCGCATGTACACGTCTCCGTTGATCGACCAACATGGTCAGCAGACCGGCTGGATGACCTCGGTGACCGATATCAGCGAGCAGACCCGTATCCGTCAAGAGCTCGCCCAGGCCCAGGAACGGTTCATCACCGTGCTGCAGGCCTTGGATGCCGCCGTCTCAGTGGCCACACCGTCCCCCGAACAAGAGCTGCTGTTTGCCAATCAAGCGTACAAACAATGGTTTGGGAACTCCTTAGCCGATGGTCATCGCGCGCTGTCCGAAGCGGCACGCGGTCCGTGGTCCGATGTTCGGGACGTCTACAGCCCACAAGTGCAGCGCTGGTTTGAGGTGCGCATACGGACTATTCAATGGGTCGATGGCCGTGCCGTCGAGCTGATGGTGGCCACCGACATCACCCAAGAGCGTGCCACCGAGCAAGCGCAGCGCGAACAGCACGAACGCATTCAACAAACCGCCCGACTCATCACCATGGGTGAGATGGCGTCATCCCTTGCCCACGAACTCAACCAACCCCTTACCGCCATTGCGAATTACACCTCGGGGGCCGCGTCACGAATACGCGCCGCCGATGGCCGTGGGGAAGCCGTCGCAGCCGATGATCTTATAGAGATGCTCTCCAAAACGGCCCACCAGGCCGAGCGGGCCGGTCAGGTGATCCGGCGCATTCGAAGTTTTGTAAAACGCAGTGATCCGATTCGCAAACCCGTGACCGCCAAGACCATTCTGGCCGATACCCTGGGGTTGGCCGAGATCGATGCCCACGAGCGCGGACTGACGATTGCCCACCAGATCGTGCCGGACTTACCGGTCTTAAACGTGGATGCGATTCTGATTGAGCAGGTGTTGTTAAATCTGATTAAAAATGGGCTCGATGCGATGAGCGGAAAGAGCGACCAACCGCTCCACGTAAATGTGGCGCTGTCGGACCACCAAATACTATTTTCCGTGCGTGATTATGGGCCGGGAGTTCCACCGGCGATCCAGAGCCAGTTGTTCGATTCCTTCTACACCACCAAGAGCGATGGCATGGGCATGGGCCTAAATATCTGTCGCTCGATCATCGAGTCCCATCAGGGGCGGTTGTGGTTTGAAAATCATCCCGAAGGGGGTTGCACATTTCGGTTTACATTACCGGTTTTGCCGGAACCCTCGGCCCAGACCACCGTATGACTTTTGGAGACCGCACCACCATGACCGCCAACGCCGCCGCACATCGTGCAAGCCAGACCGAGATCGTCTACGTGGTGGACGATGACGAAGCGGTTCGTGACTCACTGCGCTGGCTGCTCGAAGGTCAGGGATTTCGAGTCACGGCCTATGACAGTGCCGAGCGATTCCTGGCCGCCCTGCCCCCCGGTGCCTCGGGCACCGCTCCGGGATGTCTGATCGCCGATGTGCGCATGCCCGGAATGTCCGGCACCGAGTTGCATGACGAACTCATC
>JBMSML010000158.1:0-2309 GCA_049421125.1 Burkholderiaceae bacterium
ATCACGCACCCGCAGGGGCCGGGCCGACCAGGCCAGTGGCGCTGCCCCGGCCGCTAATCCGCTAGCCACAAGACCGAGTTTGAGAGCGTCGCGCCGGCTCACCATAGGGTTATATCCCCTTCCCCCAACGCTTTGCGACTGTGATCATTGAGCGCATGGTCGAAATCTTTAAGGAGCCCCCTCAAAAATGCAACCATTTTTAAGGCTTTCCCTGATGGGAATGTTGGTTATCGCACCGCACATGGCGCTGGCCCACAGCTGCCCGCTGGAAATGTACAAAATCGATCAGGCCCTGGCCAAAAAACCTGCACTCGATGCCGCCCAACTCCAGAAGGTTCAGAAACTGCGAGCCGAAGGGGAAAAATTACACAAGCAAGACAAGCACGGTGAGGCCATGCTGGTTCTGGGAAGTGCAAAAAAGATTCTGGCGATTGACTAACCCACACCGATCACCCTCTGCGTCATCCATGCGATACCAACACCACATTTTTATCTGTACCAATGAACGCGACGAGGGTGACTGCTGCGCCAAGCGCGGCGCTTTTGATCTGCTCAGGGCCATGAAGCAGGAGCTGCGTGCGCGCGGTCTGGATCACGACGGCGGCATCATGGCCAACAAATCGGGCTGTTTCGGGCGATGTTCACAAGGCCCCAATGTGGTGGTCTATCCCCAGGGATCTTGGCACCAGATTCACAGCGTAGATGAGGCCGTCGATCTGATCGACACGCTACAACTTACGTCATCATGATCCCCACTTCTTCCATCACCGGACTCATACTCTGCGGTGGCGCCGGCAGCCGTTTAGGCGGCATCGACAAAGGGTTAGCCAATTTTCACGGTGTGCGTCTGGTGGACATCGCCATCGGAAAACTGCGCGACCACGTGGCGACCTTGATGATCAGCGCGAACCGCAACATCCAGGACTACTCCCAACGGGGTTACATGGTGCTCAAGGATCAGGCGTTTAACGACGGGGGTCCCCACTACGATGGTCCCTTGGCCGGAATTTTGGCCGGTCTGACTGAATTAAAGACCGACTGGATGCTGGTGGTGCCCTGCGACTGCCCGCTCTTCCCACACGATATTGTCGAGCGTTTGGTCTCGGCCCACGAGGTTTCGGGCGGTGGCGTATACGTGCAGGATCATCCGTCCTTTGCCCTGATTCCAAGAACCTGTCAGCACCATCTGGAAACATTTCTACAGCATGGAAAACGCAAGCTCGGCGATTGGCTGCGCGAGTCCGGCGCGGTGGCGGTAGCGGCAGGACCCGACGAGTCCTTTAAGAACCTGAACCGCCCGGAAGATTTTTCGCTAGATCAATAAGCCCACGGCTACGCCGATATAACGCCACATCAAGTGGCGAGCCCCTGACTGGTCAGGTACTCATCGTACGTGCCCTTAAAGTCAGTGACCATGCCATCCCCGCGCACCTCCAGAATCCGTGTGGCCACGGCATTCACAAACTCGCGGTCGTGCGAGACGACAAATAACGTGCCTTGGAACTTCTCCAAGGCCAACTGCAGCGACTCGATCGATTCCATATCCAAATGATTGGTCGGTTCATCAAGCATGAGCACGTTGTGCCGGCCCAACATCAGTCGCCCAAAGGTCATGCGGTGCTTTTCACCGCCCGACAGGACCTTGACCCGCTTGGTGACGTCATCGCCGGAAAATAAAAGCCGTCCCAGAATCGAGCGGACCGCCTGATCGTCATCGCCCTCTTGAGTGTAGTGGCCGATCCACTCGGTTAGGCTCTCGTCGCGCTCAAAATCAGAGTAGACATCCTGCTGCATATAGCCAATCGCCGCATTCTCGGCCCACTTGTTCTCACCCGAGTCCGGATCCATGCCGCTGACCGAGGCACCGGCGATACAGCGCAACAACGTAGACTTGCCCGCGCCGTTGGCCCCGACGATGGCGATCTTCTCACCGGCCTCGACCATGATCGAGAACTTATTCAGCACCGGGGTGGACCGCCCCTCGAAGGTCTTCGAAATGCTCTGCACATGCACAGCCTGCCGATACAACTGCTTGGCCTGCTCAAAGCGAATGTAGGGATTCTGGCGGGATGACGGCCGGACCTCGACCGCATCCCCCTGGATTTTTTCGATCAGCTTACGGCGTGACGTGGCCTGCTTGGCCTTCGACTTATTGGCCGCAAACCGTCGTACAAACTCCTGCAACTCCGAGACGCGCTCCTTACTCTTGGCGTTGGCGGCCATCAGCCGTGCCCGCGCCTCCGACGCGGCCAACATGAAGTCATCGTAGTTGCCTGGATAGATCCGCAACTCGCCATAGTCTAGGTCGG
>JBMSML010000159.1:0-2289 GCA_049421125.1 Burkholderiaceae bacterium
GCAGTCTGGATCTCGCCAGCTATCGTGCGCTCATTGATTGGCATATCGCCGAAGGTACTCAGGCGATCGTGGCCGTTGGCACAACCGGTGAGTCTCCCACGGTGGATGTCGATGAGCACCTGGAGTTAATCCGCGTGGCGGTCGAGCAGTGCAAATCCAGGATTCCGGTGATTGCGGGCACAGGTGCGAATTCCACTCTGGAAGCCATTGAGTTAACCCGTGAGGCAGCCCGCATGGGAGCGGCAGCTTCACTGCAGGTAGTACCTTATTACAATAAGCCCACACAGGAAGGTCTGTATCAGCATTACAAAACAATCGCCGAGGCCTGCGAGATTCCCATCATTTTGTACAACGTGCCCGGCCGCACTGTTGCAGACCTCTCCCATGAGACCACGTTGCGATTGGCCCAGATTCCGAACATCGTTGGCATTAAAGATGCGACCGGCAACATCGAGCGTGGCCAATGGCTCATCCATGAAGCGCCGAAGGATTTTGCAATCTATAGCGGTGACGATGGCACGGCCGTCGCCCTGATGCTATTGGGCGGCCACGGGAACATTTCAGTAACTGCCAATGTCGTACCGGCCATGATGTCTAAACTCTGTGCTTTCGCGATGTCGGGCCGTGCCGCCGAGGCCGCCGCCTTGCAGCGGCAGTTGCTTGTCTTGCATCGGGCCATGTTCATCGAGGCCAATCCCATTCCCGTCAAGTGGGCCTTGGCCCGCATGGGCCGATCACCAGCAGGCCTTCGGCTGCCCTTGGTCGAACTCTCCAGGGCCAATCAGGCGGTCGTTGAGGCCGCCCTTAAATCTGTAGGAGCCATTGGATGATTCGCACCCGTATCGTTTTAATGTTGAGCATGGCGGCCCTTGCGGCCGTGACAACAGGTTGTGGCGGTGTAATGAAAACCGAGGCTGATTACAAGTCGGCCGCAAAGGTCAGGCCACTGGAGGTACCCCCCGATCTGTTGTCACCAAGTCGCGACGATCGGTTCTCTGTATCAGCCTCAGGCAGTGCGAGCAGGAGTGAATTTGATCGCAGCCGCTCGGATCCGCGGCGCGCGGACCAGTCGGTACTTCCTGTTCAGGACGGCATGCGCATTGAGCGTCAGGGCGACCAACGGGTGTTGGTGGTCGATCAGCCAGCAGAGAAGCTCTGGCCGATCGTGCGGCAGTTTTGGCTGGACAACGGATTTGCGCTCGCTGCAGAAAAACCGGAAATCGGATTTATCGAGACCGAGTGGGCTGAAAATCGCTCGAAAATTCCCGAGGATCTCTTGCGCCGCACGCTTGGGAAAGTGCTGGATCGGCTCTACGATACCGGTGAGCGTGACAAATTCCGAACACGCTTGGATCGAGTAAGTGATAGCCGGACGGAGATTGTCATCAGCCACAGAGGCGTAATGGAGGTGGTGACATCCGCCACGCTGAATATTCAAAGCACCTGGACCAACCGGCCCATTGATCGTGACCTTGAGGCCGAATTCATGCGTCGACTAATGCTCCGCTTAGGCGCTGATCAAACGCGAGCGCAGGCTTTGCTGGTGCAGTCGGCCACGGTAGCGGCGAAGGCGCAGATGGTAAAAGCCGGGGACATCTCGGTCATCGATATTGCCGAGCCTTTTGATCGCGCATGGCGCCGGGTAGGTGTTGCGATCGATCGACTCGGGTTTACCGTAGAAGATCGTGATCGCAATAAAGGCCTTTTCTTTGTCCGCTACCGCGACCCCACTGTGGATTTGCAGCGAGATAAGCCTGGATTTTTTGCCCGAATCTTTTCAAGCGGTGCTGCTTCCGAGTCCGCTGAGCAATACCGGCTGCTGGTCACCATGGATGGTCAGGATCGAGCCCGCGTGTCGGTATTGGATAAAAATGGCAAACCCACTGCCGATACCAATGCCCGACGCATGCTTGGACTTCTGTTTGATCAGCTGAAGTAGTTGCGTTTTACAAGCCTATCCAGCGGCAGCGGCGGTAACGCCCTGGTGATCGAGTCGCCCTCGCGGGGCCTTGATCCGACGCGGATTTTGGTCGATTGCGGTCTGGGCCTAAAAGAGGTCAGCCGAAGGTTAGAGGCAAGGGGGCTACTGCCCACGGATCTTGATGCAATCTTTGTCACCCATGAACATCAAGATCACATTGATGGTGCGGCAAGGCTGGCCCGCGCGGCCGGCATCCCGGTGCTGACATCCCACGGCACTGCCAGCTCGATGCCCGACGAGTTCTGGACAGGTGTGCGGGTCATTGAGATTGATAGCCATGCGAGATTTTCTCTCGGTGGGCTGACGCT
>JBMSML010000160.1:0-2249 GCA_049421125.1 Burkholderiaceae bacterium
ACCACCTTGACATGGTGGGGGTCGTTGGTTCGAGTCCAATCGCGCCTACCAATTCATGATTCGCTAACTTAATCACACGGCTATGGTTTTATGGTGAATGTCACGCTTCCCGATGGTGCGGTGAAAAGTTTTCCGCAACCGGTGTCGGTGGCCCAGGTGGCCTCCAGTATCGGGGCCGGCCTGGCCAAGGCGGCCATCGCTGGCAAGGTCGATGGGACACTGGTCGACACCAGTTACACCCTGGAGTCGGATGCCCGGTTAGCCATCGTCACTGAGAAAGACCCCGAAGGCCTGGAGATCATTCGTCACTCCACGGCCCACCTCTTGGCCTATGCCGCCCAACAATTGTTCCCGGGCCTTCAGGTCACCATCGGCCCGGTGATTGAAAACGGGTTTTACTACGACTTCTCTTATTCACGGCCACTCACGCCCGAGGATCTTGAGGCGATAGAGGCCAAGATGCGCGATCTTGCAGCCAAGGATGAACCCGTGGTGCGTGAAGTCTGGGATCGTGACGAGGCGATCAAACTCTTTCTGTCCATGGGAGAGAAGTACAAGGCCGAGATCATCGAATCCATTCCGGCCGGCGAGCAGATTTCCCTGTATCGCGAAGGCGGCTTTGTCGATCTGTGCCGCGGGCCGCACGTGCCATCCACGGGTAAATGCAAAGTCTTTAGGCTAATGAAGGTGGCCGGTGCCTATTGGCGCGGCGATCACCGCAACGAGATGCTGCAGCGGGTCTATGGCACGGCGTTTGCAAAAAAAGAAGAACTCGATGCCTACCTGCACGCCTTAGAAGAAGCGGAAAAGCGCGATCACCGCAAACTCGGCAAATCCTTGGACCTGTTTCACATGCAAGACAACGCGCCCGGCATGGTGTTTTGGCACCCCAAGGGCTGGACCATCTGGCAGCAGGTCGAACAGTACCTGCGCAAGGTCTACGTGGAGTCGGGCTATCAGGAAGTCCGCTGCCCGCAGATTCTGGATCGCTCGCTGTGGGAGGCCTCGGGCCATTGGGAGCACTACAAAGACAACATGTTCACCACGGCCTCGGAGAATCGTGACTATGCCGTGAAGCCCATGAACTGCCCTGGCCACATCCAGGTGTTCAACTCCGGGCTGCGCTCGTATCGCGATCTGCCGCTGCGCTACGGGGAGTTCGGCTCCTGTCATCGCAATGAATCCTCGGGCAGTCTGCACGGTCTGCTGCGGGTTCGCGGATTCACCCAGGACGATGGCCATATTTTCTGCACCGAGGATCAGATCCAATCCGAGGTCGATGCCTTTACCCGAAAGCTCCTGCAGGTCTACAAAGACTTCGGGTTTGAGAGTGTGATTTACCGCTTGTCCACGCGGCCGGCCAACCGGGTGGGCTCCGATGAAAGCTGGGATAAGGCCGAGAAGGCCCTGGCCGAGGCGCTCAACAATGTTGGCGTGCAGTGGGAGGAACTCAAAGGCGAGGGGGCCTTTTACGGGCCAAAGATCGAGTATTCGCTGAAGGACTCCCTGGGCCGGGTCTGGCAGTGCGGCACGATTCAGGTGGATTTCAATATGCCGGTGCGTCTGGGGGCCGAGTTTGTGGATACCGACAACACCCGCAAACCCCCGGTCATGCTGCACCGGGCCATCGTGGGGTCGCTGGAGCGCTTTATCGGGATCCTGATCGAGAACCATGCCGGGGCCATGCCCGTGTGGCTGGCCCCCGTCCAGGCGGTGGTGGCCTCGATCACCGATGCCCAGGGCGACTACGCCCAGAGTGTGGCGAAAAGCCTGCAGTCCCAGGGCTTTCGGGTCGAGGCGGATTTGCGAAGCGAGAAAATCTCCCTTAAAATCAGAGAGTTAAGCCTGCAAAAGGTGCCTTATATCGTGGTCGTGGGTGACAAAGAAAAGGCATCGGGGCAGGTGACAGTGCGCGCCCGGGGCGGAGAAGACCTGGGGGCCATGGCAGCGGACGCCTTTGCCCGCCGGCTCGATCAGGAGATCGACTCGCGGCAATAAGGCGTCCGAATTTTTTGATTGTTAAAAAGGATACGAATAATCGCTACAGATCGTACGCATCGCATTAATGGGGAGATCACCGCACCGGAAATCCGGTTAGTCGGAGTCGATAACGAAGCCATAGGAATTGTCAGAGTCGTAGAGGCTCTGCGCATGGCAGACGAAGCGGAAGTGGATCTAGTGGAGATCGCGCCGCAGGCCGAACCACCAGTGTGCAAGCTGATGGACTTCGGCAAGTTCAAGTATCAGGA
>JBMSML010000161.1:0-2247 GCA_049421125.1 Burkholderiaceae bacterium
GGTCACCGATGCACTGCTCATCACATCACCAATCAGGTGCCAGCAATTCCAGTCCTGCCGGGCTTGCTCACTGGCCAGTACGTGGTCCGACATCGGTTCGGTGAGGTTGGACTCCATTTCCCCATCCATCCACGATGACATTTCTTCCCGCTTATCCATGCAACCCCCTTGCTGTGCACGACCCTCTACCATCGCTTGCCCTCCGTGGTTCCCAACAACGGCCGAAGTTCCTGGGCAATGGCCTCGCGGGCACGGAAGATCCGTGAACGCACTGTCCCGATCGGGCAGTCCATGGCCTGAGCGATCTCTTCATAACTGAGTCCTTCGATCTCCCGAAGCGTGACCGCCATGCGCAGGTCCGAGGGAAGGCGCTCAATGGCTTTATTGACCGTCTCGGCCACCTGTCGGCTGTGCAACACCGCGTCGGGCGTATTGTTGTCCTCTACGACATCATCCACGCCAAAAGATTCCCCGTCCTCATCGGACTGGAACTCGCCCACGGTTCGGGGCCGGCGCCCCTGGCTGGCCAGATAGTTCTTCGCGGTATTTACCGCAATGCGGTACAGCCAGGTGTAAAAGGCGCTCTCCCCCCGGAAATTCGGAATGGCGCGGTAGGCCTTGATGAAGGCCTCCTGGGCGATGTCCTCTTGCTCTGCCGGGTCGCGCACCAGGCGGGAAATCAGGCGCACTACCCGCCGCTGATACTTGGCCACCAATAACTCAAACGCCTGTTTATCCCCGTTTTGAATGCGCTCAATGAGCTGGGCATCGGCCTCGCGCGGACTGTTCACCCCGACAACATCCTTTTCGGGAGGCACCTAGAAGCGGCGAAAGACTAGGGTGCCGTTGGTGCCACCGAAACCGAAGTTATTTTTCACCGCCACATCGATCGCAGCATCGCGCGCGGCATTGGCACAGTAATCCAGATCACATTCCGGATCCTGGTTGAAAATATTGATGGTGGGCGGGCTGATCTTGTGATGCAGCGCCAACACGGTGAACACCGACTCGAGACCCCCGGCCCCACCCAACAAGTGACCGGTCATGGATTTCGTGGAATTCACAATGACCTTTTTTGCCCGATCGCCCAGGGCAGCCTTGATGGCGTCGGTTTCATTTTTATCGCCCAACGGGGTGGAGGTGCCATGGGCGTTCACATAGTCCACCTGATCGGCGGTTACATGGGCGTCTTTGAGCGCATTGATCATGCAGCGACGGGGACCGTCCATATTGGGGGCTGTCATATGAAAGGCATCGCCCGACATGCCGAAACCTGCGAGTTCACAATAGATCTTGGCGCCACGGGCCTTGGCGTGCCCGAGTTCTTCCAGCATCACCACGCCCGCGCCCTCGCCCAGCACAAACCCATCCCGATCCTTATCCCACGGACGGGAGGCCGTGGCCGGATCGTCGTTACGGGTGGAGAGGGCGCGTGCCGCCGCAAAACCACCGATGCCCAAGGGCGAGACCGTGGACTCGGCGCCGCCGGCCAACATAGCATCCGCATCACCGTACTGAATCAGGCGCATGGCCAGGCCAATGCTGTGAAGGCCAGTGGTGCAGGCGGTCACCGCCGCGATATTGGGACCCTTCAGGTTGTTCAGAATGCTGAGGTGGCCGGAGATCATGTTGATGATCGATCCGGGCACAAAAAATGGGGAGATCCGCCGCGCCCCCTTGGCGGTGTATTCCGCGTGGGTTTCTTCAATCAGGGGCAATCCCCCGATCCCAGACCCCACAAAGGCACCGATACGCTCGGCGTTGGCATCGGTCACCACCAAACCGGAATCCTTGAGGGCCTGAATGCCCGCCGCGATTCCGTAATGGATGAAGGTATCCATGTGCCGCGCTTCTTTGGCGGGCAGGTAGTCCTCGACGTTGAAGTCTTTGACCTCGCCGGCAAAGTGCACGGACAGGCCGCTGTGATCGAACTTCGTGACCGTGGCGATGCCGGTCTTGCCGGCCACCAGGCTCTCCCATGCGCTGGAGATGGAGTTACCGACTGGGGAAATGCACCCCAGCCCGGTGACTACTACACGTCGCCGACCTGCGGCGCCCGAACTTGACGATCCGCTCATCGGCGAGAGGCTTTCTTACTTCTTCAGATGGGTCGACACGTAGTCGATGGCCTGCTGCACGGTGGTGATTTTCTCGGCTTCCTCGTCGGGAATCTCGCAGCCTAACGCGTCTTCCAGGGCCATCACGCGCTCCACCGTGTCCAGGGAGTCAGCGCCCAGGTCATCCACG
>JBMSML010000162.1:0-2233 GCA_049421125.1 Burkholderiaceae bacterium
GCATGGCCACACCCAGATCACAGGCCCGGGCCACCGTTTTAGTGGAGCGCCCACCCATGACCAGCGTCATCATCGCGCCGACCGTACCGGCCACCCTTGCCGCGTAGTCGTAAAGCTCCTCAATGGTGTTATAGCGTCGCGCTGTCGCATCCCACTGGAAACCCTCGAGCAGAGCCGATGGAATGGTCATGGGAATTCCATATTCGTTGGCCGTGCTCGCAAACGCAATATCTGCATCGATTCCAAACGGCTCGGCCCGGGCGATCGCCTCCAGACGCTCATGCAAATAGGCCATCACCACATCGATGGCCGCACCCTGAGGCATCTCATCGACCGCATCGTCGGCCACTCGACAAAAGGCATAGATCGCGGTGGCCGCGCATCGAAACCGGATCGGAAGAATCCGCGAAGCTGCAAAGAATGAATGCGACCCACCCTTCATCAAACGCTCACAGGTTGCGAAGATGGCGTCTGACGCCATGGATGGCGCCACAATGGCGGTGGTCAGCGGGGGCATCATCATGCGCGCGGCATCAGGCATGGGTCACCGAGAATACGGCGGGATCCGGCAGCACGGACTCCAAGGCCTTGGCCGAGGCAATCACGCCGGGGATGCCGGCCCCGGGGTGGGTGCTCGCTCCCACCATGAATAGATCGCGCACATCCTCACTGCGATTGTGCGGCCGGAACCAGGCGCTTTGCGCCAGTGTGGGCTCCGGTCCGAACGCGGCGCCACGGTAAGACAGCAACCGATTCTGGAAATCCAGGGGAGTGGTGACAAAGGATTCGGTGATGTGTTCTTCGAACCCCGGCATCACGGTCTCGCTCAGGTAACGGGCAATCGACTGGCGATAAGGCTCCCCGTGTTCAGACCAGTCCACACCGCTTTCCAGGTTGGGTACCGGCGCCAGGACGTAAAACGTGTCCATGCCCGGCGGCGCAACCGAAGGGTCCGTGGCACTTGGTCGATGCAGGTACAGACTGAAATCATCCGCAAGGCGATGACGCTTAAAAATATCGGTGAGCAGTTCCTTGTAGCGCGGCCCCATGAGAATCGTGTGATGGAGTACATCGGGATACTGTCGGCGCGTCCCGAAATACCATACGAACAAACTCATCGATGACTTGGTCCGTGCAATCTTGCGATCGGTCCAGACCCGGCGATGCTCAGGTGCAATCAGATTCTTGTAAGCCCAGGCCGTATCGCCATTGCAGACCACGATATCGGAGTCCACGTGCTCACCGTTGGCCAGCACCACCCCCGTCGCTTTTCCGCCCTGCACCAGTATTTTTTTGACCTCTGCACCACAGCGGAGATCGTTGCCCTGTCCTCGCACTAAGTCCACCAACCCGTTAATCAACGCACCGGTGCCACCCATCGCCCAATGCACCCCGTGCTTGCGCTCTAAGGCATTGATCAGGGCGTAGGCGCAGGTAACGGAAAACGGGTTACCGCCAATTAAGAGCGGATGGAAACTGAACACCATCCGTAATTTCGGATTACGGATGTGACGCGCCACTAGACTGTGGATACTTGACCAGGCCCGCATGCGCGCAAAATCCGGCATCACGGCCAGGAGATCGGAAAACCGATCAAACGCGCGGGTGGCCATACCCTCAAAACCAATCCGGTAGCACTTCTCCGCTTCCTGAAAAAAACGCTCGTAGCCGTCGAGGTCCGAGGGCGCAAATCGCGCAACCTCACGCCGCATGTGCGCCGGGTCGCCGGAATAGTCGAACCAGGTTCCGTCATCAAAACGAATCCGATAAAAGGGATTCATGGGCACGACCCGGACATGGTCGGCCATGCGCTTGCCGCACAGGGCCCAGAGTTCCTCGAGGAGGAACGGGGCGGTCACGATGGTCGGACCGGCATCAAAAACATGGCCGCCGCGCCGATGGACATACGCCCGCCCACCGAAGGCATCCAATTTCTCCAGAACGGTGACCCGGTAGCCTTTCGCTCCGAGGCGAATTGCCGCGGCCAGCCCCCCGAACCCACTGCCAATCACGATGGCGTGGGGCCTGGCCGGGGCTGTCACGGGACTTCTCACAGCCCGATTGTATGTGTAAGTTTTAGTTGACGGTTAGTTTTGTCAATAAGAAAATGGCTCGATGAGTCAATCCGTGTCGCCCCGGGTGCTCCCCGACCCGATTGCGGTCGCGGAACTCCTGAAACCCATCACCTGGTTTCCTCCAATGTGGGCATTCACTTGCGGTGTAATTGCTTCAG
>JBMSML010000163.1:0-2158 GCA_049421125.1 Burkholderiaceae bacterium
AATCCCAACTCAATGGCCACCAATCCCTAGGCCATTCCGAGAGCGGCCAAGGAAAACGCCACCGGCAGGCCGAGCAACAAGAACACCACCAGGGCGGCGAACATGGCGGGTGCCATGAATTCCATGGGATTCATATCTACTGCACCGGCCGTTCGTAATCGGTATCCAGCGCGATCTCACCGCGCAGCGCGGCGACCCGCTTGATGATCTCGGAGATGCCCTGCAGGGCGAGTAAACCAAACCCCAAGGGCAGGAGCAGCTTGACGGGCCAACGCAGCAGACCACCAGCGTTGGCCGACACCTCCATGATGACCCAGGACTCGACAAACCACGGCCAGGACTGCACCGTCATGTACACGCTAAACGGCATGAGAAAAATGAGCAAACCTGCGAGATCCAGGATGGCACGCTGACGATTATTCAGCTTGGAATAAAAAAGATCGACCCGAATATGGCCGTTGGTGTTCAACAGATGTGGCGCACCCAGCAGCACGATCGCCCCGAACATATACCACTGCAGCTCCAGCCAGGCGTTAGAGCTCATGTCAAAGGCGTAGCGGGATATGGCATTAAGCGCCGACACCAGCGCACAGATCAGGACCAGCGCGATCGCCACGCGGGCCGACGCCCAGGTCACCCGATCCATCTGCCGACTCAGTTGTAACAGCGCGTTCATCATGAGGGCCGATTGTGCCAATAAAAAGGCCGACATCTGTCGGCCTTTTTCCTCCCCAAGGTCACCACGATCATCACTTCTTGCGCTGAGGCGGTAGATCCGTGCAGGTTCCGGCAAAGACTTCCGCCACCATGCCGATCGACTCTCCCAGCGTCGGATGCGGGTGAATAGTTTTGCCAACGTCGTGAGGATCAGCACCCATTTCAATGGCCAGCGCGAACTCGCCGATCATGTCACCGGCGTGCGTGCCCACCATGGCACCACCGATCACACGGTGGGATTCCGGATCGACAATGATTTTGGTGAATCCCTCATCGCGACCATTGGCGATGGCACGGCCTGACGCCGCCCACGGAAACACGGCCTTCTCGATCTTCATGCCCTTGGCCTTGGCCTCGTCTTCGGTTACGCCTACCCAGGCCACCTCGGGGTCGGTGTAAGCCACCGACGGAATGACGCGGGCATCAAAGAATGCCTTCAGGCCCGATGCCGCTTCCGCCGCCACATGGGCTTCATGCACGGCCTTGTGGGCCAACATCGGATTGCCCACGATGTCACCGATCGCAAAAATGTGCGGCTGGTTCGTGCGCATCTGCGCATCCACCGGTATGAATCCCCGCTCGTTCACCGTGACACCCGCCATATCGGCTGCAATCATCGCCCCGTTGGGCTTTCGGCCCACGGCCTGGAGCACTAGGTCATAGACCTGGGGTTCCGACGGCGCGCCCTCGCCTTCGAAGGTCACGTGAATTCCGTCGGCCTTGGCCTGTGCACCGACGGTTTTGCACTTGAGCATCACCTTATCGAAGCGATGGGCATTGTGCTTTTGCCAGACCTTAACCAGGTCGCGATCGGCTCCTTGCATCAGACCATCCAACATCTCGACGACGTCAATGCGCGCTCCAAGGGTGGAGTACACCGTGGCCATTTCCAGTCCAATAATGCCGCCACCGATCACCAGCATGCGCCTGGGCTTGGACTTTAACTGCAGGGCACCGGTGGACGTGACCACGCGCTCATCCTGCGGCATAAACGGCAGCTTCACCGCCTCGGAGCCCGCCGCGATGATGGCCTTCTGGAAACCGATCACTTTCTTTGTGCCATCGGCCGTGGCCACCTCGAGGTGGTAGCCATCCAGAAACTTTCCGACGCCCTGCACCACTTGGACCTTGCGAGCCTTGGCCATGCCGGCTAAGCCACCGGTCAGCTTGCCGATCACCTGGGATTTGTAATCCCGAAGCTTATCCAGATCCACGGTGGGTGCACCAAAACTCACACCATGGGCGCCCAACTGTTGCACCTCGTCCATTACGGCCGCTACATGCAAGAGTGCCTTCGATGGGATACAGCCGACATTCAGGCACACCCCACCCAAGGTGGCAAAACGCTCGACCAGCACAGTGTTCATGCCCAGATCGGCCGCACGAAACGCCGCAGAATAGCCGCCGGGGCCTGCGCCCAAGACCACCATGTCGCAAGTGA
>JBMSML010000164.1:0-2135 GCA_049421125.1 Burkholderiaceae bacterium
ACCGACCAGCTGAGCAAACGGCGTGATCATGATCGGGTAGCCCAGCTCCTGCCGCACACGGGCCACCTCCTCTAAGAGCTCCGAAAACTTATGGGAAAGACCTGCCTGCTGCAGCTGGGATCGGAAATTACTGAGCATGCCGCCCGGCATTTGATGCTGATAGTGAAACTCGTCGTACTCCAAAACGGTGCCCAGAGGCTTGCCCTCGATCTCCGCGATCTTGCGGAAATGCTCTCCTACTTCTTCCATCAGCCCGTCGTTGACATTGACCGCCCAGCCCATATGGCGCAGGTTGCGGGCGATGCTTTGCGTGGCGGGCTGCGCGGCCCCATTGGCCAGGGGTGCGATCGACGAATGCAACTGATCAGCGCCGCACTTCACCGCTTCCAGGTAGACCAAGGGCGCCAAGCCCGTTAAGCAGTGACTATGGATCTCGAGGGGGATGTCGCCAATGACTTTCTTGATGGCGGGCACCAAGGTACGGATCCGGTCGACGGTCAGCAAGCCGCCCGCATCCTTGAGCATGATGGCATCCACGGTCTTGCTGGCCACCAGATCTTTGGCCGTTTTGACATACAAGGCATCGGTGTGCACCGGGCTCAGACTGTAGGACAACGCACCGAATGTTTTTACACCCAAGCGCTTGGCCACCCGTGTGGTCGCCAACATATTCTCCACATCGTTTAACCCGTCAAATGATCCCACCATGCGAAACCCGTTGGCCACGAGTCGTTCCACCCAGAGTTCAATGATGTCATCGGGCAGCACATCAAATGCCACAATATTCTTGCTGCGTACGAGAGAGCGTAACGGCGTATGTTTAACGCGCTCGCGCATCAAGCGCACCCGAAGCCATGGATCCTCTTTCAAATAGCGGACACAGACATCAAACTGAATCGTGCCCGCAAGATCAATCTGATCAAATCCCGCCCGATCCATTCTCTCGGCCACCGGCAACATGTGTGCAGTCGTCATACGGGTGGCCCACAGGCACTGATGGGCATCGCGTAGCGTGGTGTCAATAATTCCGATTGATTTCATGAAAATTCCAGCTTCCTTATTTCGCGGTAAATCCGCCGTCGACATAAATGGTTTGACCGGTGACATAGGCCGATGCTTCCGATGCCAGAAATGACAGCGGTCCAAACATATCCGTAACGCGGCCCACGCGGCCTACCATCGTCTTCTGACTTAAGGCGACGACTGCCGCCGGATCACGGGCGATCTGCTCCGTTAACTCCGTTGGAATAAATCCCGGTGCAATGGCATTGCACAACACTCCTTGGCCGCTCCATGACTCGGCCATCGCCCGCGTCAGTTGAACGATCGCGCCTTTCGATGCACCGTAGGAAATGCTGTTGGGAAATGCCCGCACCGACTGCAATGAGGCGATGTTGATGACCCGTCCCCATCCTTTTCGGATCATGACCGGAACCAGCGCCTGCGCCAGAAAAAAAGTGGCGGAAAGGTTGATGTCGAGGGTGTCATTCCAGTCCTGATCGGTGACCTCACTGGCCGCACGCCGCAAATTGACACCGGCGGCATTCACCAAGACGTCCGGTCCGCCGAACAGATCATTCACGGCCCGGGCAGCGCGCCTCAGATCCTGACGATCGGAGAGGTCCACCGCGATCGCCTGGGCTTTCGCACCCACGCTTTCAATGATCGACACCACATCTTTCAATCGGTCTTCTCGACGGGCCAGAACGACGACCGACGCCCCGAGACGCGCGGCCGCGATCGCGAATCCCCGGCCGATGCCGGAGCTTGCCCCACTGATCACGACGGTTTTACCGTCCAAACGGCACAAGGACTCCAGTGGATATTCCATGGCCTCTGTCATCCACGGTGCAATCATGGTCGTGGTGGAGACCGTCATGCCCACGCCACTCCGATATCGAACCGCGGATCTTGCCCAATCTCAAGGATGCCATCCCGATCACGACGAACGATGGACGCCGGGCCATAAAAATCCTCTGCTCCCAGCGTCTCGAACGCCCCGGGATAATCCAGCACCGCTTCAAACTCAGCAGTGCCATCCGGTCGCACCGCGATACGCGGCAGATCCATAGCCTGTTGCAAGGACTGGCCCGATAGAGCGGTTTCCACCAGTAAACGCATCACCACCGCTGGAA